>CAMCYZ010000239.1 GCA_945885545.1 Spirosoma fluviale
AACTCTGGATGAAAATGAAAAGCGGCGTCAAAAGTTGGCAAAGCAAAGTTTCTATAAAGAAATGAACATCCTGCATCAAGATCTAATTTTTCTAAAACGGCCTTCATTGTCCTTTTTTATCTAAAATTAATAAATAAAATAAACCAAAATGATAATATTAGCCAATTTTATGAAAAAATAATCAAAACTTCACGAGCAAATTCTACGGAAATTGCATCATCAAAACTTACGAAAATGAATATTAATCAACCTTACAAACTTACCCAAGAGCAAATTGAATTCTATCAAAAAAACAGATATATCAAGCTTAAAAATGTATTTGATGCCGAAACATTAGCATACTATGGCCAAAAAATCACACAAAAAGTAAACGAACTCAACAATCAAGACAAACCAATTGACGCTCGAGACACTTATGGAAAAGCTTTTTTACAGATTTTTAACCTTTGGCGAGAAGATGAGAACATCAAAGAATTTATAATGAGCCGCCGTCTGGGTCAAATAGCTGCCGAGCTTATGCAAGCAGACGGAGCCAGAATTTATCACGACCAAGCACTTTTTAAAGAAGGAGGTGGCGGCATCACCCCATGGCATGCCGACCAATATTACTGGCCTTTGGAAACAGACAAAACCGTAACCGCATGGATTCCTTTGCAAGAAATCCCCTTAGAAATGGGGCCGCTGGAGTTTAGTGCGGGCAGTCATGCTATAATTGAGGGCAGGGAGTTGGCCATCAGCGATGATAGTGAAAAAATGATTGCTCAAAAGTTAAGAGTTACTGATTTTAAACATGTTATAGAGCCATTTGACTTAGGCGAAGTGAGTTTTCACTCGGGTTGGGTTTTTCACCGTGCAGGTGCCAACAAAACCGATCAGATGCGTAAAGTAATGACCGTAATCTACATGGACAAAAACATGATTTTGAAAGAACCTGAGAACGAAAATCAACAGAAGGATTGGGAAGTTTGGTGTCCTGGGGCCAAAGTTGGAGAAATTATAAATACTAAACTGAATCCTGTGGTTTTTTGATTAACTTAACCTTATGATACATTCCAAAGCAGCAATAGCATCAGGAAATGGTAATTTCTCGATTCAAACTATCGAAATTGAAGAACCAAAAAACGATGAAATATTGGTAAAAATAAAGGCCGCAGGTATTTGCCACACCGATTGGGATTCACAGTCTTGGGGCAAAACTTTGGTAATGGGCCACGAAGGAGCCGGCGAAATTGTCGCTATTGGCAATGCCGTTAAAAACTTTTCTGTTGGCGACAAAGTCATGCTCAATTGGGCGATTCCGTGCTATGAATGTTTTCAGTGTCAGGAAGGAAACCAACATATTTGTGAACGAAATTCGGCCGTTACGGCGGGCAATAAAGTGAGTGGAGGCCATGCTACTTTTGATTCAACTACTTTACACGGAAGTTCAATTGAAAAGGCATTCAGTCTCGGAACCATGTCGGAATACACTTTGGTCAGAGAATCTGCCTGTGTTAAAATCCATGTCGATATGCCGTTTAGCTCGGCAGCGATTGTGGGTTGTGGCGTAATGACAGGCTTCGGTTCTGTAGTAAATGCAGCCAAAGTAAAGCCCGGAACCAATGTGGTGGTTCTAGGCACTGGTGGTGTAGGTCTCAATGTGATTCAAGGAGCGAGAATTGCTGGTGCCAGCAAAATAATTGCTGTAGATATAAATCCTTTACGCCTAGAAATGGCCCTGGAATATGGAGCAACTCACACACTTTTAGCTGAGAAAACAGATATTGGATTATTAAAAGCAGCAGAGGCTGTCAAAGCATTATGTGATGGTAGAGGTGCAGATTATGCTTTCGAATGTACTGCAATTCCTGAACTTGGAGCTGCACCCTTGGCCATGATTCGTAATGCTGGAACTGCAATTCAAGTAAGTGGAATCGAGCAAGAAATCACGATTGACATGAATTTATTTGAGTGGGACAAAATTTATATAAATCCACTTTATGGCAAATGTCGACCTCAGATAGATTTCCCGATTCTTCAAAATTTGTATGCCAAAGGTGATTTGATTTTAGATGAAATGGTAACAAAAACTTATAACTTAGAAAACCTATCTCAGGCATTTCAAGATATGCATGACGGAAAAAATGCCAAAGGAGTATTAATTTTTTAAAATTAAATGACAAAGTTTTTTAGCAAAGAAAAAGCAATTTTTAATGGTTTAGATTTCTTTTCCGTTAAAAGCCCTGCACTAGGACATAGAGCAGATGTTTGCGTTTATAAACCTGAAGGAGATTTCTGCGACCTTCCGATAGTGATTTTGTTACATGGCGTATATGGTAGCCATTGGGCTTGGGCACTTAATGCCAGGGTTCATGAAACCTTGGCAAATATGGTTTCAAACAAAGAAATTCCAGCCATGTTATTGGTGATGCCTTCTGATGGACTTTTTGGTGATGGAAGTGGCTATTTACAACATAAGAAGATAGATTATGAAAAATGGATAGTTGAAGATGTGATAGCACTCACTAAGGAGAGCTACCGAGAAACCAGTTCAAAATCACCCATTTTTTTAGCTGGATTGTCGATGGGTGGCTATGGGGCTTTGAGATTAGGGGCAAAATATCCCAATGTTTTTAAAGCCTTCAGTGGCTTGTCTTCAGTAACAAAGTATAAAACTTTAGCACAATTTCTTGAGCATAAAGAAGAACTAGATCAACAAGTTATCAAGCCTGAGGATGTGTTAGAAATTCTCGTTCAAAATAAAGAAAGTCTTGCACCTTTTAGATTTGACTGTGGCGAAAACGACCCATTGTTTAATGACAATCTCGCATTACATCATAAATTACTGGAAAACCAAATTCCACATCAATTTCATAAATATGCAGGCGAACACAGCTGGGAATATTGGAAAACCTACATTCGAGAAACTTTACTTTTCTTTGGGGCAATGATTTGATTTCATTTTTAGTTTTTTAGCAAATATACAAATTCCATATTTTTCAAAAATCAAACTTATAACCCATTTCTATATTGAACAATCCATTTCCAAGGGTACTATAATCTTTAAAAACTCCAAATTCCAAACCGTTATTTTTATTTATTCTATATTTTATACCAGTGCTTAATCGTAGTTGATCAATACGTTTGGTTTGCATTTTATAAAAAAACTCTGTGGCCAAATAAGGACTTATTTTTTTATTAATTTTGTATGTATTTTCTAACTTATATCTTAAAAAACTGGATTTTAATTCACTTATCTCATCATTGTCACGATACTGTTGCTGGTATCTCAAGCGATTTTGCAATCGTATTTTATTGAATTTTGCCTGATAAGCTAGATTGACAAAATACCTGCTTCTACCTTCAAAATCAGTAAATTCATTGTTTTTTCGGAGAGCATATCGATAAAAAATCGAAGCCGATAATTGCTTATTCAATTTGTAGTTAGCTCCTAATTCAAAGAGTCGAAAAAAATTAAAAATCATAGCGTCTGTATAGACTGTCGTAAAATATCTAGTTTCGAGTTTTGTTTCGAAACTTAATTTTTTTGTGAATTTCTTTTCAGCACCTACAGAAGTCCTCAGAATTGGTGAATTTTGGGCAAATAAACTATTGCAAACGGCAATAGTTAAAATTAAAAAACAGAATATCTTTTTCATTAATTTGTTCAATACTTAATTGTAAAAAATCTTTATTTCTGTGGCATCTTTCAAAAAGTCTATGTCGAGAATTTCCACTTTTTTAACATCAAGCCCAGTCCTAGCCTTTAGGTCAATAAGAAGCTCTTGGTGTCTTTCAGGAATAATGAGGTTTATTTTATCATATGCTATAGTTTTTGTAGTGTAAACTTGTTTCCTAAAAACTGAGTAAAAGCCAAAAATCAAAGTTGAAATGACAGCAAAAATTGCAAAAAGGCCATTTAAATTTGTTTGCCAAACTCCCGCTATCAGTCCAAAAGCAATAGCTAAAAACATAAAGATCATTTGATGTAGACTTATATCTGTGGTACGAAATCTAAGCATAGAAAACACCGCAAAAAGCCCAAATCCTGCACCTAAATTCAACTCTGTTTTATTTAGTACAGCAGTGGTAAAATAAATGGTGATGTTGAGAATAAAAATTGAGGAAAGAAATCCGATATCAAAATTATTTCTAAAGATAAGTACACGATATAATACTAATAAAAAGATAAGATTTATTAAAAAATTGAGCCATAAAGCATCAGTAAAAGGCACAAATATTTCATTCATTAATTCAGATGGCATCATATTGTACTGATAATAAATTTATTGAAATTGTATAATTTTGTTTTGAATAAATTATGAGGTAGTACTGGTCTTAAACTAAGTAATCCAAGACAATATTTACTTATAGGTCCTTTCAGATTTCGGATGGTATTCAATCTTTCAAAAATTGGTGATAATGATTTTTGAAATTGCTTTACTTCAATAATGCATACATCCTCATAGTGTTTTGAGTTATTCTTATCGGCAAATCTTAAATCCAAATCTATAGTTACTCTTTCATTTAGTTTTTTAGACACCAAGGTTATCCTTTTATAAAAAACCGCTAAAGTTGCTACTAAACGACTTTCATTTTCGTATCCGTTTTCTTTACATAAACTGCTTCTTTTCTATCTAAAACCAAAGGGAATTCTCCTTCAAATTCTCTTCTGCTTTTAGTGGTTCTTCCTTTATTGTTTTTTTTCTTTATCTCAATAAATGAAATTTTCGAATCTACATAGTTTCGAATTCTAACTTTTAATCTGTTAGACTTACCTACCAAGCGAGCTCTGTAAAATTCTAGTTCTTCAGTATCATAGTACACTGTATTATAATTCAGAATAGTTTTGTTTTGAATTGAAAAAAGCAGGTATTCTTCATTTAAATATATTAATAATTTAGAAAGGCCCTCCTTCTTAATGAGGAATTTGCTTTCTTGTCTATCCATCAAACTCACCTCTTTCATTTCTTCTAAAGAGATTCTTTCAAATGAGTTTA
>CAMCYZ010000240.1 GCA_945885545.1 Spirosoma fluviale
AGTATGGAAGCAGGGCCTGGATCGCACCATAGATTTTACTAAACGTCTCGATAGGTTTCTCCTGCTTCCATCTTAGGGAAAATACTGATCAAATTTAACCTAAGTTCTCAATATTTTAAAGCAAAACATTAAAGCACAAATCTAAAGGATGACTCGCAAAAAGAAGCGGGCACGCCTAGTGCCGCCTCGCAAGGCACACAAAGTATATAACTTTCGACAATTTTTAACCCCGAAACTTTAGTTAGTAACAAGAAAAAAATAGAGTTATGAAAGTAGATGAATTGAATAAAGCAAAAATACCAGTTGTTAAAATCAACAAAAAGTTAGAAGAATTTAGAGGAAAAATATTGTTTCCAAAAAAACTTGCATTAGCTAATGAAATGTTATTGAATGCAAAACTTCCGACTTTGAAAACGACCAAATAACCTTCTGCCAATAACCAAGGTTTGGTCGTGGCCGCAGGCCAAGCGATGAAACAGATGGCGGGCGGCTAGTCTTGAACTGTACCTTCGGTAGTTTTTGTCCGTTCTCGCTATAACCGTTGATTTGGTCTTCGTCGAGTTCGGTGGGTTGACACTTAAAATGCAGAGCCATTTGGGCGAGGTGGCGAATATAGTTTTTGAAAGTAGATTCGGGCCGACCTAAAATGGAAAGTTGTTTGCGAAAGTTTTGGGAAAGTTCAAAAAACCCATTTATTTGCTTCTCAGCTTGAGAAATCAGCGTGTGTTGTCCTATTAATTTGTTTAATAATAACTCCATTTTTTGGATATTTTGTGATTTCAAACTTCGCAATACGTAATCCAAGAGGTTGCAAATGGTGCAACAATGTACAAAATGAAGCTGAGTTTTGCGGAATTTGCAAAAAAACGAAGCTGATTTGACTTTTGTAAGTTGAATTTTTCTCCTAAATGGATGTATCATTTCAATTCCGAACAATATAGACAAAAAACAACAGTTTCGTTTTAATGAAACTTTATATTATCTTTGTGGGGAAATGTGATAACATTATTTATGGACAAACTTTTCGAAATTTTACTTTTAGACGAAGCATTTGAATTTCTGCAAAGCCTCGACAAAAAGCATAGCGAAAAAATACTTTATAATGTTCGTAAATCACAAACAGAAAGAGACCCAGAACTTTTCAAAAAGCTTAAAGACGACATTTGGGAGTTTCGAACACTTTATCAAGGACTTCAATATCGCCTGCTTGCTTTTTGGGACAAGACAGAAAATAAAGAAACATTAGTAGTATCAACACATGGATTTGTCAAGAAGCGAAGTAAAGTTCCTGACAGCGAACAACTTAAAGCAAAACACATTCGGACAAAATATTTTGAGGAGAAAGCTAAAATAAAAATTATAAAGAAATGAAAGCATATACATTAGACTACGTTCAGGACGAATTAATTGGCAAAGTTGGTACAACCAACCGAGACAAATTTGAGTATGAACTTCAAATGGACTTAATTGGGAAGGCAATCAAACAAACCCGACAAGAACGCAATTTAACACAAGAGGAATTGGGTAAATTAATCGGAGTTCAGAAAGCCCAAATTTCCCGGCTTGAGAGCAATGCAAGTAATGTAACCATGGACACTTTGATGAGAGTTTTCACGGCTCTACAAGCAAAAGTGAAACTTCAAGTAGAACTTGCGAACATTAACGTTAGTGTCGGCTAACAAAAGCGACATCAGCCAACATTGAGCAAAATAGAAAAAAATCCCCACTAAGCGGCAAGTCAAATTGGGCAGCTCGACGTTTCGAATTTTGTGCTTTGCTCGAAGCTTCAACGCTTCTTTGACGAAACTGCTGCGGTATCAAAGTCCGCAAAGTAGCCACTCAGTTTCCCCCTTGCCAAGGCTCCACCTCACCTAAAGTGCCTGGCCACTTTCACCGAAATATACATCTACGTGATAGAAAAAAATTAAGTGCATCGTGTTGATCAAAACCACTTCACCAAAGTCCTTAAACTCAAGAAAATAATCAGTAAACCTACGGCTACCATGGCTGGTTTTCTTGGTATTTTGTTGATAAAATATGCACCAAGTGGTGCAGCAATCACGCCGCCGAGAATTAAACCAGCTATAACTTGCCAACCGTGGATACCCTGAAAAAGAAGAAATGTTATGCCACTGGCAAACGAGATGGCAAATTCAGCCGCATTGACCGATCCGATGGTATAACGTGGGTCACGTCCTCGACCAATGAGTGTTGAGGTCACGATGGGGCCCCAACCTCCGCCACCAACGGAATCCATAAATCCTCCAAAAATAGCCAAAACGCCCAATTGCTTCGTTGGCTTTTTAGGACGTTTTTTTCTCACCGCTTTCACTATAATCACAATCGCCAATGCCATCATATAAATGGCTATATAAGGCTTTATTGCGTTTCCGTCAATCACATCTGAAAGTAAATATGCTCCTACAACAGAACCAATAACACCCGGTATTATGAGCATTTTGGCCAATTTGCGGTTGATATTGCCAAATTTATGATGTGAAATAGCCGATGCCCCGGTAGTAAACATCTCCGAAACGTGAACAGCAGTACTACTGACGGCCGGCGGAACACCAAAAGACATTAAAAAGGAAGTGGAAGTAGCTCCGTAGCCCATACCAAGGGTACCATCAACGAGCTGAGCAAATACCCCGATTATCAAAAATATAAAAAACTCAGAAGTAAAGCCGTTAGCTATTTTTGCAAAAGAAAACTGACTTGAATAATTAAAATAAATAATCAGAAACAAACCAATCAACAAAAAAGCAGGTATAATGTACCACCATTGCTTGCTAGATAAAATTGCTTTAGAGGAAGTATTTTCTGCCGATGCCATTAAGATTTTCGATAAAATGTCTGCAAAGATAGCAAGCCCTATTTAATCTACCAAATTAGTAGATTAATAAATTATCAAAAACTAAAGCTTAGATAAAATTCCGCCTGCTTTCTGCAGCGTCTCGTCGTCCTTTGCAAAACAAAACCTTAGTACTTTCTGGTCAAGCTTTTGATGGTAAAACACCGAAATAGGAATAGACGCAACACCGACCGTTTTTGTTAGATGCGTGGCGTATTCAGCATCATTTGCATTTGTGATGTTTCGATAAGTAAGATTTTGGAAAAAACTTCCTTTGGATGGAATATACTCAAAACCTGAACCTGCTATACTATCTAAAAACACATCTCTTTTCCTTTGATAAAAATCTGGAATGGAGAGATAATTGTTTTCGTTTTCAAGATATTTTGCCAAAGCATATTGGGCAGGTGTAAAAGTGCTAAAAGTGAGATATTGATGGATTTTTCGAAACTCCACACTCAATTGCTTAGGAGCCAAACAATAGCCAATTTTCCAGCCCGTAATATGAAATGTCTTGCCAAAAGAACCACAAATGAAGCTTTTCTCCTTCAAAACCGTATTTATACAAAGCGAATGATGCAACAATCCATCAAAAATGATGTGCTCATAAACTTCATCGCCAACCAAATAAATATCCCTATCGGCCACTATTTTGGCCAACGCTGTTAAATCATCTTCAGAAAAGACACTTCCAGTGGGATTATGTGGGGTATTTACAATAATCATCTTTGTTTTTGGCGAAATTTTAGACTTCACCAAATCCCAATCTATCTCAAAATGCGGGTAGTGCAATGTAATGTAGATGGGCGTTCCACCGCAAAGTTCTATGGCCGGCAGATACGAATCGTAGGCAGGCTCGAAAACTATGACTTCGTCACCTGCAGAAATAGTAGCCGCAATGGCCGCAAAAATAGCCTCTGTAGCACCCGAAGTGATGGTTATTTCTGTTTCAGGATCATAATATGCACCATAAAGTTTTTTGGTTTTTAACGAAAGCTGGTCTCTGAGTTCTTTTACTCCTGCCATAGGGGCATATTGATTAAACCCATTGGCACTAAACGTGCCCAATAAACCGAGGAGTTCGGGATCAGCAGCAAAGTTTGGAAAACCTTGTGAGAGATTCAAAGCACCATGCTCAGCCGCAAGGGCCGACATGGTGGTGAATATTGTGGTGCCGATATGGGGTAATTTTGACTTAAACATCTACTTTATTACCGAAAATATTTTGTACCAATCCTCGTGCGAAAGTTTGACCTCTGTGGCTTCGGCTGCATTATTTATTCTATCCAAACTCAGCGAGCCAATAATGGGCAATGCACCAAGCTGAATTAACCACGCTACGGCCAATTGCTCAATGTTCACATTTTGTTTTTGGGCAATTTCGTTCAAAATTTTCCTGATTTTTATGGCTTTTTCCGAGCCTCCGCTCAAAATCTCACCACCAGCCAAGGGTGCCCACACCAATGGCTTGCTGTAAGTTTCTTTTATGAAATCCAAGCGTCCATCGAAAATAGCCTGTGGTGTGAGCAAGTTCATTTCTATGTGGCTGGTTACGATAGGAATGGACAAAAATTCAGAAAGAAGCTTATGCTGACTGTGGTTCAAATTGGCAATGCCAATATGTTTTGCTTTTCCGGTATGCACAATGTATTCTAGCGTAGTGGCTATCTCCTCTAGGTCAGTTATAAAATCCAAGCCTTCGAGCAAGAAAATATCAACATAATCTAGTTTTTGAACGGCCAAGAACTTATCCAGACTTTCTAACAAAAAGTTTCTCGAGTTATTGAAATACTCCAAACCGTCGTTTTTCTGAAGACCAAACTTGGCAAAAAGCACCACGTCTTCACGCTTGAGACCCAGTTTGTTTATTTCGTCGAAAAATATCTTTTGAGACTTTGAGTTGGTCTCATGATTTCCAAGGTCAAAGGTATTTATACCCAATTTCACACATTGTTCAATCACACTTTGGGCTACCTCATGAGTTAGATTTGTTTCGTTTTCCCAACGCCAAAAACTGTAAATTGCGGCCGACACCTTCGGTCCGCTATCGCTTATGTATATCTTATTCATTTCGTAGATTAATATTTTGCCAAATTTAACA
>CAMCYZ010000241.1 GCA_945885545.1 Spirosoma fluviale
AGTATAAATTAACTCAGAACAATTAAGATTTTTTCAATTTTTTAACCAATTTTTTAACTATGAAGAAAAGTTTACTTTTTCTATTTGTGTTGTTTTTAAACTTGCAGATAGTAATTGCCCAAAACAGGCAAGTGACTGGAAAAGTGTCCGATGTGTCGGGAAGTGGTCTACCAGGAGTGAGTGTAGCAGTAAAAGGGACTACACAAGGATCTATTACAGATGCTACAGGCAACTATTCAGTAAGTGTGAGTGGAAGCAATACAACTTTGGTATTTTCTTACATTGGATATGTAAATCAAGAGATTGTAGTTGGTAGTCAATCTCAAGTAAATGTTAAATTAGCTGAAGATGTTGCCAATTTGTCTGAGGTAGTGGTAGTGGGATATGGTACTCAAAAGAAGAGTCAAATGACCGGAGCAATTTCATCAGTTAGTCAAAAAGAAATTGCCGAACTACCTATTACCAATGCTCGTCAAGCTTTACAAGGACGTGCAGCGGGTGTGGATGTAACTCAGGCGGGTTCAAAACCTGGAGCAGGCCCTCAAATTCGTATCAGAGGACGTAGATCTTTCAACGCATCCAATGACCCCTTATATGTTGTTGATGGTATTCCATTAGCTGGTGGAATCGATGATATCAACCCAAATGATATCACTTCCATGGAAGTACTAAAAGATGCATCAGCTACAGCCATTTATGGATCAAGAGGCTCTAATGGTGTGGTTATAATTACAACTAAAAGAGGTAAAGCCGGAAAAACCCAAGTTTCATGGGATTCTTATGTTGGTAATAACGAAGAATTAGGTAAAATTGGAGTAATGAATGGAGAGCAATTTGCTGAATATAAAAGGGAATCAAGGAGGGCTGTTGGCCAATATCCTCTCGGTACAGGTACAGAAGCTGATGATGCTAAAATATTTGAGCCAAGAGAATTAGAAAATATAAAAGCCGGCAAGTCTACTGATTACGTAGATGCAATGTTAAGAACTGGGGCTATTCAAAGCCATCAATTAGGTTTATCTGGAGGCGATGCAAAAACCAATTTCAATATCTCTGGCAACTTATTTCAGGACATCGGAGTAATAAAAAAACAAGATTTCACTAGATATACGTTCCGAGTAAACCTAGACCACAAACTTAGTAAAAATTTGAAATTTGGAATCTCATCTTTGTTTGTAGGTAGTAAGCGAAACGGTGAGTTTTATAATCCTATGGGTGGTGCATTTCAAGAAAATCCTTTAGGTAAACCGTTTAACGATGACGGGACTTTGAGTTTTTTGCCTACCAATGATGGCCTCAGGACCAATCCATTGGCAGAAATTGTGGATGGTGCACAAGTAGATGAAACCAAAAGATACAGGACTTTCAATAGTATCTATGGAGAATGGGATATTGCCAAAGGCCTAAAATATCGGGTTAACTTTGGTCCAGATTTTACTTTTGCTAGAAATGGACGATTTACTGGGGCCTTCACAAATGCAAATAGAGGAGGAAATGCATCGGGAAGAACAAATGAAGAGATTAGATTAAACTATACAATCGAAAACATCTTAACCTATAATAGAACGTTTAAATCGGTACATAATTTAAATGTGACCGCACTTCAATCTTATCAAAAAGATAGGTTTGAAGAAACCTTTATAGCTGTAAATGGTGTGCCTGCCGAAACTCAGCAATATTATAGATTGGGAGATGCAAGCCAGATAACAGGTGCCAATACCAATTTAATTGAATGGGCTTTGTTGTCATATATGGGAAGGATAAACTATGACTACAAAGAGAAATATTTATTAACCGCCACCATAAGAGCAGATGGCTCATCAAGATTTGGAGCGAATACTAAATATGGATATTTCCCTTCTGTAGCCTTTGGCTGGAACATTACCAACGAAAACTTTTTAAAAAATGTGAAGTTTGTTGACCAATTAAAACTTCGTTTGAGTTATGGATCCATTGGAAATACCGGTATTAACCCTTATCAAACACAGGCATTATTGGCTCGAACCTCTTATGCATGGGATAATTCTGCAGCTTTTGGTTACCGTCCAAATACAATTGGAAACCCAGATCTTAAATGGGAAAATTCTGCTACAGCAAATGCTGGTTTAGACTTTAGTTTGTTTGGAAATAAGGTATCGGGAACCTTAGAAGTTTACGAAACAAATACTACAGACTTACTTGCACCACAACCATTGCCGACCTCGATTGGATTTGGAGGTTTTACAACAAACATTGGCCAAACTCGTAACCGTGGTATAGAGTTAACTTTAGGTACTACCAATGTGGATCGTGGAGGTTTTGTTTGGACTACCGATTTTATTTTTAACAAAAACAAAGAAGCGATTATAGAACTTGCTAATGGTAAAGTAGACGATATAGCAGCAGGTCGATTTATTGGGCAACCATTAACAGTATTTTTTGACTTAAAGAAAATAGGAGTTTGGCAAAAAGACCAAGCAGATGAGGCCGCCAAATACGGTGAAAAAGTGGGGCAGATAAGAATAGAGGATATCGCTGGTAGAGATGCCTCTGGAAAGCTGGTAATGGGCCCTGATGGCAAAATAAATGCTGATGACCGCCAAATTTTAGGCTCTGCAGTTCCAAATTTTGTAGTAGGTATGACCAACAGGTTTACATACAAAGGCTTAGATTTCTCTTTCTTCTTGTATGCACGTGCAGGACAATTTATTAGAAGCCGTTTCCACAATGATTTTAATCAATTGGCTGGAAGATATAATAACCTAAACGTTGATTATTGGACTCCAAACAATCCGACAAACGAATTCCCTCAGCCGGTAGTTACCCAGGAGTTTCCTAAATACAACTCCTCTCTTTTGTATTTTGATGGATCGTTCATAAAAGTTAGAAACATCAATTTGGGATATAATTTCCCTTCTTCTATTGCATCAAAAATGAAAATGGAAAGCCTAAGAGTATTTACAAGTATTCAGCAACCGTTTATTTTTGCCGAATACCGCAGCAAATATAAAGGTATTGACCCTGAAACCTTTGTGGACGGAGAACAAGGTGTGGGTGCTGGCGATGTAAATGCTAACGTAGCTCCAGCAATTAGGACAATTACAGTTGGTTTAAATGTTAAATTTTAATTTTTGTAAAACAATGAAATTATCAAATAGTATATTAGTTAAATCCGCTAAAATTGGCTTAGTAGCTATGGGGATTTTTAGCTCTCAAGGATGCAGCGATGTTTTGGAAGAAACTGTAATCTCTGCGGTGCCAAATGATTACATAAACTCTCCTAAAGGTTTAGATGATGCGGTAGCTTCTGCCTACAGTTCTATGCGTACATGGTATGGAACTGAAGCAGGAAACAATTTCACTATTTTTGGAACAGATACCTATACCAATGGTGCAGATGGTAGCTGGAAGTTTATGAACACCTATACCAACGACTTTGATACCAGAAATGGTAATGTGGTACAAATTTGGGACGAATTTTACAGAGGTATTAATACATCTAATGCTATTTTAGATCGAGCCAAAGACATTACAGGAGTGGCTGAACTCACCAAAAAACAAAGAATAGCAGAAGCCAAATTTATAAGAGCCCACCACTATTTCTTATTAACTCAGTTGTTTGGTGGCGTAGATTTAAGACTAACTGAAACCCTAGCTCCTACCAAAGATGTAAAAAGATCTACAGTTCCAGCTCAGTATACACAAATCATTAAAGACTTAACTGAAGCGATTCCTGATTTAGAAGCAAAAGCTCGTTCAACCCAATATGGTAGAGCCACTAAAGCGGCTGCAGAGAATCTACTTGGGAAAGTCTATATCACCAAAGCTACCTCTGAAGCCAAGGCTCCAGATGACTATTCTAAAGCTATTCCACTTTTTGAAAGTGTAATCAAAAACTATGGTTTTACCTTAATGAATGATTTTGCGGATGTTCATAGAGTTGGGAATGAAACCAATATGGAAGTAATATGGTCTGTACAGTACACTCGCGACCCACTTACAAACGGTGGAGGAAATAATGCACACGTATTTTTCTTAATGGAATATGACGTTCAACCAGGTATGTTGAGAGATACTGAAAACGGAAGACCATTTAAAAGATACAGGCCGACTCCTTATACTTATAATGTGGTATTTGCTCCTGAAAATAGAGTAAACGATAGTAGATATAAGAAAACCTTTATTGATTCTTATCAAAGCAATAACCCAGGTGCTTTCAATACCACTTTTGACAACTCTAAACCAAGGGTAACTTTTGCAAGAGGTGATACTACCATGTTTTTACCTGGTTATGATATGCCTGTAGCCGAAAGGGCTGCTAAGAAATACCAAGTTTTAGTACCTAGTAGATATGATGAGCGTTTCTTCCCGGCTTTAAGAAAACAAATGGACCCACTTAGAGTAGACCGTACTCAGTTCGAAGGTGGTCGCGACTACCTAGCCATGAGATTGGCGGATACGTATTTACTCTTAGCAGAAGCCCAATTAAAAACTGGAGCAAACGATGCTGCCCTAGAAAATATAAATAAAGTTAGGGTTAGAGCTGCTTGGCCAGGCAAACAAGAGCAAATGAAAATCAACGCTGGTGATTTGACAATGGACTTTATCATGGAAGAGCGTGAAAGAGAGCTAATTGGAGAACAAATGCGTTGGTTAGATTTGAAAAGATGGGGAGTCTTATTAGAAAGAGTTAAAAAACATAACCCTCAAGCAGCTCCAAATATCAAAGACTTTCATGTTTTGAGACCTATACCTCAAATTCAGATTGATAGAGCGGAAGGAACAGCATCTTCTTTCCCTCAAAACCCAGGATATTAATTTCGACCTTTTTATTCCTAAAGAAAACCTCGGAGCAATTCGGGGTTTTCTTTTCTAAAATTCAACCAAAAAAAATCATGAACAGACGTACATTTATTCAATCAGCAGC
>CAMCYZ010000242.1 GCA_945885545.1 Spirosoma fluviale
CTACTTACTGATACTCCTTTTGATTTTAAGGTTTGAACTGCAGCTAATTTTTCTTCACTTGACCAGTTCCTTCGATGATTTCCCATATTTGACACAAATTAAAACTTTTAAACTTAATTTTATGTCCAGTTTTTTATCAGGTTAAACACTTAGCCCCGAACTGTTCAGCTTTTTCTTTAATGAAATTTCTAATATTTTCTATTCCCATAAAACTAGTTTATTTAAAATCTTGTGTGTTAAAAAAATCATTAAATGTAGTATTTAAACCTTTTATAACCCTTTCTAAAACTTCAACCGAAATGTTTCTTCTACCATTTTCCACATCTGTTATATATGTTCTATCGATATTAGACCTAAAGCCTAATTCTTCCTGAGAAATTTTTAAATCATTTCTTAATAGCTTAATTCTAACTCCAATTTTATTTTTAATATTCATTACACGGTAAAGATTCATAAATTGTCGACGATGAGTCAACGGACTTTAAGTGTCATTTTTGTGTTTATAAGTATTTTTATTGAATTAATGATTTATAAAAAGGAAATGTTAAATACTTTAATTTTAAAAAATTATATACAAAATCAACGATACCTTAGACAATTAAAAATCAAAATTTTCATATAATCTAATTTATTCATATGGCTAAACCTATTTATAATTCTGATAGATTATTTTCATACTAATTGGCAAATACGATATAATTGAGAGGGTAATTACTACAAAATTTAGCTAAAAACTTTTCTACAACGCACTCCCCGCAGCAGGTAAAGTAACGGATACCCCGCAGCTGGCGAAGCCGCGAGGAGTAGGAGTTGATAGCCCGGGACGCTTGACGAAGGCGGCGTGGCTGCCCAAATTATGCGTTTTTGTGTTTTGGTCACATTTTTGGTGGCTTTCGCAACATTTTTTCATTTGGCTTACTAACAAGAGCTTAGTTTTGAACAAAAATTATGAAAAAGCTATGCAGAATAGGTTGAAAGGTAGAAGATTTGAGGTTTTGTTGGTGTTTGGGTGTGTGGCCATTTATGTGGTCAGGCGGTTGTTTGAGGAGGCTCAGGCCTTTGACAAGTTTATTGTGGATATTTATAAGCTGCCCGCCGGGCAACGCGACATGTATCTGGTCTGGCGTGGGCTGCAGGATTACTCGCATCTGCTGAATACGATTTTTCCAATTGTGGTTGGGGGTATTTTGTTTTTTGCGGCTTGGTATGTATTTCATATTTGGCTTTTTCCGAAACTCAAAGCCAGGGAGTTTTCGACAAGCACGGGCATTATGGCGGTTTTTGCCTTGGGTTTGCTGCTGTTGAGTGTTTTTGTGTACAGCTATTTCAAACTTTATTATAGGGAAATGATGATACGGGAGGTGCTACCACAAATTAATGGAAAACCCGAAATTATTTTCGATAGAATAGGCGGAACGGTGGTGTTTAGCAAGTTTCGGAAGTTGTTTTTGCTCACAGATGTGGTGGCGGTTATGCTCATTTTGGGTCTGTATGAGGTATTGGCTCAGGGGTTTTATTATGTCAAAGCTAAACTTAAGGAAGAGGACAATAATGCCATAATGGCTCACCTTTTAGAGGCTTGTATTGTGGTTTTTATGGTGGTGTTGGCAGTATTTGGCAATTTACCAACGAAGGATTATTGGAATGGCCCCATAAGAGAAATGAGTATTTTGGGATTGTTGGCCCTGACGGTTCTGCTTTCACAAGAGTTTTTTTTCCGAAAGTGTCTGCCTTATATTGGGCATGATACCAAACGCTATTCAAGTAATTTCGGTATTTATTTTTTCATGATTTTGGGCGGGAGCGTGTTGGTGCATTTGTTTCAAACCTTGTTTTGGACTGGATAAGGTTTTGGGTTTTTCAGATTTAGCCTGCATTATTTCTTCCTTATTTTTGGAATTATATTTATAGGTTCTATGGTGCTGGCGTATGCAAGAAAGTTTTTAGCAAAAGAAAACACAGACCTAAAGGTGGAGGTCAGCCAAAAAACGGCCGAACTGAGTAATCTTCGGTCGCAGATAAATCCGCATTTTTTGTTTAATGCCTTGAACACGCTGTATTCGGTGTCGCTGAAAGAAAACGCCGCCCAAACCAGTGATGGCATACAAAAACTGGGCGACATGATGCGGTTTATGCTCCACGAAAACCACCAAGACCGCATACCGCTGGGCAAGGAGATAGAGTATCTCAATAATTTTATAGATATTCAACGCATGCGGATAGACGAAAGCCACGAAATAAAGATAGAGGTGAATATACAAAATGCTGAACGTGAGATTTTTATAGCTCCGATGTTGCTGAATCCGTTTATCGAGAATGCGTTTAAACATGGCATCAGTTTCAGGTCGCCGTCGTGGATTTACATTACGCTCACGCACGATGCCCAGCATCTGTACTTTAAGGTGCACAACAGCATCCACCAAAAAACGGAAGAAACTTTAGAGGATAATAGCCACGGCATAGGCCTTGAAAACGTAAAGAAACGTCTTGGTTTGATTTACCCGAACCGCCACACCTTAGAGATCCAAAACTCAGACCACGATTTTTTTGTGAGCTTGGTGTTGGGGGTGTATTGAGGGGGGGGTAATTCACCACAGAGTACTCAGAGTTGAAATTCACGGAGTTACACAGAGTTTTTTATATTAGTAAAAGAGAATTACCTGTGCATGAAATCCTCTGGGGACCTCTGTGCAAAACTCAATGGCACTCTGTGGTAAAAAGAAATCACGCAAAGTCTCTGAGGTAAATTGTTCACCACAGAGTACTCAGAGTTGAAATTCACGGAGTTACACGGAGTTTTTTTATATTAATAAAAGAAAATTACCTGTGCATGAAATCCTCTGTGGACCTCTGTGCAAAATTCAATGGTACTCTGTGGTAAAAAGAAATCACGCAAAGTCTCTGAGGTAAATTGTTCACCACAGAGAACACAGAGTTGAAATTCACTGAGTTACAAGGAGTTTTTCTATATTTGTAAATGGAGAATTTCCTGAGAATTAAATACTCTGTGGACCTCTGTGCAAAACTCAGTGACCTCTGTGGTAGAAAATTAATCTCGAAAGTCGCAAAGACGCAAAAGGTTTTTCTATGTAGTGATTTTTGCTAAATTAGGATAAGCATTTAAGAAATGGTTTTGATATAAATATGGAACAGTTTAAGTCAATAGAGACGGAAAAGGAATATGAGGACCTGATGGATTGGGTAGATGCCCAGTTTGATATTGGTGTTAGAAAAGGTACGGAGGAGGGAAATAACTTAGAACAGGCTCTTTTTCGTATAAAAGAATATGAAGATAAGAACTATCAAATAAACTCTTAGATAGGGCTAATTAAACTCGAAGTCAAAAACGCTGTGTTCCTCCGAGCAAAACGCCGTGTCCCTCTGTAGTAACACATTAAACTCGAAATTAACAATAAAAGCCTCCGCCTTTGTTGAGTCACAAGGTGTTTTATACCCATCTATCCAGCTATTTCTATTGTAGTATTCACCGAGGCATTATATGTCAGCAGCACTTCGTCTGCTATGTCAAAAGGAATGCCGTCGGAGGTTTTTTTTGATGGTGGCGTAGGTATTGTGAGCTAGGAAAACAATCACTACTTTTTTCTTACTGCTCATATACTAGGCTCTGTTTTCAGGTATAAAAACTACCTTCATTTGCTAAAAAATAGTCAAATAGCCTGCCTTTGCTTTGTCCGCAAAACAGATTCTGCCTTTCTCGATTTACTGAATATTGTATTTAATGCCCAAAAACATTCTCCGACTTTGTAGCGAGGTGTACACATAAGTGGGGTCGAAAGTTAGGCCATACGGGTTTTCTGCAGTTCTTTGGGCAGTTCCATTTTCGTCAAAAATCACTTTTTTATCAAAGGGGTCGTTGGCCCTCGAAATCAAGAATGGCAGATTTCGGTAAGGAACAAAATTGAAGATGTTTTTCACCCCACCATAAATTTTGAAATCCTCGCCCCAGGCCCGTGTCAGTTGCAAGTTTTGAATGTTGGTCCAAGGTGATTTTCCAGGTCTTGGGTCATATTCGTTGAGTAAGGGCAACCGCATAGAACCCACCAAATTTGCGGAGTAGTCTATCAAGATTTTTGGCTTCTTGATTTCGTACGAAATGGTATAATTCGCAGAGAATTTTTCGGTGAAATACGGTACTGTTTTTACGCCATTTTCATGTATTTTAACATCTAGAAAAGTTACTCCGCCCATCAGTTTTAGGCCGTTTTTAAGGTTCAAATCCATATTTACATTCATTCCTCTCGAAATTAGAAATCCATCGAGGTTTTTATAGATAATCTTATCAGGCGTGTCGTAGTTAGGAATGATTTTGTTAGAAAAATAAGTATAAAAAGCGGAAGCATCTAGTCCCAAAAAGCCGTCGTTCAACAATATTTTTTTGTTGTAGTTGAGGTTCATGTTCCAGCTTTGTTCAGGTTTTAGGTTTTCTGCAATTTCCACTTCCCGTGCCCCAGTCATGGCGGCATGGTCTTCGGCAAAAACATTCACTATTCGGTAGCCTTTGCCTACATTTAACCTCAAAATATTGTGTTTATTGTTCCATTTCAAAGCCAACCTTGGCGTAAAAATCAAGCCGTGATTTTGGTTGTAATCGAGCCTTAGGCCTTCCAAGGTTTTAAAGTTTTCTCCAATTTTTCGTTCATGTTGGGCAAAAATCCCCGGAAACCAGAGTTTTAGAGGTTGGTTGCGGTTTTCTGATTGGGTAGCCACGGTGTTGTCGTCATAGAAATTGTATTTCAAGGGCAGGCCGACCAACAAATCATCGTTTCCAAAGGTTTTTTGGTATTTGGTAAGTAGAAAACCGATGTGTTGCGTGCCAAGCAATGGCACATTTCCATAGAAAGAATCTTGTT
>CAMCYZ010000243.1 GCA_945885545.1 Spirosoma fluviale
GAAAGCAACAGTCATTTTAGGTTCTAAATTGGTTTTTAAGCTTTCAGGCAAATAGACTTGAAGTGACAAATATGCAATTATGACCACACCTGCCAAAGTGCCGCCAATAGCTGCTACTTTACCGGCATTTTTAACCAAAAAGCCCAACAAAAATATGCCCAACATGCCTCCAGCGAATATTCCAGAGAGTTTCCACCAAATGTCAAGGATGCTTTTGGCACCTATCATGGCTATTCCAAAGCTTATACCTAGCAAACCAAAACACACAGTGGCAATTCTTAATACCCTCAATTGTTGCAAATCATTCAAATCTTTCTTGAAATATCTTGTGTAAAAATCCTTCAAAAAGACAGTAGCAGAGCTGTTCATGCTGCTGCTCATGGTACTCATGGCCGCTGAAAGCAAAGCCGCCATCAACAATCCCAGAAGACCCGTTGGGATTTTGGTCTTGATAAAATGCGGGAGAACTCTATCTCCATAATCAGCCGGTTGAAGGTCAGCTAATGCAATACTTTTTTCAAGAGAAACCACTTCCTTCAAACCCTGAATTTGCTCAGGAAAGTGCTGATAATAAACAAACAAGGCAGTGCCAACAAAGAAAAACAAGAAAGAAACAGGCACATAATAAATCACACATTGCCAAATGCTTTTCTGAGCGTCTTTGGTACTTTGGGCAGTGTGGTAGCGTTGAATGTAATTTTGATCTACCCCGAAATTAACCAAATTGATAAAGAAACCATATATAAAAACCACCCAAAAGGAGCTTTGGGTAAAATCGGGCTTTAAAGTACCCAAACTGAATTTGTCTTTTGCCTGACCTTCACGCACAATCGTTTGAATATCAATAGCATACAAAATAATAGCTAAAATCAGCAAAGCACCCATGGTTTTCAGAACAGCTTGCACCACTTCCGTCCAAATAACGGCTTCCATACCTCCGAAAACAGTATAGACTATAACACAAATTCCTGAAAATAAAATAATTATAGGAATATCAAAGCCCGTTAAAGCATTGATAGCGATGGCTATGGCATAAAAAATGGTTCCCATTCTGGCCAATTGTGTAAGGATAAAACAAAGCATGACATAACTTCTTGCCCACGAGCCAAATCGCTTTTCGAGATGCGTATAAGCACTGATTTCTCCTGTGTTTCTATAAAAACTAACGAAAAACTTAGAAGAAAAATAAGCGGCAAAAGGCATAGAAATACTAAAAACGAAGGGATTCCAGTTGCTGCCAAAAGATTTGCCCGGGTCTCCTAAAAAAGTGATTGCACTCAAAAAAGTAGCGTAAAAACTCATTCCAATGGCCCAACCCGGAATGGTGCTGGAGGCTGTGGTAAATTGAGCCGTACTTTTATTTTTTCTAGAAAAATATACACCAATACCTACCATGGCGAGTAAATAAAGTACAATTATGGAAATGTCTAAAATGGCCATTTTTTATTTTTAAAGGGTTGAAACTTAAATTTGGTTTTTGTCTTCGACTCCGCTCAGACAACGCTCCATCACAGATTGAAGTCGATACTCGGACACTGAGCACAATGAATTCAGATGAAAATCTGAATGAAATTGCAACCGCAGGTCTCGAAGTGCCGTTTTTGTCTTAGACTCCGCTCAGACATCGGAGTCAAGTATCCCTTCGGACACTGAGCGGTGGTCATTGAGCTTGCCGAAATGAGCCGAAGTGCCGTTTTTGTCTTCGACTCCGCTCAGACAACGGAACTTCGGTCACTGAGCGGTGGTCATTGAGCTTGCCGAAATGAGCCGAAGTGCCATTACTTCACATCCAACACCACATATCTCACTTTCTTTCTTTTCCAAGTATAAGTGATATGTACCTTGCCATCAGACGATTGTATAACCGAAGGATAGGAAAACTCCATTTTCGGTTCGTTTTCCAAAACGGCCATGGAACTCCAATTTTTACCATCTTCTGAAATCGCCACGTTCAAGGGTGAGCGGCTTCCTCCCCAAAATTCATCTCCTTTGCCCACGTGGTTGTACACTATCAATTGACGGCCATCTTTGAGTGTAACCGCATCTGTTCCTGAGTTTGGATTTGGCAAGGATGTTGGTTTCAATGCCGACCAAGTCTTGCCCATATCTTTTGAAAATGCTTCTAAAACATAGCTATTCTTACTTCTGCACAGGATTTGTAATTGACCATCTTTGGTAAACAAAATACTTGGCTGAATAGCCGAAAACTCTTTTCCATCGTTTATAGCTGCAGTTTTTGTCCAAGTTTTACCTGCATCTTTGGTCATTTCAAAATGCACACGCCAGCCCTTGTCTTCAGAACTCGTTGGACAAAGCAAAGTACCATCACTCAGTAATTCAGGTTTATTTTTGATAGGCCCATAAATTCCTTCGGGCAGTTTTTCGGCCGCCGACCAAGTTTTTCCTCCGTCAAAAGACCTTTTCAGCATTCCCCACCAAGTAGACGGACTTGGGCCCACTTTATAAAATAAAATGAGCTCAGCTCCAGGCATTTGAAACAAAACGGGATTCCAAGTAGGATATCTTTTCTTTGGACTTTCTACGCCATTGGCCACCTCTACTGGAGTTGTCCATTTACCATTTTCTATTTTGCTTACCCAAATACCCACATCTGGATTTTTTTCCGCCGTACCACCAAACCAAGCTGCAACTATCCCAAAAGGTGTTTCGGCCAATGTGGATGCATGGCAAGAAGGAAATGGAGCATTTTCGTAGATAAATTCGGATTTGATGATTGGGCTTTGGGCTAAGGCAGCTTGGATTCCTATCAAGAAAATTATTATTTTTTTCATCATTTTTATTGGGTTGAATATTTTAAGATTTAAATCTAAGGAAAAATAGCTGTTGAAGGAAATTTCGATATAATTTTAAATCTGGAACTTAACAAAAGATGAGTGCTTTTAATACTAAAATCAGTCTATTGACTCTGTAAAGAAGATTTACACGTGTATTTAATTGCCATTTTGTAATAAGTTAATTTCATTTTTTTTCCTGTTAAGAAAAAATATTCCAAAAAAATGCTTAATTTTTCAGTTTAATAAATGCAAAGACCCAGCGGATTATGAAGTTTTTCAAATTACTCTTTAACTTTTTCTTACTTTTTTCCTTAAATCTCAAAGCTCAAAATGTCGTTTGGCAGGAAAACGACTATTTTATGATAGAGTCCGGCGAGATTCAAAAATATGCTTTGCCCGAAAACACAAAAATGACTTTTGTGGATAAAGCTATGCTAACTCCCAAAAAATCAAACACCCCAATTGAACCCAAAAGCTTTGCTTTTACGGCCGATGGAAACAAAATTCTGATTTTTACCAATACCGAAAGAGTTTGGAGACAAGAAACCCGAGGTGACTATTGGATTTTGGACCTAAAAAGCAAGGCTTTATCACAATTAGGAAAAGGACGACCTGAATCTTCATTGATGTTTGCCAAGCTTTCGCCCAACGGCCAAATGGCAGCTTATGTGAGTGAAAGAAACTTATACATCGAAGACCTGAAAACACAAAAAATAAGCCCGCTCACCCAAACCAAAGGCAAAATAATCAATGGAACTTTTGACTGGGCTTATGAGGAAGAGTTTGACTGCCGAGATGGTTTTAGATGGAGTCCTGATAGCAAAAGCATCGCTTATTGGCAGATAGATGCCACCAAAATAAAGGACTTTTTGATGATCAACAATACCGATGAAATTTATGCTAAAAACATACCCGTAGAATATCCAAAAGTAGGCGAAAGTCCTTCTGCTTGTAAAGTGGGTGTGGCCAATATTGCTACAAAAAAAACCATTTGGATGAACGTACCGGGCGATCCGCAGCAACATTATATTCCGAGAATGGAATGGGCCAACAATTCAAACGAGCTGTTAATTCAACAGCTCAACCGAAAGCAAAATGAAAGCAAATTGATGTATTGCAACGCCAAAACTGGTGCGTCTCGTACATTTTACCAAGAAAATGACGCCGCTTGGATAGATGTAAGAAACAGTTGGAGCTATGGAAATATCATTGGTTGGGACTGGATAGAAAACGGAAAATCTTTTATTTGGGTCAGTGAAAAAGATGGTTGGAGGCATATTTACAAGGTTTCTAGAGATGGGAAAACTGAAACTTTGCTAACTGAAGGAAACTATGACATACAGAAAATCATGAACGTGGATATTGCAAATGATTATATCTACTTTATGGCTTCGCCCGATAATGCCACCCAATCTTATCTTTACAGAACCAAAATCAGCCAAGTAAGCAAAGCCGAAAAAGTTAGTCCAACTGAACTAAACGGAACGCACAATTATAGGATTTCGGACAATGGCAAATACGCCTTTCACAATTTTTCAAATTATTTCACCCCAAGGGTATCAGAAATAATCGCCTTGCCTTCAGGAAAACCGTTAGATGAAGCCAAATCTATTTTGACCAATCAAAAACCTCAGAAAAGGGACGTAGAGTTTTTTCAAGTAACCACCATAGATGGCACTACCATGGAGGGTTTTATCGCAAAACCCCAAAATTTTGATCCAAAAAAGAAATATCCCATCGTGTTTTATGTCTATTCCGAACCTGCAGGAGTGGTGGTAACTGACGTTTATGGTGTAGATAAAAACAGGCTTTACACAGGAGATATGGCAGCTGACGGCTATATCTATGCCGCCCTAGATGGCAGAGGCACACCGGCACCTAAAGGTAGAGAATGGAGAAAATCGATTTATAGAAAAGTGGGCATCGTCAATATCCGCGACCAAGCTATGGGAGCTTTGGCGATGTTCAAAAAATACGATTTCATAGACACTTCCCGTGTGGCCATTTGGGGCTGGAGCGGCGGTGGATCAGCTACTTTAAACTGTCTTTTCCAGTACCCTGAAAT
>CAMCYZ010000244.1 GCA_945885545.1 Spirosoma fluviale
AAGGGTAATTCTCTTAAGCGTTCTTTCAATTACGACTCTCGAAACAGAACCTTTCGGAATACGTGCATTAATATATTTCCTGATTTTGTCGTCTTCAACGAGTTTCTCAGCAAAATTCTTTCCGCCGTACCAGTTGGATTCCCATCCTCTGATGTAACCTAGTCTAAAACCTACAGGATTTACTTTTTGTCCCATTTTAACTAATTATATAATATTCTAATTTCTAAGTATCGTTACTTAATTATACTGCTTGGCCTTCTAATGAATCCACAACTATTGTGATGTGTTGAGAACGCTTTCTTACTCTGTAAGCTCTACCTTGTGGAGCCGGACGAAGTCTCTTTAACATTCTACCACCGTCAATCATAATTGTTTTCACATATAGATCGGCATCTTCGATTTTCAAGTCTTCGTTCTTGTTCTGCCAGTTTGCTACTGCCGACATCAAAACCTTCTTGATTACTGGAGCTGCTTGTTGTGGCTGGAAAGAAAGTATTCCTAAGGCAAGGTTTACTTTTTTACCTCTAATCAAGTCGGCTACTAACCTAGCTTTTCTAGGTGACGTTGGAAAATCGTTTAATTTTGCTACTGCTTCCATTTTTTATTCTTTTTTAAAGAGCTTAGCTCTTCGGAATATTATCTTTTACCTTTATCTTTTTTATTCACGTGGCCTCTAAAGTTTCTAGTAGGAGCAAATTCTCCCAACTTGTGACCAATCATGTTGTCTGTAACATATACCGGAATAAATTTATTACCGTTATGAACAGCAAAAGTATGTCCAATAAAATCAGGGGTAATCATTGATCTTCTCGACCAAGTTTTGATTACAGACTTCTTCCCTGAATCATTCATTACGTCGAC
This sequence comes from Spirosoma fluviale, assembly GCA_945885545.1. Taxonomy (GTDB): domain Bacteria; phylum Bacteroidota; class Bacteroidia; order Cytophagales; family Spirosomataceae; genus Leadbetterella; species Leadbetterella lacustris. Next base: position 862 of record CAMCYZ010000244.1, read on the forward strand.
TTTGTTCTCAAGTCTAAAATCTACGTAAGGTCCTTTTTTAAGTGAACGAGCCATCTATTTTGTATTATTTTGTTCTACGTGAAATTATTAATCTATTAGAGTATTTGTTCTTAGATCTAGTTTTCTTACCTTTTGCAATTAAACCATTTCTAGAACGAGGGTGACCACCTGAAGCACGACCCTCACCACCACCCATTGGGTGATCTACAGGGTTCATAGCTACACCTCTTACTCTCGGAGTAACCCCTAACCATCTCTTGCGACCTGCTTTACCAAGTACTACGTTCATGTGGTCAGGGTTTGATACTGATCCTACTGTAGCTACACAAGCTCCAAGAACCATTCTCATTTCACCTGAAGGCATTTTCAAGGTAACAAACTTACCATCTTTTGCCAAAACCTGAGCATAAGTACCAGCACTTCTAGCCATTTGACCACCCTTGCCAGGCGTCAACTCTATGTTGTGAACAATAGTACCCAAAGGCATATTTTTCAACAACAATGCATTTCCTACTTCTGGAGCCACTTTCTCTCCTGAAACAATTTTCTGACCTACTCTTAAGCCCTGAGGAGCAATGATATATCTCTTTTCTCCGTCAGTATATTTCACAAGAGCGATTCTTGAAGTACGGTTTGGATCGTACTCGATAGTCATAACTTCAGCTTCAATATCTTTTCTATCTCTTTTGAAGTCGATTATACGGTACTTTCTTTTGTGACCACCACCAATATACCTTGCGGTACGGTGACCTTCATTGTTTCTTCCACCTGTTTTTCTGATAGCTTCCGTTAAACTTTTCTCTGGCTTACTTGCAGTAATATCAGAGAAATCTGGAGCTATTCTGTGTCTGGTGCCGGGTGTTACCGGATTTAATTTTTTAACTGCCATTTCTCACACATTTGCAGCCTATAAAAGGCTATACTTTAACAATTTAATAAATTATAATTCTGCGTAAAAATCGATTAAATCTCCGTCTTTCAAAGTCACCATCGCTTTTTTGAAAGTACTGGTTTTTCCTGAACTCAATCTTGATTTTGTCATTCTAGACTTCTTCTTTCCGATTTGAGTAATCGTATTTACTTTTTCTACCGTTACACCGTACATTCTTTCAACAGCAGCTGCTATTTCAATTTTGTTGGCATCACGACTTACTTCAAATGTATACTTGCCTTTCGAAGTAAGTAACTGTGTTTTCTCAGTTATTTTTGGTCTTTTTAAAACGCTCATTTCTTTAAAAATTAATCTTTCAAAATTGATTCTAAATGAGAAACTGTACTTTCAGCCAACAAAATGATTTCGGTATTGATCAAATCATAAGTGTTTACAGAATCTTTATCAACCACTTTGGTTTTAGGAATGTTACGAGCAGATAAATAAAGGTTATTTTCTCCACCATTAACAACAAAAAGTGTTTTTTTACCTGATAAACTCAAAGCATTCAAAAATTGAATATATGCTTTTGTTTTCGGAGAGTCTATGTTGAAATCTTCAACAATAATCAAGTTGTTCTCTGCAACCCGTGCCGATAAAACCGACTTACGAGCTAAAACTTTGATTTTCTTGTTCAATTTGAAATCGTAATCTCTTGGACGTGGTCCGAACACTGTACCACCACCTACATAAGTTGGTGCTTTTGCAGAACCGTGTCTTGCACCACCAGAACCTTTTTGACGGACAAGCTTCTTAGTTGAACGAGAAATCTCAGCTCTTTCTTTCGACTTGTGCGTTCCTTGACGTTGATTAGCTAAGTAATGCTTAACGTCTAACCAAACTACGTGTTGGTTTGGCTCTACACCAAAAACCTCTTCGCTTAGCTCAACAGTTTTGCCTGTTTCTTTGCCTTCTTTGTTTAAAACTTTAATATTCATCTTATTTTAGCCTCTTTTTCGATGTCGTTGGCTACCGACCTTTTATTTGTGTAATGTAATGATTGAGTTTTTAGCACCTGGAACTGAACCCGATACCAAGATCAAGTTTTTCTCAGGGAAAAGTCTCAAAACTTTAAGGTTTTGAACGGTAACATTAGTATGTCCCATTCTACCACCCATTTTAATTCCTTTAAATACTCTTGCTGGATATGAACAAGCTCCTATTGAACCAGGGTGTCTGCCTCTGTTGTGCTGACCGTGTGTGCTTTGACCCACACCACCAAATCCATGTCTCTTAATAACACCTTGAAAACCTTTACCTTTGGTCTTTCCGCTGATATCAACAAATTCACCCTCTTCGAATACATCCTCTACTCTGATAGTCTCACCTAAAGCCAAATCTTTTTCGAATTCTTTGAATTCTACAAGTTTTCTTTTAGGAGTGGTATCAGCCTTCTTAAAATGACCCATCAAAGCTTTTGTTGTACGCTTTTCTTTCTTCTCTCCGAAGCCCAATTGAACTGCTTTGTAACCGTCATTCTCTTCTGTTCGGACTTGTGTTACAACACACGGACCAGCTTCAATTACCGTGCAAGGCACAGCCTCACCATTTGTAAAAATGGTAGTCATTCCAATTTTCTTTCCAATAATTCCAGACATAGTCTTAACTTTAATATAATCGCTAAATGTTAACCAAATTTGAATCGGGCTGCAAAAGTACGAAAACCCTAGCAAAAATCCAAATTATAATTCTTTTATAAACCCAGAGGTTGGTAAACGAACCAACTTGCCAACACTGAGAACCGTTTAACGGGTAAGGCATTTTTAATTATGCAGGAACATGCCTTGTTTCCTCTCTGTGACTCCAAAAAAAATTAATCGCGAATCGGAGACTGCCTAAAGTGAAATTCACAGTCGAAATTAAAATGGTTTCGTACGATGCCGACTTCTTTTAATTATTGATAAGGAGATTCCTCCGTCGAATTGAGGTGCAAAATTATACCTTTTTTGCGAAATAAAAAATTAATTCTAAAAAAAACTCTCTTTTTGTTCAAAAAAGTTAAAAACAAAGATAAAAGATATAGAAATGAATGGTTAGGCAGAAATAAATACCTTCTATTGCCAACTTTAAAAGCCCATTTTATGCATTAAACCGTTTGACAACAAACTAAAAAAAAAAACAGTCGAAAAATTCAACTGTTTTTAACCTATCATTTATTCAACCACTCTCAAAAAACGATTAGTTTCAAAAGAGATTTTTTCAATTTCATTTGATAAAAAGTGTAAGTTACCATTTACCGATTTGCAAAAGTAATTCTTTTTTAAAACTGAAAAAGAAAAAAAAAGAAATTATTTTTGCATCTTAATTTTAAAATTTACAGAATTCTATGCGAAATCCTAGTGAAGAAAACTACTATTTCCCTGCTGAATGGCATCCACACGAAGCCACGTGGCTCAGCTTTCCTGTCAATATCGACACTTGGGAGGATAGGTTAGATAGGATTTATCCAGCATATTTTAAATTCATTGAGACCATTGTCCTCAGCGAAAAAGTCAGAATTAATGCAAACGATTCAAAAACGATTGAAATGATTAATCAGCTTTTGGAAAAATTTGAAATAAATAAAACGAATATTGAGCTGTTTGATCATAAAACCAATGATTCGTGGTGCAGAGATCACGGTCCGGGATTCTTGGTAAATAAAGATAAAAGTGACAGGCTCATAGTGGACTGGGAGTACAATGCATGGGGAGGTAAATATCCGCCTTATAGCAATGACAACGAAATTCCACAAAAAATTGCGAAGGCTTTGAATCTTGATTTTGTAAGCCCCGGTATAGTAATGGAGGGTGGATCTGTGGAATTCAATGGTATGGGAACAGTAATGACGAGTAAATCATGTTTACTTAATCAAAACAGAAACCCACACTTAAATCAATCCCAAATAGAGAAAAAGCTCATGAAATATTATGGGGTAAATCAAGTTCTTTGGATAGAAGACGGCATAGTGGGCGACGATACGGACGGCCACATAGACGACACTGTGAGGTTTGTGGCAGAAAACAAAGTAATAACGATGGTGGAGGGGAACAAAGCC
>CAMCYZ010000245.1 GCA_945885545.1 Spirosoma fluviale
GAAATGAAGTTTTATATTAGCGAATATTGAATACCTTCCACTTAAAAGCAATCAGGACAGCTATTTAGTATATGTTGTAGTAGAGCAAAATGTCAAGTTTTTTACACTAAAAACTTGACATTTAGAAAAAAGAACTACCTTTGTAATATGAAAGTAGCAGAGCAAATACGCAAAACCATAGTAAAGCTACCCGAAGACAAAACCTTTGGGTATGCTGATTTACCTATAGCCAAAAGCGATTATCAAACTGCTGCCAAAGCCTTGGAGAGAATGCAAGTCAAGGGGCTTATAAAAAAAATGTCGAAGGGTATTTTTTATAAACCTATAAAAACAGTATTTGGTGAATTGTTGCCTAACGATAGTGAGCAGATTAAGCCCTATTTGTTTAAAAATGGTAAGCGTGTAGCCTATATAACTGGTGAATCGCTTTACAACCAAATGAATCTTACAACTCAAATGGCATTTAGAATAAAGATAGCCAGCAACAAAAGAATAAAAATAGACAAAGGAGCTATAAAAGCAAGATCAGTAAAAAGTTATGCCGAAGTAACGGAAGTCAATTATCAGTTATTAGGATTTTTAGATGCCATAAAAGATATTAAGACAATACCCGATTGCACTGTGGCAAACGCAGTTAAAATTTTAAGCAAGAAAATAGAATCATTTGATGATAAATCAGTAGACGACTTAATAAAATATGCTCTTTTGTATCCACCAAGAGTCAGGGCATTATTGGGGGCTATGTTGCAAAATATAGATAAAAGTATTAATACGGAAAATTTAAAAGAAAGTCTAAACCCAATAACAACATTTGAATTAGGCCTAAAAGAAAACGATTTGCCAACCATTAAAAACTGGTTTATCGTATGAAATTGCACCTAAATAAAGAGCTTTTTGTAAACTATGTTAGGATTACAGCACAGCAAATGGCAATCCCATCCATCTACGTAGAAAAAGACTATTGGCTTACCTATGCTTTGTTTACCATTTTCAATAATGAAATTGGCAAAGACACCATATTTAAAGGCGGAACGGCCCTGAGTAAGTGTTATAATATGATAGAACGCTTTTCGGAAGATATCGATTTGGTGGTATTGAGGCGAAAAGGAGAAACAGACAGTAAGTTAAAATCAAAATTAAAAGCAGTAAGCACAATCGTAGAAACCGTATTGCCTGAAATAACTATTGAAGGAATTACTCACAAGATGGGTATGAACCGAAAAACGGCACACACTTACAATAAAGAATTCAATGGTGATTTTGGACAAGTAAGAGATGTGATAATATTGGAATCAACCTGGTTGGGATACTACGAACCATACACCACTAAAAGCATAGTTTCCTTTGTTGGTAAAATGATGCTGGATAATAAACAGTTTGAAATAGCCAAAGAAAACGGACTACTTCCTTTTGATTTGTTGGCATTAGAGCCCATTAGAACCATTTGCGAAAAGATAATGAGCTTGGTGCGTTTTTCTTATACCAACAACCCTATTGGCGACCTAAAGAATAAGATTAGGCATTTGTATGATTTACACCAGTTACTACTTCAGGAGGAGTTTGCCCAATTTTTTAATTCAGAAGCGTTCGATGAGATGCTCCTAAAAGTAGCAAACGATGACATTGAGAGTTTTAAAAATAATAATGCTTGGCTCAAAAACCATCCATCTGAAGCATTGATATTTATAAATGCAGATACCGTTTGGTTAGAGTTGGCTCCACTCTATTCAGGCCAATTTAAAAACCTAGTTTATGGTGAATTTCCAATGGAGGCAGCTATATTTGAAACGTTGACTAAGATAAAAGAGCGGCTACAAACCGTGACTTGGACCATAAAAATAGATTCTGAAACATGAAATTTACAGAAGCAAAACTTGAACATTCATTCAGAGAGCTTTTAGCGGTTGAAGGCTATTCGCATCATTTGGGCATTGCCCTTATCCGAAAACCCGAAGAAGTATTGATTGAGGAAGATTTAGCCACATTCTTATTATCACAATATGATTCAGAAGGGATCACTCCTAATGAAATCAGGTCTATCATTCTACAGCTAAAGTCACTCCCATCATCAGACATTTACGAAAGCAACAAAACCTTCTTAAAAATGCTTTCTGACGGCTTTATATTAAAGCGAGAAGATCGTAGCCAAAAAGATATTTATATAGAACTGATAGATTATAAGGGTTTGTACAAACATTTGAAACCCAAAGAAGAACAATTGCTTAAAGTTTGGGCTGAAGAAGAACAAGAATATGGTAAGGATAACAATATTTACAAGTTTGTAACCCAGCTCGAAATATTGGGAGCCGAAAAGCGGATTCCAGATGGAATAGTTTATGTCAATGGATTGCCTCTGGTGGTTTTAGAGTTTAAAAGTGCTATCAGAGAAGAAGCTACTATACATGATGCTTTCAAACAACTCACAGTTCGATATCGCAGAGATATTCCTGAGTTGTTTAAATACAATGCATTTTGTGTAATCAGCGATGGGGTTAATAATAAAGCAGGGTCTTTCTTTGCACCCTACGATTTTTTCTATGCATGGCGGAGAGTGGCTGGTCTTGCCAAAGAAGTCGACGGTATTGACAGCATGTTCACGCTCATTCAAGGCATGTTCAATAAAAATCGTTTGCGTGATATCATTCGAAACTTCATATACATACCCGATACCTCGAAGAAAAATGAGAAAATAGTTTGTCGGTATCCACAATACTATGCAGCAAGGGCATTGTTTGATAATATAAAGAAAGCTCAAAAACCTGATGGAGACGGAAAAGGCGGTACATACTTTGGAGCCACAGGGTGTGGCAAAAGTTTTACGATGCTTTATCTCACAAGGTTGCTGATGAAAAGCGAATATTTTGGTAGTCCGACCATCGTATTGATTACGGATAGAACCGACCTTGATGACCAGCTATCTGGGCAATTTACCAACGCAAAAAAGTTTATTGGTGACGATACCATAGTGAGTGTAGAAAGCAGGGCAGATCTGCGTACATTAATTCAAGGCAGACAAAGCGGTGGAGTTTTCTTAACAACCATCCACAAGTTTACAGAGGATACCCAGCTTTTGAGCGATAGAACCAACGTGATTAGTATTTCAGATGAAGCTCATAGAAGCCAGACAAACTTAGACCAAAAGATAAAAATTACGGAAGAGGGGGTTTCTAAAACCTTTGGATTCGCCAAATATTTGCACGATTCCTTGCCCAATGCCACTTTTGTGGGGTTTACTGGTACGCCCATAGATGCTACTCTCGATGTTTTCGGTAAAGTGGTTGATGCTTACACCATGACGGAGTCCGTGAAAGACGAAATAACGGTCAGAATTGTGTATGAAGGTAGAGCAGCCAAAGTAGTACTCAACAATAGTGAACTAGAAAAAATAGAAAAGTATTATGAAAAAGCAGCAGAGGCTGGTGCCAACGAATACCAAGTAAAGCAGAGTAAAGAGGAATCTGCAAAGATGAATACCATACTTGGTGATCCCAAAGTTTTAAAAAACTTGGCGTTGGATTTTGTGACTCATTATGAAAACAGAATTGAGGAAGGAGCCACAGTAAAAGGCAAAGCGATGTTTGTTTGTAGCACAAGAGAAATTGCCTACGAATTTTACAAAAACGTAATAGAACTGCGACCTGAATGGAATGAGATAAAAGTTGCGGCAGATAACGTAGTCCTGACTGAAGAGGAGCAGAAACAAATAAAACCTATGGAAAGAATCAAAATGATTATGACCAGAGGCAAAGACGATGACGAGACACTTTATAAGCTATTAGGCACCTCAATTTATAGAAAAACACTTGACACTGAATTTAAAAACGAGAAATCTAACTTTAAAATTGCCATTGTAGTAGACATGTGGCTTACGGGTTTTGATGTCCCTTTTTTAGATAGTATATACATTTATAAACCTATCCAGCAGCACAATTTGATTCAGACAATATCAAGAGTAAACCGCAAGTATGAAGGTAAAAACAAGGGTTTGGTGGTTGATTATATCGGTATAAAAAAACAAATGAATCTGGCCCTAGCTAAGTACAATAAAGGTGATGAAAACAATTTCGAAGATATAGCCGAGTCATTAATCATCGTTAGAAATCATCTGGACTTATTAGACAAGCTTTTTCATGGTTTTGATAGCACCAAATATTTTAAAGGCACCACTTTGGAGGCATTGAACACTTTGAACCTAGCAACAGAATATGCCCAAAAAACCAAAGAGTTTGAAACCCGATTTATGGGTATGGTCAAACGATTAAAAGCCGCCTATGATATTTGTGCAGGAAGTGAAAGCTTGAAACAAAAAGAAAGGGACTTTACGCATTTTTATCTGGCTGTGCGGTCAATAGTATTTAAGTTAACCAAAGGAGAAGCTCCAGATACTGCACAAATGAACGCTAGGGTCAGGGAAATGATTAAAGATGCTCTAGAAAGCGATGGTGTGCAGGAGATATTTAAAATGGGTGAGGAAACAGAGCATGATCTCTTTGATGAAGATTATTTGGCCAAAATAGATAAGATAAAACTACCCAACACTAAGATAAAATTATTGCAACAATTGCTCACAAAGGTTATTGACGAAATAAAAAAGGTAAACAAAGTAAAGGGTGTTGATTTCTCAAAAAAAATGCAGGCATTGGTTGAAAAGTACAATCAGCGAGACGAAAACGATGTATTGCGAAGCGAAGTTTATGAAGAAATGGCTGAGCAGCTAACCAACCTTATTTGGGAAGTTCATAAGGAATTCAAAGCAGGAGACGCCCTAGGAATTGACTTTGAAGAAAAAGCATTTTA
>CAMCYZ010000246.1 GCA_945885545.1 Spirosoma fluviale
TTTTAACTAGGCCTATGTTTTTCCATGTTTGTCCTGCGTCTGTGCTTTTGTAAACACCATCGCCAAAACTCGTCATTACACCTCGTGGAGCGTGTTCGCCCATGCCCACATACACCACGTTGGGGTCATTTTCGGCAACAGCAACCGCACCTATAGTGCCAGTTTTGAAGTAGCCATCCGACACATTCTTCCAATTGTAACCTGCATCTGCGGTTTTCCAAAGTCCGCCACCGGTGGTTCCCATATAATAGGTTAAGGGGTCATTTATTACGCCCGTGGCACACACTGAGCGGCCACCTCTGAAGGGGCCAATGTTCCTGAATTTCAAGTTATTGAGTAGTGAGCTGTCTTTCTGAAAATCTGGGAAGGATTGTGAAAAAGTCGAATATGAGATGAGAACAAATAGGATAGAGGCGAGTTTTTTCATGCTTTATAAAAGATCTATTAGTTTCTGAAACGGTTTAATGATTAGTAGTTTAAGGATCAAAACTTCTGAATTGATTTATTGAAAGGCTAAAAATAGTTAATTTTTTTTTGGTTAATAACATTTTGTATTGTCTTTTTGAGAACTATTATTTTGTTTAATTTTAAGTCTGATAATTAATGATTGATAGGTTTTAACCGTAGGTGCTAAAAAACTGAAGGTAGCAGAAAATTCTAATAGCTGTACACGGTTTTCTGAAAGCTATTTTTCTAAACCTAGATTTTATATCTTTGACAAACCATTTTATTCAATCTAACTTATGAAACTATTTTTTGCTTTCCTTTTTGTCTCTAATATTTTTATCGGACAAAAAAATTTGCTTTCTTCAAATATTCGAGAATCAGCAGCACCAAAATCCTTTATTAAAACCAAAACAGTAAAATACAGTGATTTTGGAGCAAAAGGCGATGGTAAAACAGACGACATTGAAGCCATCATAGCCGCTCATGCCTACGCAAATGAGCATAATCTTAAAGTAAAAGCCGATGACAAGGCCACTTATTACATTGGAGGTAAAGACCGTACGGCCATCATTCAAACCGACACTGATTTTGGCACGGCGAGTTTTATAATTGATGATTCAGACGTTGAAAACCGAGCGAGTTCGGTCTTTTTGGTAAGTTCAAAAATGAAAACCGAGAAAATTGAAGGAATTTCCGCTTTGAAACGAAACCAAACCAAAATTGCGGTAAATCTAAAGCACAGAAGCCTTATTACCGTGACAAATTCTACTGTGAAACACTACATCCGTTTTGGACTTAACCAGAACAATGGCAGCAATCAAACTGATATTTTTTTAGTCAATAAAAATGGACAAGTTGACCAATCGGCTCCCATTATTTGGGATTTCGACCAAATTACGGACATAACTGCTTTGCCAATTGATGAAAAGAAGTTATCCATAACAGGAGGACGATTTAAAACAATTGCCAATAGAGAACCTTCTAAGTACAATTATTACAGTCGCAATTTGGCTATAAAACGTTCGAATGTTATTGTTTCAGGCTTATTTCATGAAGTGTTGGGTGAAGGAGAACAAGGTGCTCCCTATGGTGGTTTTTTACACATTAGCGAATGCTGTTTTGTGAAAATAGAAAATTGTATTTTAACGGGCCACAAAACCTACGAAACCATTGGCAATGCAGGCAAACCTGTTTCTATGGGGTCTTATGACCTCTTGGTTAACAGAGCTCTAAATGTTTCGTTTATAAATTGCACCCAAACCAACGATATCGACGACCGTAAATATTGGGGTATTTTGGGTTCGAATTTCTGTAAAAACCTATTGTATGATGGCTGCATACTTTCCCGATTTGATGCTCATCAGGGAGTTGCCAATGCTACGATACGAAATTCGACCCTTGGCCACATGGGCATTAATGCCATAGGAAGTGGTACTTTTTTGGTAGAAAACAGCGAAATAAGAGGTGGAAGCATCGTGAATTTAAGGAGCGATTACGGCAGTTCTTGGGAGGGTGATTTAATTATCCGAAATTGTCTTTTTGTTCCACGTCAGGGTGGACAAGAAAAAGTTCAGCTCATTGCCGGATACAATTCAGGCTTACATGATTTCGGTTATCCCTGTTTTATGCCGGCTAAGATATTCATAGAAAACCTAAAAATTGACGACTCAAAATTATCCAAATCTTATCCAGGACCGGCCATTTTTATGGATTTTAATTCAGAAATGAAAGATGGTAGCTATTCAGAACAATTCCCTTATCAAATCACCAAAGACGTTGTTTTGAAAAATGTAAAAGCCACAAGCGGAAAATCACTTCGATTAAGTGACAATGCCTATATGTTTAGAAATGTGAGGATTAGTAAGAATTAAGGATTTTTGAGATGATAAAAGTTTCTATTGAGTCTTTACCGAAATATGGGATGAAAATTCTTAAAGTAAAATGAAAAAAGAAACCGTTTCTCGACCATAGGCTGGTGAGCAAGAGAACATGATTGACCAATATTTTTTCAAGAGGTGAATAATATCATGTTTTTGCCCGTCAGGCGTCTTCTTTTAGCCGATTTTGGACTAAAGACGGATGTTCATACAGCAGCGGATTCTCTGCGGAGAAGCCTTTGGGGTTCAAGGTCTAGCTTGGCTTTATTCTTCCCTTTAACGCCTAACGGAGAAACTTGATTCACGATATTTCCGAATCAAACCTTCCATTTCCTTAATTTTTTCAGGATTTTCCTCGTAAAGATTGACATGCTGAGCAGGGTCTTTTACCATGTTAAACAGTAGGCCTTTGGTATTAAAGTTTTTGTATCCTGTCAATGATTCAAAAGATTTTGGCAATGCTCTATGCCCGCCTGTTGAGTCGTTGATATAAAGCCAATCGCCTTTTCTGATGCCCCAGGTGGAGCTATACGTATTGTGGATAGTGGCTTCTCTGAGCGGCGACTTATACTTCATTTTTTTTATTACCGGTGTAATATCGTAGCTGTCGGGGGCTGCGTTTTTGGGCATTTGTATTCCAGTAATGCTTGCCAGAGTTGCCATAATATCAATTTGGGAAATCACTTCATTCGAAATAGTATTCTTTTTGACGTGGCCAGGCCATTTGACAATAAACGGTACTCTGTGACCTCCTTCCCACACATCACGCTTCAATCCTCTAAAATTACCCATGCTAAAGTGGCCATATTTTCCGGCACGTGTCCAAGCATAAGATTCTGTGCCATTATCTGAACTGAAGATAACAATGGTGTTCTCTTCAATACCCTTTTGCTTAAGCGTATTTAATACCTGACCTATTACCCAATCGGTCTGAAAAATGAAATCTCCGTAAGCACCAGCCTGAGACTTTCCATCAAATTCGTCGTTGGGTATGATGGGTGCATGTGGTGAAGGTAGAGCAAAATAGAGAAAAAATGGCTGTTCTTTTTTCTGTTTATTGAGCCATTCAAGTGATTTTTTAGTGATTGTAGGAAGAACCTTATAAGGATTCCAGTCTTTTACTTTTGGGCCCGGACGAAACTCCCACTCACCTTCTTTTGTTTTATAGCCTATGTTTTTATCGTTCAAGTCCTCGGTTGGAGTTTCTAATATTCGGTCGTTTTCAATCCAAGTATAAGGAGGGAAATTGATAGTGCCAGTACCAAAATAGTAATCAAATCCACGGTCCAACGGCCCGCCTTTTATTGGCTTTTCCCAGTCAATTTCATTGTGGCGATATATTTTGTGTTTTCTTCCTTTTAGTTTTTCTTCTTGAGTCAACGACTCCTTAAATGCCCATTCCCATCCCAAATGCCATTTGCCAATACAAGCGGTATTGTAGCCTTTGGTTTTTAAAATCTGCGGTAAAGTAATATCAGTATCCTTAAAAAACGGTGGTCCAAAGGCATCTACGATATCATGTTGTCTTCGCCAGTGGTAAGTGCCAGTAAGCAAGGCAAATCTACTTGGAGAACATATCCCCGAAGAACTGTGGGCATCGGTAAACCGCATTCCTTCGGCAGCAAGTTTGTTGAGATTCGGGGTTGGAATTTTAGAATTAGGATTCTGACAATTTAAATCACCATATCCCATGTCGTCGGCGTAAATTATTACAATATTTGGCCGAGTAGCTTGTTTTTCTTTTAGACTTATCAATGCAAAAAACATGACAACCAAGGCTAAAGAAAGAATTGGCATTCGTTTTTTATAAATGTGTATCATTTTTATCTGAAATAAGGTTGAAAATCATTGTTTGGGAATAATAACATGGGAAATTTTCCACGAGCTATCTTCACAAATATAATAGAAAAAACAGTAGGAAGAAATTTGTCTTCTGCCGCAAGAATTTCTGAAAAGACTGATAACCAACACAAAAAAATCATTAAAAACCGTAAAGGAGCTTTATCTTAAATTTTAGCTTTATTTTCAAGAAAAAATATCTTTGAAATAATTACTACCATTTCTTGAAAAACAAGGTCTTTTTCAAAATCTTTTTTCATTCGTCTTTCTAATAAATTAAAATTCGCTTATATTGTGCTTTGGCAACATGTTTTTGCCGAATAACCTTAAGAAACCATGAAAAAAGTATTTCCATTTTTGCTATTTTTGCTTACCTCAGCCTTTGTCTTCGCTCAAAATAACAAACCCAATATCATTTTGATTTATGCCGACGATTTAGGATATGGCGATATATCAGCTTATAAAAAAGGGACTTTGAATACCCCAAATATGGATAAATTGGCCAATGGCGGAATCCGATTTACGAATGGATATGCAACATCTGCCACCTGCACGCCAAGCCGATTGGCACTGCTCACAGGTAATTATCCATGGAAAAACGACCAAGCAAAAATTTTACAAGGAG
>CAMCYZ010000247.1 GCA_945885545.1 Spirosoma fluviale
TTGGGCTAGTCGTATTAGTAATTCTAATTCGATCAAATATTAATTGGAAGTTTATTGTTATAATTGCATTATGTGCTCCACTGTCTTACATTATAACCTCTACAACTACTAAAGTAGTTCCCTTCAAGATACCAGGGAAATATGTTCGAATGACAGTTTACGCCAGTCAGCCAGAAAGCAACGGTAAAAGTATTTTCTTATACCAAAGAAAGGACTGTGTTGGTAGCAATTTTGTCAAGGAAGGTAATTATGATGGTAGTTCAGAGTATTATTCATGGAGATATTTAGAGATAGAAGGATATATCAGAGACAAAGGGTTTTGCAAAAATGTAAATGACTGGAACTGGCTCTTTGGAATCTTTACGGTCTTTGAATTAGTCTTCGAGGATATTATTTCAATCATTTTACTTACATTTATTTGTTTTTTATTCTTGTATCTAAAAAACGTTTCTTTAAGTGCATTTATCGAAGAGTTATTTAAAAGAAATGAATTTAATTCGGTAAGTGAAGATTCCATACAGGGAATTGACTTAAATAAAAGAAGATTTATCACTTATTGTACTCTGTTTTTAATTGTTATTTTGTTGTATAACTTCAACTATTTAAAAATGTAAATTGACCAAATCTGCCGCATACCTTCTCATTGGTGAAGACAGTCTGAAAAGATTTAAACGGTTTTGAGGCAGTTTTAGGAAATGAAAAAATTATAGAAAATATTATAAAAGATGATAGTGGTTTTTCTCAATATGAATTTAAATCGGGGAAAATTCAAATTATATTCATTAATGTATAGCTGACTGGTTTGTAATTAATGATGCAAGATTCGAGAATTGTTCTATTCATAAACTTAGAGATTTTAAATGCATAAAAGGATATTGCAAAAGTGAAGATGTTATAAGATTGAATCCTATTCCAAAATTGGAAGAAATAGCTTCGTTCTGTTATTGGTATAATTGAGAGAAGACTATCTATATTGCTTAAGCATAAATTAAAATTAAAACCCATTGAAAGAGGAAATAAGCCATAATAAGCGAGAAATAGAAAGCAAAAAGATAGCATTTTTGATAAAAGTTACAAGTTGGTTTATCGGAATCCTAGTAGTTGGATTTATTTCTTCACTTTTTTTTAGTGGCTACTTATTTACAGATAATGTGATTGACATAAGTATCTCAGGACAAATAGGTGACTTTTTTGGAGGTGTTATTGGTTCTTTGCTTTCGTTTTTGAGTATTTTATATTTAATTGAAAACATAAGGGTTATGAATCATAGTAACCAAATTTCTGAGAATAAGAATATTCAAGAACAAAAGGAAAAGTTTTCTGTCTTTTTGAAATCTCCTGAAGTAAATTCTATGAAATCTCAATTTGAAAGTCATTACAGACCATTAAAGGCATTGCCAAAAATGATAGAAATATCTTATGATATGACATTAGGTAAAGAAATAAGTTCCGTTGATTTATCAGAATTCACTTTTGATTTTCGTCAAAAGTTTGCAAATTTTGAACTCTGTTCTGTTTTGTTTAATCTTTATATAATGAAAGTAACTACACATTTGGGTCGAGATTCAATATTAACAAATATTCAAAAAAATCAATTGGTCTTGGAGAGTATAGGTAATTTGAATAATAGATTTGGCTCACTTATGGAAATATTAATTCAATATAGAAATGTACTTAAGACTGAACTAACAAAGACAGAAATTAAATCTTTGGATTATCATATTGAAGTTTTTACTAATTATCGAAGCTTCTTTGTCTAAAAAAAAGGATTATTAATTCCCAATTTTTGAATCGATAATGTAAACTTTTAAATCTTGAAATGATATTAAACCATAAATACTTTACATCAAACTTACCATTATGAAAAGTAACAAAACATACCATAAAAAGTTGTTAGAGGTTGCTTTTCTAATTGAAAAATTGAGCAATACAAATGAAAAAGATGAGATTTTATCACAGAGATTAAAAATTGCAAAACCCGCTGATTTTTCAGTTTATTTTATCCATTTTAAGTTCGATTCAATTAATGTCTGTTTTTATGATGGCTTACGACTAATACAAATTAAAGGAGATAATACAATCTCGAATAAAAGCTTACCTAATGAGGTTTTTGTTAAGAAATATTATTGTTCTTTTTCCAATTATTTCGGATTGGATATTTGTTTTGATATTCAAATCGAAGGTAAAAAATACACTGCGAGTGAGTTTTACCATAAAAGAGAAAAGGAAATTTTTGATTTTGATTTTTTCATAACCGAATCTAATTACGAGGACAACCTTAAATTATCTTCAAATGCAAAAGCTGAAATTAACAAAGTTAAAAATCGAGCTAAAGCCATAATTGAAAAAGAAAGAAAAGAATTTGATGAGCAGAAAAAAAGCAATCTAAAAACAATTGAAAACTTAAAAAAAATCTTCGACAGTAAAATAGACCATTTGAGTTTAAGTTTTAAAAATAAAATAGATCAATTCTTACTAGAAAATAGTAATCAGGAAATTGCCAAAACAAGAGCCAAAGTTATTGAGCTTTCAAACGAGGTAAACATTCATAAATCTTTACTAAAGTTTCGGAGCAAAATTACGCTACATTTTTGTTAGGATATTTCAAAAAGTTCAGGTTTAGCAAGGCTATTTTTTCAAACGTTTCCTGATTTTCTATCAACTCTTGCATAAACTGGTCAATATCTACTCCTAAATTGGCAAAAAATTCTGTGAATAATTCACTTATTATTTGCCAGAGCTTTTCTACCAGTGTAAGTTCCAATAATTGGTTTTGAACATATCTAAAAACTTCTCCCATGGTTTCATAATCGTCGAACCTTTTTCTCAACGATAGCATCATATAGCTGATAAAAGATTGTGTTATCCAAGCGATATGTGCGTCAAGATCAGTAGATTGACATTTTGTAATATTTAAATTTTGCTTACACTCTTTAAAAAACACTTCGATACTCCAGCGTATTTGGTAGTTTTTCATAGCATCAGTAAAGCCTAGTTTTGTGTCAGTTGTCACCAACATTTCCCAACTCTCTTGGCCTTTCATTCGTATCCAAAACGCTTTTAGGCTGTTGCCTTTATATTCTATTTTGGCAGAAACATAAAAACACTTATATTTTTTGCAGTAACGAATATCTTTTCTCTTATGTTCTGGCACTAAATTGGCGAACATTATTTTTTTGCCTAGCAGCACAGTTCTGTTTGTTTTCATTAAGCCAATAACATGTAGGCTCTTTGCGTATTTTATCTTTATTTTCTGTATTTCGGCAATGAAGTTATCACAGATAAACCAAGAGTCAGCTAGTACATAGACTGGTTCGAATGATGCCTTGATAGCCATTTTTACGAATTCAATCGCCATCGTAATTTTGTCGACCCCAAGTTGCTCTACTCGCTGAAAACAAGGGCTGTTGCTTGATCTTTCTTTACTGTACTACTTTTTGATTTCTTTATCCTTCAACCCTCTTTTGCCATTTTTTCCTGGCTCATTATGGGCTGAAAATGCTATTGGAATAAAGCTTTTTCCATCCCAAAAACCACATGTTAAGGCTTTTCTACCTAATTCATACTTGCGACTACAATGATCAAACACTTTTCCGATTTGCTCAATGGTTTTACCCGTTTTTGAAATTAAAGTATCATCCATAATTAAACATTTACGGCTTTCAGACGCTTCCTTATCTCCTTTCTTTTTAGCAATTTTAACAAATTGTTTTGAGAAAATCAATAAAATTTTACGCCAATCAATAAGCTCATTTTAAAAAAAAGCATAAAGCACATCTTTGCCATGATTAAGTTGTGAGCTATAACCCGACAACATCAACTGACCAATGTTTTTCAAGTCAAGAAAGCCCAAAACAAACAAAACTTTAAAGATATTTTTACCCTCTATACCTTTTGCCTTGCCTTTATTTAGCCAATAATTGACTTTACTGAGATTGAATTGCCCAATAATGTTTTCAAAGGTTTTTTGCAAATATTGGATTCTGAACAATATTTGCCTACTTCATCGATATTTTTACTAACCTTGTTCCGTTGCTTTTTTGGCTGACTTGGGAAATTTCTGTTAACTACCTCAAGTTTAACAAGTTATGATCAAAAGTGCAACTTTTTTAATATTTTATTTGCTTGATATTCAAGCTTTTAACAACTCCGAAACTTTAGATCTTTACTACAAAAGAAAGAAAATGATGACAAGAATTTATTAAAGATTAAATTGCTGGAAAGAGAGTCAAAGGATTTGAAAATGGAACTAAAGCTTGTATCGGTTTTATATAATGAAACAAAAGTAAAATTAGAAAATTGTCAAAAAATTCTCAGTGTTTCCAAAAGTTCAAATCCACAAACTACAATTAATAATTCCAAAGGAACTTCAGAAGGGTTCAAATCAGGCTTAGATAGTGATGGGTCAAAAGGATTTCACGATATGGCAAGAGAAAACGGAAGATTTGGGTCATTACCTTCATTTGACAATTATGATGATGATTCCCGCTGTGCTTAGTCTTCAGACTAAGCACGAGTGTATTTCGGTCTTCCGACCGATTAAGTTGAATTACAGAAGGCAAGTCTTAATTCTAAATTTGTATCTCTTATGTTTTAACCTCCAGACTTGGTCAAGCTATTTGGTAAATCTATTTTGTTCAAAAGTTGATAGATTTTACCTCAAAACTGGTTTCCAGATGTTCCGATAATTCTTTGAAATCCAATCAGATGTTTTTATATTTGTTAAAAAACAACAAGAAAATGACCGTAAAAATACCAGC
>CAMCYZ010000248.1 GCA_945885545.1 Spirosoma fluviale
TTTGTCGCTTTCAAGAAACGAGCAGGAATGATCTGGTCTGTATCCACGTTTTCCAAAGGAAGTGGAACACAGCTAGATGTTAAGATTTTAAAACTATCGTATGCCATAATGTTGTTGTTTATTTTTACCGCAAAGACGGTAAGTCGCTAAGTTTTTCTTTAGTAATTATTTACAAATCTTTTAAAACCATCCTTAATTAAAGAAGTGTTGAAATTTATTAAAAAACCCATCCTTGAGTCATACAATTTCAAATATGATATTATTTGTGCTTGATGTACGGGTAATATTGCTTCAACAGCTTTAACCTCCACTATGATTTTATCATCTACCAAAATATCAATTCTGAAATCTTTTTCTAACTCATGTCCTTTATAAAAAAGAGGTATAGGAACTTGAGTTTTAACATTTATACCCCTGATTCTTAATTCTTTTGCAAGGTAGAATTCGTATATCGACTCTAATAATCCTGGACCCATTATTTTATGAACCTCTAATGAAGATTCGAATATATTCTTTGCCAGAAACTCATAATCATTCATGACTTAGCGTCTTTGTGCCTTTGCGGTGAATATTATATCAGAGAAACACTCTTGGGTCGGTTACTTTACCTGTTACCGCTGCGGCTGCTGCTACCAATGGAGAAGCCAAAAGGGTTTTGGAGTTTGGACCTTGACGGCCTTCGAAGTTTCTGTTTGAAGTAGAAACCGCAAGTTTTCCTGCTGGAATTTTATCGTCGTTCATGGCCAAACATGCCGAACATCCGGGTTGACGGAGAGCAAAACCTGCTTCTGTCAAAATGTCCAAAATTCCTTCTTCTTTGATTTGAGACTCTACAATGTGTGAACCAGGAACCAGCCAAGCAGTGATATTGTCCGCTTTTTTACGTCCTTTCACTATCGAAGCAAATGCCCTGAAGTCTTCAATGCGGCCGTTGGTGCAGCTTCCCAAAAACACGTAGTCAACTTCTTTGCCTATCATGCTTTCGCCTTCTGCAAAGCCCATATAGGCCAATGATTTTTTGTAGCTAGCTTCACCGTCTTTTACATCGCTTGCTTTTGGGATATTTCTTGAGATACCAGTTCCTAAACCCGGATTGGTACCATAAGTAATTTGTGGTTCTATGTCAGTGGCGTCGTAGGTTAGTTCTAAATCAAACTCTGCACCTTCGTCAGATTTTAAAGTTTTCCAATAAGCTACTTGCTTTATCCACGCATCACCTTTAGGGCTTTGTTCACGGCCTTCAAGAAACGCAAAAGTGGTTTCGTCAGGGGCAATCATGCCACCACGAGCACCCATTTCTATAGACATGTTGCACACGGTCATACGACCTTCCATACTCATGTTCTCAAAAACATCTCCGGCATATTCGGCAAAGTAACCAGTAGCACCTGAAGCAGAAATCTGCGAAATTATATAAAGTGTAACGTCTTTAGGAGTTACTCCTTTTCCAAGCTTTCCGTTGACGTTAATTCTCATTTTTTTTGGTTTCGGCTGCATGATGCATTGTGAAGCCAACACCATTTCCACCTCAGAAGTACCAATTCCAAACGCAATAGCACCAAATGCTCCGTGGGTAGAGGTATGTGAGTCGCCACAAACGATGGTCATACCCGGTTGTGTAATCCCGTTTTCTGGACCTACTACGTGTACAATGCCGTTTTTAGGATTTCCCAAACCCCAGTGCGAAATGCCGTATTTTCCTGAATTGGTTTCTAAAGCTTTCAGCTGATTGGCAGAAAGTGGATCCTCTACAGGCAAATGCTGATTGATAGTAGGCGTGTTGTGGTCTGCTGTTGCAAATGTTCTTTCAGGAAACAACACTCCAATACCTCGAGACTCTAGTCCTAAAAAAGCCACTGGGCTCGTAACTTCATGGATAAAATGACGGTCGATAAACAATACATCTGGGCCATCTTCTATGTGTTTCACCACATGCGAGTCCCAAACTTTGTCAAAAAGAGTTTTCTTAGACATATTTTTCTTTTGATAAATTTTCGATAACAAAAGTGCAGCAAATAAAGGAAAGAGTAATTATCCAATTCGACCAAATAATAGCGTTTTTGGTTCAAATAGTAATATGGTCTAATTGGGCAATAAAAAAGCGAGAGAAGAAACTTCCATCGCTTTATGTATTTGTATAACCTATGATTGAATAAAAGATGTGCAAATGTAAAATAAACACTTATACGTTTCATGGTAATTTAAACGATTTTTCGGTACTTTTTTGCTCGATGTGTGAAATTTGCACATTTCAAACAAAAACAATGTTGAATTTAAAGTCCAAAGGGTCAAAGTGTTGTGAAATTTTGGAGATAAATTCAGGGTCGTTTAAATAAAAATTCAGGAAATTATCTGACCGTTCCTGAAGTCCGCCACCCGGGAATAGTTTTTCTTTTAGTCCGTGAAGTTGGGCCAACGAAGTCTCAAATTTTTTCTCTTCGGCTTTTTTAATTCTTTTTTCTAAATGATCTAAAGCGGTAGCATTTTTTACTTTTTCAGATTCCACAGCGGGCTTGAGCGTTGGATCCACTTCGGCAGCTTTTTTTATAATTTGGTCAAAAGCCGCAGCTACTTGTTTAATTTCATCCGTTAACGAAAGAGAATTTTCAGAGTTTTTTTCGACAAAATTTCTTTTCAGTGTCACGTCGTCTTGAAAAAGCTCTTCAGCTTCTACGTCCAATTTTTCCATTCGTTTTTTAGTGCCTTCGTTTATGGCCAATCCGAGATTTCGGGGTAACAGAATTGGAAATTGTACCTGATGATGCTCAAAAATATCTTTTAGCTGCAACCAATAACAAACTTCCGACGGCCCACCAAGATAAGCAAGGTTGGGCAAGATAGTTTCTTGGTAAATGGGCCTTAAAACTACGTTGGGGCTTATTTTTTCAGGAGTTTTTTCTAAAATTTCTAGAATTTCGGCTTCAGAAAAACTCAAATCTGTGTTTACGACCGTATATTTTTCACCCTGCTTTTCTATTCTTTCACGAAGGTTTTCGTCTAGGTAGAAGAAATTGATATTGCGAGCATGTATTTGAGTTTTGTATCCAAGGTTTTCCAGGCGTCCTGACGTTTCCGCCACAATCTTTTCGGCCGCATTCCCCACAATGTCTTTTTTCATTATTGGTGCAAATAATGACTTCAACACTCTGTCATCACCATCAATACAGACCAATCCTTCGGCACCAAAGAGCTCGTTCATATATTGCCTCACCGCTCCGGCTAAGGTGCTATTTTCGCCATAAGCTCTCGCAAACACCTCTGGCTTATCTCTCAAGCCTTCAATGATTTGCAACAATTCAGATGGATTAATTCTACCTACCCCGCCTTTTTGTTCGGTTTCCCATTTGTGTTTCTGTCCGAAAAGATTAAAATAAGAAATCTCTTCAAAATCATGGTCTTCAGTGGCCATCCAATAGACAGGCACAAAATTTTGTGCTGGAAATGCGTCTTTAAGTTTTTTGGCCAAATTGATGGTACTCACGATTTTATAAATGACATAAAGCGGCCCGGTAAAAATATTGAGTTGGTGGCCTGTGGTTACCGTAAAAGTGTTTTCATCAAGCAAAATATCAATATTTGGAGGGTTTACTACGCCTTGGTATTGGTGTTTCAAAGCCTCAACCAACTCTTTTCTGTGGTTAAATTTACGCTTAGCTATCGTTTCTTTAAAACCGTCTAGGTCTGGAAAAGAATCATAAAAATCGCTCAGTTGAGGATTTCTAGCTATATAATCTATGAAAAGTTTAGGAAAATTGGAGGCTTGCGAAAAAGGTATTTGCTTGTGAGTAATTTCCAAAATAGTTTGATTTTAAAAATGAAAACAAAGAAAACCATCAATGGGTTTCAAAACTTATATTTGGGTCAAATTTAACATTTATTGATTGATAGAACTACCAATGATACCTTCAATTGGACAAAAAATTTAAATCATCCTGCACAATAATAATTCTTCTGCCACCAAGTATGATATGGTATCATTAAAGATGACAACACCAAGGCCTACCTCCAAAAGGAAGCACAGCATTGGTTGTAAACGCCACTCTGGGCTTCTTTAAAAAGTTAAATTAATGCCAAATATTTTCATAGTTTTGTAGAAAATACAATACAAAACCTATGAGTAAAAACACCATTATTTATTTTATTGCTGCAGTAGCAGCTACAGGAGGTCTACTTTTCGGTTTCGACACCGGAGTTATCAACGTTGCCCTACCTTCGCTACGTGAACAATTACAACTCACGCCATCACAAGAAAGTATGGTGGTAGGAGCGGTGCTCTTTGGGGCTATGTTTGGGCCTTTTATTTCTGGTTTTTTAACCGATAAATTGGGTCGCAAAAAAATCAATGTCATTGCATCTTTAATCTTTGTGGTGGGTTCTATTTTGGCTGCTATTGCCCCAGATACCAATTCGCTCATTGCAGGTAGATTGCTTTTGGGCTTGGCCATCGGTATTGTGGCGGCCACCGTTCCATTATATTTGGCCGAGCTTTCACCCAAAGACAAACGTGGCAGGATGGTGACGTTTTTCCAATTGGCCATCACCTTGGGTATTTTGCTCTCTTATGTGGTGGGTTATATCTTTGGCGATGCCGAAAACGCATGGCGATTGATGTTTTGGGCTGGGTTTGTTCCAGCCATTATACTGTTTGTGGGTATGCTGTT
>CAMCYZ010000249.1 GCA_945885545.1 Spirosoma fluviale
TGTCGGGTATTGATGCCATCGGCTTCGGCTTCGTAGTTCAGTATGATGCGATGGTTGAATACATCGCTTACTACGGCTTTGATGTCTTCTGGTAGTACGTAATCACGCCTGTCAAAGAATGCCAGGGCTTTTGCGGCCTTGTGAATGGCAATGCCGGCTCTAGGTGAAACGCCGTATTGTATGTATCTGGCCTCTTCTTTTAAACCATAATCCTCGGGGTTTCTGGTCGCAAAAACCAACTCCACAATGTAGCGTTCCAACATATCCGAAATCGTGATTCCGTTGATTATTTTCTTGATTTCTAGAATATCATTTTTGCCCAAAACCGATTTAACGTTTTCTTTGAAATCCATGTTGGCAATCTTGCGAATCATCTCCAGCTCTGATTTTTTGTCGAGATAATCTACATAAACTTTCATCATAAATCTATCCACTTGTGCTTCAGGCAGGGGATAAGTTCCTTCTTGTTCCACGGGGTTTTGGGTGGCCATCACCAAGAAAGGTGGGTCTAGCTGAAATGATTCTTCACCAATAGTGATTTGTTTCTCTGCCATGGCTTCTAATAACGCAGATTGTACTTTGGCGGGAGCACGGTTTACTTCATCTGCTAGAATTAAATTAGCAAATATGGGTCCTTTTTTTACTTCAAAATCACCAGATTTTTGGTTATAAATCATGGTTCCGACTAAATCCGAAGGCAATAAATCAGGAGTAAATTGTACCCTTCTGAAGCCCAAGTCCAAAACTTTTGCCAAAGTATTGACCGTCTTCGTTTTGGCCAATCCAGGAACGCCTTCAAGCAAAATATGACCGTCCGTAAACAAGCCAATCAGCAATCTATTAATGAGATATTCTTGCCCTATAACTACTTTGTGAACTTCGGCAAGTACATCATCTATTTTTTCATATAAAGAATCTATTTTATTCATGGAGTAGGTTTTCAATAATGTGAATTTAGCTAATTATATTTAATTGGACGAATTTGAATGGAAAAACGCTCATTTTTTTGCCAACACCATACGGTCTTTTCCGAAAAAATCTTGAATTAATTCTACTTTGGAATATCCAGCGTTGGTGAATACATCGCAAGTTTCTTGTCCCAAATAACTATTAATCTCTACCAAAACATGGCCATTGTTTTCCAAATAAATTAGACCAATTTCTGCAATTTTTTTATAAAAAATTAGTGGATTCTCATCACTTACAAAAAGTGCTAAATGTGGCTCAAAGCTTATGACATTCTCCCGCATTTCAGTCATTTCATTCTCTTTTACATAAGGTGGATTACTCACGATTAAATCAAATTTCTGTTCACCAAATGGACTTACAAAATTTAAAATATCTGCTTGTTGGATGTTTACATTTGCTTTTAGATTTTCATTATTTCTTTTGGCAATTTCTAATGCATTGTCGGAAATATCAATAGCAAAAGCCTCTACATTTTTTAAACCCAATGCCGTGCTGATGGCTATAATACCGCTGCCCGTTCCTAAGTCCAAGATTGTTTTTGGTGAAAGTCTTAAGGCTCGCTGCACCAATTCCTCCGTTTCTGGGCGTGGGATGAGGACATTTTCGTTCACCATAAAGCTATGTTCATAAAACCATGTCTTGCCTAAAATATATTGGATAGGTTCAAAAGTATTGACACGCTTAATGATCTTATCCATTTCTGACAGCTGTTCTTCATTGATTGATTTTGAGGCGATTAAGTCATTTTTGGTAATACCCAAAAGTTCATTGAAAACCATAAAAGCTATTTCCTTGGCTTCTGAGGGTTCATAAGCGGTTATCTGTTCGAAGCAACGTTTGTATTCGGTTTTGAGGTCTAGCATCATAAAAAAAGGGAGAGTGTTAGCTCTCCCTCAAATATTAAATTTTAAACAATTACAATTTTCTAATCCATATATTTCTAAACTGTGTTTTGTTGCCATGGTCTTGAAGCGATATCACATCGTCGCCATGTGCGGCTGGATACATGTGAAGACCGATGTAGTTGGTTAAACCAGCTATTGTTGTATTGTTTTGCACCAATACGCCATTGTGCAATACTGTGATTCTTGCTGGAGCATCTACTCTGCCATCAGCTTTGAATCTAACTGCGGTGTAAATTACATCGTAAGAATTCCACTCCAATGGGCTACGCATGGCATTTACCAATGGCTGAACGTCTTTGTAAATACTTGCAGCTTGACCGTTTGCATAAGTTCTGTTATTATAGCTATCTAAGATCTGCAATTCGTATCTGTTTTGAAGGAACAATCCACTGTTTCCACGACCTTGGCCAGCATTTTCCACGATATCAGGAGCACTGAATTCGATATGAATCTGACAATCTCCAAACTTCAATTTTGTTTGAATTCCGCCACTTTTAGGCACAACTTCCATGTGGTCATTGTCTACGATTTTCCAAGGTGCTGGTTTTGTAATATCTTTTTGGCTTACCCATTGGTCAAGATTTTTTCCATCAAAAAGTATAATGGCATCAGAAGGTGCATCACCCAATTTTTTGGCTGGAGTTACTACTCGGACTTCAGGATCCCAAATCTCTGTCATTTCGGGTTTCATTGGCATAGGTGAAACGGCAGGAGGTGTACTTGGGTAAGCATTTTGAGCCAAAATCATTTTTGAAAAGCCCAAAACCAAAAGGCCAGAAATAACAATTCTTTTTTTCATAGTTAAATAAATTAAATTAATTAAATTTTTTTTAAGATTATGGTTGGAGCCAAGTTTATTGACCCTGTAAATGTTCTAATTCTATTCTTGTTATGTAGAAGGATTGAATAGGTTTACTATCTTTCGTTTTAAAATTAGTAAAAAATCAGGTAATAAGTATTTTTTTATTATTTCTTTTCTTTCTGACCATGAAGGACGAGCCATATTAAGGTATTTAAGGGCAAAAAGAGCAAGTGATATTTTTTTGCCTTTAAACTGTTCGCAATCTAGCATCATAAGGTAATATCGCGAAATATTTTTCCTGAAACGTTTATTGAAAACCCGGTTGGTCTCGTCATTTAAATTCGAATACATAAAAATACGGTTTCTCAGAAATTTTTCATCCTTTTTGTTATCTGTAAAACTTGTTCCACCGAGATTTTTTCTGTAGACCGACATCGGCTCATCGAGATACTTAATTTTCCCGTTTCTTGCGGCCAGAATATGCATTGGAATATCTCCACTGAGGGAATCGTGGAGCCATGCGGGCAAATCGCCCAATGCTTGTCTTCTATACACAATACTTGCAGTTGCCATAAACCATATTTCATCTTCTCCAATCAAATCGTCAAGCGAAAAAACATCTTTTTCGATACCAGAATTTAATAGATAATTGGAGTGTATTCCCTCAAAACTTATTACTTCGGCATTGTGAAAAGATAAGGCAAACTCAGGATTTGTCTCCATAAAATTAACTTGTTTTTGTAGCTTATCAGGAGAAGTCCAATAGTCGTCCCCCTCGCAAATAGCTAAATATTTGCTCTTAGTGCAATATTTACTGTAGCCATTCATTAAGTTCGGCATGCCGTTTCCACCCATATTTTGTGGGTTAAGTACAAGGGTAATTAAGTCGGGGTATTTTTCTTTATATTCCTTACAGATAGTTGGTGTATTGTCACTAGAACAATCATCACAAAGTACAATTTGAAATTCAAAATTTGTTTTTTGGCAAATAATACTTTCTAAAGCTTCTTTTATAAATTTTTCATGATTGAAGGTTATCATGAGCACACTTACTAATGGAATATTCATTGTTTTTGATTTTCAAATAAAAATGAACGCAAAGGTAAAATAATTTTAAAGTACAAAATGTCTTTAAACCTCATAAATTAAAAATAAGGCCCAAAAGCCTTAAAATTCACCTATTTTGAATTATATTTGCTCAAAAAATAACAGAAAATTTAATTTTTTTGCAATGGAAAAAGTAGAGATAATAGCTGAAATCAAAGAGCTAGTTACAGAACTGATTGACGATAGTACCATAGTGGTTACAGAGGATTCTGCACTAGTAGGAAGCAATGGGATTATAGATTCTTTAAATTTAGTTGAGTTGTGTGTAAGGCTGGAGGATAGGGCTAGCGAAGTGGGCTTTGAATTTGAGTGGACTTCAGAGTTGGCAATGTCAAAATCCAGAGGTGTGTTCAGGTCTATATCTAACCTTGGAAATGAGTTTTATAACCAAATGATTGATAAAAAATGATAATAGTAACCGGTGCTAGCAGAGGTCTTGGGAATGCAATATGTAATTTTTTGATTAAAAAAAACATTGAAGTTTACGGTATTGCAAGAAATGTAGAACATTTAGATTTTCCTGCTTCTGCCTGCGATATAACTAAGCCTGAGGAGATAAAAGCAATTGCAAAAAAATTAAAATCTGAAGGAAAAAAAATAACAGGCCTTATCAATACCGCAGGAGTGGCTGCCATGAACTTGGCCATTTTGACTCCCAGTGAAGTTGCTAAAAAAATAGTTGAAACCAATCTTTTGGGTACTATATATTGTAGCCAGATTTTTGCTCCGCTAATGATTAGAAATAAAGATGGCTTTATTGTGAATTTTTCTACTATCGCCGTGGCTTTGGGCTTAAAAGGAGAATCAATTTATGTGGCATCAAAAGCCGGAATCGAGGCTTTTACAAGAGTATTCGCTCGAGAGG
>CAMCYZ010000250.1 GCA_945885545.1 Spirosoma fluviale
TTAAAAAACATTTTCTTAAAAGCTGAATTATTAGAAAATTCAGTATGTGCAAAATTTGCACATACTGCTATTGATGGAAAAGTCTATTCTACTCAGTTTTATCGTCTAGATGCAGTTCTTGCTGTAGGCTATAGAGTTAACTCTGTTCAAGCTATTCAGTTTAGAAAATGGGACACAGAAACTTTAAATGAGTTTATAATCAAAGGATTTGTGATGGATGATGATAGATTGAAACAAGGAAAAAGTTTTGGCCAAGATTATTTCGATGAATTATTGGAGCGAATCCGTGAAATAAGAAACAGCGAGCGTAGATTTTATCAAAAAATTACTGAATATATGCCCTCAGTACTGATTATGATAAAGAAAGTGAGCAAACAAAGTCATTCTTCGGAATGGTACAAAACAAATTACATTGGGCTATAACAGGAAAAACTGCCGCCGAAATTATATATACAGAGGCCGATGCCACCAAATTGTTTATGGGATTGAAAACTTGGAAATCTGCT
This sequence comes from Spirosoma fluviale, assembly GCA_945885545.1. Taxonomy (GTDB): domain Bacteria; phylum Bacteroidota; class Bacteroidia; order Cytophagales; family Spirosomataceae; genus Leadbetterella; species Leadbetterella lacustris. The sequence continues at coordinate 507 of CAMCYZ010000250.1, forward strand.
CCGGATGGAAAAATAATGAAAAGTGACGTGAATGTGGCAAAGAATTATTTGTCGCACCAGCATATTTCCGAATTGAATAGAATTGTTTCGGCATATTTAGACTTAGCAGAAAACAATGCTCAGAGAGGTTTGGCATTTGATATGACAGCATGGATAAAATTCTTAGATGGATTTTTAGAGCTTTCAAACTACCCGATTCTTCGAGACAAAGGGAAAATTACAATGTTAGAGGCTAAATTGAAGGCCGAAACAGAATATAACATATTTAGAGTAATTCAGGATAAATATTTTGAAAGTGACTTTGACCAAGAAATCAAAAAACTGCAAAACAAATGATAATTTTGGAATCAATTAAAAATTCACTCCAAATGGTTGAATTCATATAATATTGAACATCTTCAAAATCAAAATCATCAATCAATTACAGATTGTAACCAAAGAATACCATATTACTTTTGTCCAAAAATCACTAGTCATGCCAAACCTAGAAAAATACCTACAAACTATCATCGACAACATCGTAGCCTACGCACCAAATTTGGTGGATGCCATTGCGGTTTTGATTATTGGCTTTTGGGCGGCCAACAAACTCGAGAGGGCGGTAATCTAACGCCTCAAACGTTCCAATTTCTCTCCCGAAATCACTTCTTTTTTGGGGTCGATGTTTGGCGTTGTTCTCAAATCAGGGGTGCTGTTGATGGCGGCAGGCAAAGCGGGTTTTGACACTTCGGCTTTGTTGGGCATATTGGCAGCTGGGTTTGCGGTGAGCTTGGCACTGCAAGACGGCTTGGGTAAATCGCTTCGGATAAATGGAAACTCAATATTAAGCCTTATAATTTGGAAGTTATCTGCTTTTTTACAATCCAATAAATTCTAAATATCAAAATAAAATTTCCCAAATTCCTTAGCAATCAATTTCCCGATAAAGCTATTATCTTCACGTTAAAATCACACTAAAAAACAAAAGATGAAAGACCTAAAACTTTTCGATAGCAAGAAAATACGCTCCAGCTGGGATGCTGAGCAAGAAAAATGGTATTTTTCTATAGTAGACGTTATAGATACCTTGACGGAACAGTCAAATCATCAAAGTGCCAGAAATTACTGGAAAGTACTAAAGAGTAGATTAAAAAAAGAAGGAAATGAAACGGTTACAAATTGTAACCGGTTGAAATTATTAGCGGAGGATGGTAAGTACCGAGAAACAGATGTGGCTGACACTGAACAGCTCTTCCGTTTGATTCAGTCCATACCTTCGCCAAAGGCTGAGCCATTTAAGCAATGGTTGGCCAAGGTGGGTTATGAACGAATAGAAGAAAGCCAAGATCCAGAAAAAAGCATAGATAGAGCTATGGAAAATTATCAAAACCTAGGCTACAGCACCGCTTGGATAAACCAAAGGCTGAAAAGCATTGAGGTCAGAAAAGAACTTACTGACGAATGGGAGAATAGAGGCGTAAAGCAAGGGCAAGAGTTTGCTACTTTGACCGATATTATTACGCAAGCTTGGAGTGGAAAAACGGTAAAGCAATACAAGGAATTTAAAACGCTTAAAAAAGAGAATCTGAGAGATAACATGACCAATCTTGAATTGGTGCTGAACATGCTGGCAGAAGCCACCACCACAGAAATAAGTAAAGAAACCAACCCTGAAACATTCTCAGACAACGTTAAAGTTGCTAAAAAAGGTGGTCAGATAGCAGGAAACACCAGAAAAGAAATAGAACAACAAACTGGCAAAAAAATAGTGAGCAAAGTGAATGCAAAAATATTGAAAGAACCCAAGAAGCTAAATTAAATGCCAAACCTAGAAAAATACCTACAAACTATCATCGACAACATCGTAGCTTACGCACCTAAATTGGTGGGTGCCATTGCGGTTTTGATTATTGGCTTTTGGGCGGCCAACAAACTCGAGAAGGCGGTGATCGAACGCCTCAAACGCTCCAATTTTTCACCCGAAATCACTTCTTTCTTAGGGTCTATGTTTGGCGTTGTTCTCAAAATTGCCTTTTTGTTGATATCTGCCAGTATGGCGGGCTTTGATACATCGGCCTTGGTGGGTATGCTGGCGGCTGCCGGTTTTGCCGTTGGTTTGGCCCTACAGGGTGGCCTCGGAAACTTTGCGTCTGGAATTATGATATTGGTTTTTAAACCCTACAAAGTGGGCGATTGGATTGATTTTAATGGCAAGTTTGGCAAGGTAGAGGAAATTCAAATATTCAACACGCTGATGGTTTCGCCCGGATTTAAAACCTTTATTGTTCCCAATGGGCAAATTACCTCCAACATGATAACCAATTACTCAAAAAAAGGAAGTATCAGGCTCGACATCAAGCTTCAGGTGCCTTATGAGGAGAGTTTCCCGAAAGTAAAAGAAATTATAGCGTCTATTTTGGACACCATTCCTCAGGTATTAAAAGATCCGCAGCCCCAGGTGGGCATTGAGCATTTCGACAATTTTTTTATACAAATCAGTATCAAACCATTTGTGCACCCCAATGATTTCACAGATGTTACCTACGAAATACGTCAGAAAATAAAAACTACTTTAGGCCAGAATGGCGTGCGAGTAAGATACCCCGACAGTGTGAGTTTGGGCGATTTTGGAGCGTAAAAGATTGATTTGTTAAAGAAAAAAATCTAAAACCAAATAGAAAATCGAAGGACAAAGCAAACAGCCCAAGCCTGTATAAAAAGTGGCCGTAACTGCTCCGTAAGGCACCAAAGCGGGGTCTGTAGCCGCCAATCCTGCCGAAACGCCGGAGTTGGTGCCCATCAAACCACCAAAAGCCATGGCCGCTGCGGGGTTATTTAAGCCTATTTTTTTGGCCAAAAGTGGCGTAAGAATAGTGACCAAAATGGCCTTTAAAACGCCGATGGCGATACTGAGAGCGATGACCTCGGAGCTTGCACCCAAGGCCGCCCCCGTAACTGGCCCTACGATATAGGTGCACGAGCCCGCCCCTATGGTACAGAGACTTGCGGCATCACGAATGCCCCAAACATAGGCCAATGCCACTCCAAAAACAAAGAAAAAAACTATACCAAAAAGCAAGGAAACCAAACCCAGCCACCCGGCTTTTTTCATGGTGAGGTAGCTGGCACCCATGGCCGTGGCCACAATGGTAAAATCTCTGAACATAGAACCCCCAAAAGCTCCTACGCCCTTGAGAAAAGGCAAATCAGAGAGGCCCTTTTCGCCATTGGTAATTACCCCACCAAAATACGCCAAAATCAAGCCCGCCAAAATGGCGATAGCCGAACCGGGCAAATAGCCTTTCAGGACTTTCTTGGAAAATACTTCAGAAAGAAAAGCAAGGACACCTATGACCAAAAAGCCTACTATGAGGCCATTTTTATCGATAAAATTCTCAAAAATCTCCATGTATTATTTTTGGCTAAGCTTGATTAAATAAGGCAAAGTAAAAAAAGCAGCTACCACCGGCACCACACCCACCAATACAGCCAAAAAACCACTCGAAACAGCCACTTTAACGTTTTGAGAAGCACTCATGGCGATGATAACCGGAATATACATTTTGTTCCAAAAATCTACGCCCTTTTCAAATTCCGTGTCGAGCCAACCTTTTTTCTGTAGCCATTCTTTGCACAGCAGAAGTATAATCATGGCAAAACCCACTCCGCCAACGTTGGCCTTTACGCCTAGAAATTGGCCGAGATACTCTCCACAAAGTTGGCCCGTAAGATAAGAAAAGGCCAAGATGGCCACTCCGTAAATAATCATATTCAAATATTTTTAAAGCGTTCTTTTACATCATTTTTGGTCACTTTGCCCATGGCGTTTCGGGGTAGCTCGTCCACTACCAGATATTTCCGGGGAGTTTTGTAGGGGGGCATCATGCCACGCATCCATTCGTTGAGCTGTTTTAAGTCCAAGGCCTTGTTGCGAACTACAACAGCCGCCACCACCAATTCGCCCCATTCCTCGTCAGGAATTCCGACCACGGCACAGTCGTTTAGCTGCGGGTGCTTTCTTAAAACTTCTTCTATCTCCAAAGCCGAAATTTTATATCCTCCAGATTTGATGATATCTACCGAATCTCGGCCCAGAATGCGATAGTAGCCGTTTTCTACTACGGCTACGTCGCCTGTTTTAAACCAAC
>CAMCYZ010000251.1 GCA_945885545.1 Spirosoma fluviale
TTTAAACACATAGGCACATAGTTAACATAGCTTTTTGCTTTTGATTCTCGCTTTTTTTTAAACACATAGGCACATAGTTAACATAGTTTTTTATCATTGATTCGTTTTTTTTAAAACACATAGTTAACATAGTTTTTTCTGTAATTCTCTATTGTGTTCTATGTGTTCATTAAATTTTCCCCAATGCAAAAGCTGCTGCTCCAATGGCTCCCGAGAGATCATCAAAATGTGCCTTTTCTATTCTTGTTTTTTTACCTTTCGGTCTAAATTCATAGAGGTCAATAAAAGTTTGTAAAGGCTCAAAAAGTAAATTGCCAGCCAAAGTGATTCCTCCACTCAAAATAATGATTTCAGGTGAAAAAACATTAATTAAGGAAGCCATCGCAATGGCCAATTTACGGACAGCATCCAACCAAAGCCATGTTGCAAAACTGTCGTTTTCAGTATGGGCTTTTAACAATTCATGGGTAGATTTAAACTTTCCCATAGAACGTTTTTCGATAGAATAATTGCCCAAGGCATATTCTAAACTGCCAGGAATACCCAAAATACTTCGCTCATCGTCTGAGATATTGATAGATATATGTCCCAAATGCCCGGCCATCTGACTCAAGCCTTGGTACAATTCTCCATTGATCAAAATGCCACCACCGACACCTGTTCCTAAAGTCAGCAAAATCGCATTTTTATATCCTCTCACCGCACCAAACTTTGCTTCGGCCATCAATGCCGCATGAGCGTCGTTTAATACCAATGTTTGGGTTCCGAAATAATCTGCCCACACAAAATTCTCTAATCCAAAAAGCCGATTGGGCAAATGAGCTATACAAGAATTTTCCGCATTTGCTAAGCCTGGAGCAGACAAGCCAATGATTTCAACTTGATTTTGGCTTTTCGCTTTCAGGAAGTTTACCATTTCCAAAACATTCACTCTCCACCTTTCATCTCCCTCGTCGCTTGTAGGAATATAATGTTTCAGAAGAACCTCCCCCTTTTCATTGAGCAAAATCCCCTTCACATTTGTTCCTCCCAAGTCTATTCCTATTGCTGTTTTCATTTGTTTATAATTTACCGCTAAGACGCTAAGAAATAATCATTTATCTATGTGTCTAAAGACTAAGTCATGGATGTTTCATATGTTTATAATTTACCACTAAGAAATAATCATTTCTCTGTGTGTCTAAAGTCTTAGTCATGAATGTTTCATTTTACTACCTCACCCCCAACCCCTCTCCAGAGGAGAGGGGTGTAAAGACTTTATTTAATATTTTTATTTAAAATCATTAACAAATTAACAATTAACACATTAACTAATTAACACATTAATACTGCCCTTCCGAAACCTCCCATCCCCCATCCACATAGAGCGTTTGACCCGTTGTAAACTTCGAGGCGTCTGACATAAAATATACAGCCGCACCGTCTAAATCTTCAGGTTTTCCGTTTCTTCCACCGTCGAGCGGCTGTTTGGTTTTTACAAAATTCATGATTTTTTCATCGGTACTCGCTCTTGCCGACATGGGCGTTTCGACCAAAGCCGGAGCCAAAATATTTATTCTGATATTGTCTTTGGCATAATAAGCGGCCAAGGCTTTTGTAAATCCGGTAACCGCCGATTTGGCCGCGGCATAAGCATGAGTTACAAAATACTGTGGCGAAGGCGAAAAACTCAAAACCGAACTCATATTCAAAATACTTCCTGATTTGCCAAGTTCTAGAAATTTCCTCACCGCCGCTTGGTTGGAAAGCATCAAACTCGTGAGGTTCAAATCAAAGGTTTTTTGCCAACCTTCAAGACTTAATTCATGCAGAGGGCCGTCCCCAAATTTTCGGCCACTTCCACCCGCAACATGATACAATCCATCAAAATCACCGAATGCAGAAATGCAGATTTCGATAGCTATCACGGCGGTTTTAGGGTCAGAAGCATCACCCTTTACCGCTCTGGCACTTTCGCCCAAAGCCAATTCAGCAGAAATGCAACTTTCAGGATTCCTTCCTACCACCACTACCTTGGCTCCATTTTTTATAAAAGCCTTGGCAGCCGAAAACCCCAAACCCGTAGTTCCTCCAATGATAACAATATTTTTGCCTTCGAGCATAAAGTAAAGATTTACACCATTTATTGAAAACATATCAATAATATACAAAAATATATAGCTAAAATTTAAGTTTCTACCTATATTTGATACTAGACCGATACTATATTGATATTTAATGGAACCCATCCTCCAAAGATTACCGCTCAGCAAAGACCTCTCCTATATATATGAGCGATACGAATCTCCATTTTTCGAAACGCCTTGGCACTATCATGAAGAGTTCGAAATCGTCCTATGTGATGGGGGGTTTGGAAAAAAAGTAATTGGCAACCATACTTCTGAATACAATGAGGGCGATGTAATATTGATAGGCAGCAAACTACCACATTGGTTTAGTGCTGATGAAACGTTTTATGATAATGAGGCTTTTCCGCGACCGGCCTCCATAGTTATACAATTTCGATTAGATTGTTTCGGTGAATCCTTCTTTGACTTGGTAGAAATGACTGCAGTGAAGTTGTTGCTGGAGAAAGCAAAATTTGGGCTGGAGTTCCATGGCAAGGTCAAAGCACAAATTACCGAAATAGTCAAAGAAAATATACACAAAACTGGTCTAGAAAAGTTCAGGAGCCTTTTTGAAATACTGCAAAGGATGGCCGAAAGTAAAGAGCAAAAGACGCTTTCCGAAATAGGCATGGAAGGCATCAGCAAGAAAGATTCAGAGAGAATGATTATCATATTTGACCAAATTTTAAAAAACTTCAAAGAGCCTATATCGGTTGAGGACTTGGCTCAAAAAGTAAATTTAACAAAATCGGCCTTTTGTAGATATTTTAAAACCCGAACACAAAAGACATTTGTGGAGTACCTGATGCAAGTCCGAATCAATCATGCTTGCAAGCTATTGAAAGAAACTGATATGAGCGTACTAGAAATTTGTTACGAGTCGGGCTTCAATAATCTTTCCAACTTCAACAGGCAGTTTAAGATACGGCACAATATCAGTCCAAAACAGTATAGAAAGCCCTGACAGACACGGATAATTCGTTCAAATTTTAAAGAATTTAATGCAATCCCTTATCTTTGAAAAAGTTTTACAAAAAATAGAAAAATGTCTCAGATTCCTTTAAGCGTAATCGTATTAACCTACAACGAAGAAAAAAACATTGAAACTTGCTTAGGAAGCTTGAAAGATTGGGCAGCAGAGATCATCGTTGTAGACTCAGGCTCAACAGACAACACCATAAATCTGGCTAAAAAATTTACTGAAAATATATACAGCCATCCATTCGAAAACTACTCTGCTCAACGCAACTGGGCCTTACAGAACATCGCGATTGGCAATGATTGGATCATGAACATCGACGCCGACCATGAAGTAAGTCAAACTTTAAAAGATGAAGTTTCGGCACATTTTGAAAAAGGCATTCCCGACAATATCAAGGGTTTTATGGCCTCCAGAAAAACCATGTTTATGGGAAGATGGGTCAAACGGGGTGGCCACTACCCTATTTATCAAGGCGTGATTTTCAAAAAAGGCTTTGGCTATTGTGAAGACAAGCTCTACGATCAACATTTTGTAATTGAAGGTGAAAGCATCCTACTTAAAGGCGATATCATTGACACCATAACGGATACTTTAACGAATTTTACGGAAAGGCACAACAAATGGGCAACCCTCGAAGCCATCGATGCCATCAACCTAACCGCACAACAAGACGGCACAAATACCATCAAACCTGACAAAAATGGCAACCCCATGGAGCAACGCCGCTACCTGCGTTTGAGATATTATAGCATGCCCATCTTTTGGCGTTCCATTTCTTACTTTTTATACCGCTATTTCTTTAAACTAGGTTTTTTAGACGGAAAACAGGGCCTCATATTCCATTTTCTGCAAGGTTTCTGGTTTAGATTTTTGGTAGATGCCAAGATTTTTGAGGAGAATTTAAAAAAAGGCAAGAAAGATTAAAGGCGTAATAATAAGATTTAGCTCTTAGATTTTCTTTTTCAAAAAACATGCAACGTATTTTTAACTTAAGGAAATTGATTTAAGAGCTAACGTTTTGGGGTTTTAAACTGTAATTTCAGAAAACCTGCACTGTTTTTCACCAAGTAAGATTAATCACCCATCAAGTTTGGGCCAAATAATTGAGTCAAAAATCATCAGATTCTTAGAACATTTTAAAAGTGTAGCAATAACACATTAAGAGACATTTCCGTCATAAACATTTTAGAAACCTATCATAAAAAACTATCAACTCCCTCAAAATCAACATAAAACCATTATTCAATTTTATGATTTTAGAAGTAAACATTGTACTATTTCAAGAAATCACTGATTTTTTTAATTCCATTAACAATTCCCTAAACCTCCAACCGTTTATTTTGTACAAAAATTAAGTGCGTATGAATTTTACAAAAACACTTTTTATAATACTTATTTCTGCTTTAGGTTTTGTGCCTTCATTTTCACAAGGATTAGAATACAAAAAATCGTTTGAAGGCTTAGCATCGTTTTATGGCAAAGAATTTAATGGCAA
>CAMCYZ010000252.1 GCA_945885545.1 Spirosoma fluviale
TGGCTCAAAACATTCGTTGTTACCCAATATCTGACTGGTGGATGCTGTTGGCATTGGTGCCAATAACAACGAGTTTCTTACGCCGTTTTTAATGACTTTGTCTCTAAGCTCTTCCCAATCCCAAAGGCCAGAGTCCGGCGTAACGCCCCACATATCAAATTGGAATTCACCTCTTGAAATTGGTGATCCAGCCCAAGTCTCATAAACACCTTCTTCGGTGGCCAACTCCATAGATGCCTCCATAGAAGCAAAGTAGATGGTTTCGAAGATGTCTTTGTTGAGTTTTTGAGCAGGCTCGCTGTCAAATGGCATTTTCATCAAGATAAATGCATCTGCAAGTCCTTGAATACCAATACCTATCGGTCTGTGACGCTTGTTGCTCTTTTCTGCTTCAGGAACGGGGTAGTAGTTTACGTCAATGATTTTATTCAGGTTACGGGTGATAACCTTGGTAATATCGTAAAGTTTTTTGAAATCAAAGCTTACCTTTTCGTTGCTGTCAACATTGTTGACAAATTTTGGTAGGGCTATTGAAGCCAAATTACAAACCGCTACTTCGTCTGGAGCAGTGTATTCTATTATTTCGGTACATAAGTTTGAAGACTTGATAGTACCTAGATTTTTCTGATTTGATTTTTTATTGGCCGAATCTTTGAACAAGATATACGGAGTGCCCGTCTCTACTTGAGATTCTAGGATTTGGAACCAAAGTTCTTGGGCCGGCACTGTTTTTCTTGCTTTTCCTTCGGACTCATATTTTTCATAAAGTCTTTCGAAATCGTCGCCGTAGCAGTCAGACATACCTGGGCACTCATGTGGACAGAATAGACTCCATTCTGCATTGGCTTCCACTTTTTTCATGAACAAGTCAGGAATCCAAAGTGCAAAGAACAAGTCTCTTGCACGGTTTTCTTCTTTTCCGTGATTTCTTTTTAGGTCTAGGAAATCGAAGATATCTGCATGCCAAGGCTCAAGATAAATGGCAAACGAACCTTTTCTTTTACCGCCGCCTTGATCTACATATCTGGCTGTATCGTTGAATACACGAAGCATTGGAATGATACCGTTAGAAGTACCGTTGGTGCCTTTAATGTAGCTACCCGTAGCTCTGATATTGTGTATAGAAAGACCAATTCCTCCAGCTGACTGGGAGATTTTGGCCGTTTGTTTCAAGGTATCATATATGCCTTCAATGCTATCGTCTTTCATGGTTAGTAGAAAGCACGACGACAATTGTGGTTTTGGCGTACCTGCGTTGAAAAGTGTTGGAGTGGCATGAGTAAACCATCTTTCTGACAATAGATTGTAAGTTTCTATGGCTTTTTCGATGTTTTCTCCATGAATTCCGACAGATACTCTCATGAGCATGTGCTGAGGACGCTCAACGATTTTGCCATTGAGTTTCATCAAATACGATTTCTCGAGGGTTTTATATCCAAAATAATCATAACCGAAGTCGCGGTCGTAGATAATAGATGAGTCTAACAATGCAGCGTTGGCTTGGATTATTTTCCAAATGTCTTTTGCAATGAGGGATGCGTTTTCACCTGTTTTGGGGTCGAGGTATTGATACATTGCCTTCATAGTACCAGAGAAAGACTTCAAGGTGTTTTTGTGAAGGTTGGAGATGGCAATTCTTGCGGCCAAAGTGGCGTAGTCAGGATGCTTGGTGGTCATTGACGCCGATGTTTCGGCAGCTAGGTTGTCTAACTCGGAGGTGGTAACTCCATCGTAGATACCCGATACCACTTTCATGGCCACTTCCACAGGCTGAATGAAGTTAGGGTCTAAACCATAACATAGCCTTTCGATACGAGCAGTAACTTTATCGAATTTTACTGATTCGCGGCGTCCATCTCTTTTAATTACGTACATGTATTTCTATGACTAAAATGTGTAAAATAAATTCTTTAAGACCTTGGGGTCCTATCGGCTTCTAACCTCAAAAGTATACAAAAAATAAAATAAAAAAAAGATAAAGTTTTTTTGATAAAAAAAATTATTAAAATAGTTCCGAGAAGAGGTTTTTCGTTGTGCCTAATTATCAATTAATTGTAAAAATGACGTATATAAATAGTACTAAAATAAAAGTTTTCCACAATGAATTTAGGCACAGTAATAGGACTTATTGAATAATAAATAAGTGGATTATTGGCTCCGTTAGAACTAAAGTTTCGGATTGTAATTTGTTTTTATGCCCACAGTTATCCACAAGTAACGTGTTCATTATTAATCTTTACATTCCATTATCAACACATCCCCACTTTGATAGCTGACTTGGACCTGCCCGTCCTCTTGGGCTTCGTTGCTATTGCCATTTCTATAGCCTAGTTTTAGTGTTTCAGCGTTCAATGGATATTTGAGGTTATGGGTAGTTATTCCTAGTGCTTCACTTACTGGCATGAGTGATAATATGGTGCCTTTTTTGTACCATTTGGTGAATGTATTTGGCAGGGGCAATATTGGAAAAATACAAGAATGGTCATCAATAATTTTGAGCTTAATGCGTGTAGAATATTTGGGTAAAATGGCAATATTGGCCATGGTATGGTCAGCTCTTTTGCCGGTTGCCCAGACGATGTTGGCAGCGGGAAAATCTCGCTCAATTAGAAATTCTATCGCTTTTTCAAGGTCTGTTTTTTCTTGGTCTGGTGCATGAATTATCTCTATCGGAAACTGACTTGTTTTGAGGTCTTCGAAGTTAAAATTCTCTTGATCAAAATCGCCGAAAAGTACATCAATTTTTATTTGGCGGTGAAGTACTCTATCTAAGGCACCATCCAACACCACAACGAACGGGCTCCATTCCAGCAGCTGCCCAAGGAGTTCGTCACTGCAAGCTTCTCCGTTGGCAATTATTAATGCGGGCTCCTGTTTTTCTCTTACTATATGATGCGATGACATATTAAAAAAAAGACCCAAATTTTAGTTTGGGTCGTTTATGTTATTTTTTCTTTACTTTTTTTTTGACCACCACTTCTTCCTCTACCTTTTCTTCTTTGGCTTCAACTTCTTCTTCTTTACTGTCGAAGAGTTCGGGAAGATTTTCTGATAGTATATTGTACCAATTGATTATTTTCTTTACATCGGTTGGATAAACCCTTTCTTTGTCAAAGTCTGGCATTACTTTTCCGAAAAAATCAAAAATCTCCTTATTTGTAGCATTTTTTGTATCAAGTTCTACTTTGTTTCCAAAATCCTTACGGATAGAAAGGAAAATTTCGCCAAGTGGTGTGGCTTTGTTGATGTCTTCGGTATAAACAGAGATTTCTTTCAATACCGACACTTTGGCGTTTGCATTGATCATCTCTCTTTTGCGAAGTTGATCCAATGACTCTACAATCACTCCCGCCCGGCCCGGCTTAACTATTCTGTAAAGGCCTGGCTTGCCAGAGATGTTTGCTACTTCTTGTAATAATTCCATATATATATTTCTAGGTGTTTTAAAAAACGATGCAATTTAGTGAAAAATCAGAAGTGTTTGAATCTTTAGGTGAATATGGCTTTCAAATATCTCCTTGCATTGGGCGAAGCACGATTTCTTCAACGACTGCAGATTTGGATAAGTTGTAACTTGCCCAAATTATATCCGCTACATCTTTTGCTTCCATAAACCGTTCCGCGGGCAAGTCAACTCCGGCCCAACTGTCGGTCAAGGTCGCTCCAGGCATCACAGATGTCACTTTTACGTTGGTATGTAACAACTCTTGGCGTAAGCTTTTACTAAAACCAAGTAAGGCGAATTTTGAAATAGAATATGATCCACTTTGCGGATAAGCCATCAAACTGGCTATGGAGCAAATATTGAATACGTGGGAAGCGTCTAGTGTTTGCATTTCAGGAACAATCATTCTAGACAAATGGTAAGCACTGAAAACATTGGTATTTATAAGTTTTTCTAAGGTATCTTCGGCTTCTTCCAAGATTTTCCCTGGCAAAAAAAGGCCGGCATTGTTAACCAAAATATGTACAGGGAGCCTTAAATCAAGCACAAATTTTCCAAAATCCTGAATTTCTTTCTTTAAAGAGACATCGGCCGCAAAAACATGAATTTTGGTGGTGTAGGTGGTTTCCAACTCACTTTTTAGGGCTTGTAAGTTAGAGGATGATCTGGAACAAACGGCTACTTCATAACCCTCTGAGGCAAATTTTTCTACAATAGCTCTACCGATTCCTTTGCTTGCTCCACTTACTACAGCTAATTTTTTCATTCTTATTGATTTTTTCCAAAATTAATACTTGAATTGCAATGTCGTTTACTTAAGGTATTTATTTACTCTAAAACATCTCTCTAAATCCCTCTTCACAGGAGAGGGATTTAAAATCTGAGCTTAAGTAAACGACATGGACTTGAATTGGGTTAAATAAAATTCAATTTGATTAGACTTGATTTAATTGCTGTTTGATTACCTTTGTGTTTCACCTTTTACGATAGCTTATATGCTAAAACTGTTAGGCAAATTCTTTATTTTTCTGAACGAACTTTTTACGAGGAGAGAGTCGGCTAAAGTTTATTGGAACCGTTTTCTGGACGAGTGCATTA
>CAMCYZ010000253.1 GCA_945885545.1 Spirosoma fluviale
ATAAAAAATGGATAGTCAGTCACGTATTCATTTTCTTTTACAAACCCAGTGGTTATTTCACTGCCTTTCTCATCTACATAAAAAACACGTATGAGTCCAGAAACAAGAAACCCAATGCTGCGTTGCACATCGCCTTCGTGTAGATAAAAGTCCTTGGTTTTTAACCGATAAATACTCAATCCTTCAGAAATAAACGACAACTCCTCCTCCGTAATTTGAAGACAAACCAACCTGAAATGGTTTAAATAACTTTCAATTTCCAAACTTCTTAAGGTTTCTGGGATAAATAAAGTTTTGTAAGTTCCTGATGATGAAAAACATGATGTGTCGTAAAGTAGAGCATCTCTCTAACCGTAATTTTACCAAAAAGTGGGTGAGGTAGAATTAGCAAATCAAAATCCGACTCAGTGTAGTTTGCCAGACTCTTTTTTATTGAGTTTAAATAAGCTCTCAATTTACCGAAAAGCTTTTCTTTCTCCGAAAAACTCACAGCTTTGGGCAAAAAAGCTCCTCTTGCCCTTCCTCCAAGCCGAAGTTTTTCATCATATTTTTGCACCAAACCTTCGTAAGATATGGATGCCCTATTTGCCTTTCCGAAAATAATTTTTAGAAAAAACCGAGGAATCAAAAAGCCCTGAGCCAAAGGCTTAACAGATAGCACGATATGTTTGAGCTGTTGCCCAGCCGACCACTTATCAGAAAACGCAAATTCAAAATCGGCTTCGCTCAAAGCATCCAAATAACTGATAAACTGACTGTGATTGGTTTCAAGCGTATCAAAAATTTCTTCTTTTAACATAACAAACGTTTTTTTGTGCAAATTGATACTTTTTATTCAGATTTCAAAACTTGACTTATCTCAAAAAAACGCCAATCTCCTGATTTCAAATCGCCAAGTTGCAAATTCCCGATTCTGATCCGACACAAACTTGTAACTTCATAGCCTAATTTATAGCACATGCGTCTGATTTGCCTGTTTAGCCCCTGAACCAATACTATTCTAAAAGTATACTCATCCACAAACTCCACTTTGCATGGGAGTGTCATTCTGCCCATAATTTCAACCCCAGAACGCATTTTACCTAAAAACAAATGATCCAAAGGTCTATTAAGTTTCACTATATATTCCTTTTCAATTTTATTCTCATTTCTGAGTATTTTGTCATAAATCCTACCATCATCTGTCAAAATAAGCAAGCCTTCAGAGGCTTTATCGAGCCTTCCGACATTAAAAACGTCGTCAAATGGAAGTATTCGTGAAATATTCCTATCTATGGATTTATTGAGCGTAGTTTCGATTCCTGACGGCTTATTAAAAGCTATATATTTGAAGGTTTTTGAAGCTTGCAAAATGGTATTTTCAAGACGAATTTCTTGCTCAGGTTCTACAGAAATATTTGCGGCAGTTACGAGACCATCAACACTAACTTTACCCTCAAAAAGTAGCTTTTGAGCTTCTCTGTTAGATATTTGAAGCTTTTTTACGAGAAAATATTGTAATTTATTTCTGAAGCTCAATGGCTTTTTTTTTAACAAAGATACATAACAACAGAACATTTATTCCGGAAATTTTATCTCACTTTTTCAGAAATAAATACATTTATTTCATGATTTTTGAAACAAAATATAGAGACAAATGGAAGGCAGAAATGTACTGGGGTTAAAAAATAAATCCTCTAACGTTACTTTCACTATTCTACAAATTATAAATGTCCTTTGGAAGTTCAAAAAACGACAAATAACGGGTGTCCATGTTTATCCAATACTAGTACTTTAAAGAAATTGTAGGCCTTACAAGGTCACAAATTTGAAAAAAAATTTAAAAATCTCTTCTTATTTTGCCCACAAAAAATATCCTCGCCTACCTAATTTGATTGTTTTTTTCGCCGCACTTTTGGTTCGTAAAATTACCTTAACTTTCATATTTTCAACCGTTTTCGCTCTCATGCATATTCATGCAATTTACATCACCCATCAGCAAATCTTTCGTATGAAGCTCTACAATTTTCTTAATTTCAATACCTTCAATTCTAAATTTATCTTTAACCAAAGGTCGATAAACTTCCATAGTTTTTCCATCCCAGAGATTCAAGCCATCCGTAGAGCCAAACCACCTGTATCTATTAAAATTTTTTAATATCAAATATACAGAACCTTGCGAAAGACCATCTTCTGCTCCGATATATTCAATTCGATACTTTAACATTTGGGTCGGCAAAGGCAAGGCAAAAATCAGCAATGACAATGCTCATGTATGAGTTTTTGGATCAATAGCTCTGCCACTTTGGCAGAAAGCATGCGAATGGTTTAATTATTGTTTACAAATCGTTAAGAAATTTTAACGGAAGAGGTATGAAAAAGGATAAGCACGAAGAAGAAGAAATCAAGACAAACGAAGAAACAATAGAGAATAACCAATCCGAAGAGCAAACAGAGACTGTAGCCGAGCCCATGAGTGAGGCACAAAAGCTGGAGGCAGAACTTGCCGAGGCCAAAGATAAATATATCAGACTTTATTCTGAATTTGAAAACTTCAGAAGACGAACTGCCAAAGAGAAGATAGAAACTATCATGAATGCAACCGAAGGACTCATGAAGGAGCTTATACCCGTTATGGATGATTTTGAAAGAGCTCAGAAATCTATGGAGACGAGCGAGGATGTAAAGGCCATAAAAGAAGGTATCGACCTGATATTTAATAAATTCCAGAAAACCTTGGCCAGCAAGGGTCTAAAACCAATGGAATCCAAAGAGCAGATTTTCGACGTAGAATTGCACGAGTGTATCACGCAATTTGCAGCTGGCGAAGATAAGAAAGGTACTGTAATAGACGAAGTAGAAAAAGGATACTATCTCAACGACAAGGTAATCAGATATGCCAAAGTTGTAGTAGGCAGTTGAGCAATTGTTTTTCAGGAAATTGGCTATGTGGTCATTGCGTTTGAAGGGTTAAATCATACAAATTCCAAATGAGCAAATTAGGATTTAATAACTGATTACAAGACAATTACAAATTTTAGTTCTATTACCATCATAAATAAAGAAAATAAAAGATAGCTAAAGTTTCATTTCGAAGCTTTCATAAAAGCTAGCAGTATATCGCTAACAATATGGCAAAAAAAGATTATTATGATTTGTTGGGCGTTGATAAAAACGTCAGTGCCGAGGACCTCAAAAAGGCCTACCGAAAATTGGCAATTAAATATCACCCAGACAAAAATCCTGGAGACAAAGAAGCTGAGGAGAAGTTTAAGGAGATAGCCGAGGCTTATGGCGTTTTGTCAGACTCTGACAAAAAGGCAAGGTATGACAGGTTTGGTCATGAAGGCGTGGGCGGAGCCGGCGGCTTCGGGGGCCAAGGTGGTGTAAATATGGAGGATATCTTCAGCCAATTTGGTGACATTTTTGGCGATGGTAGTCCTTTCGGTAGTTTCTTTGGAGGTGGCGGACGCTCAGGCGGAAGCAGAAAAGCTGTAAGAAAAGGCTCAGACCTTAGGATAAAACTCAAACTCAATGTAGAGGAAATAGCCAACGGTGTTGAGAAAAAAATAAAAGTTAAGCGTTACGTTTCTTGTAAAGTTTGTAGTGGAAACGGCTCAAAACATGGCACTTCACTCCAAACTTGCGGCACCTGCCAAGGTTCTGGCCAAATAAGACGTGTACAGCAAACTATGCTTGGTCAAATGGTAACTACCAACACCTGCCACACTTGCAATGGAGAAGGAAAAGTAGTGCTGGACCGTTGTGAATCGTGTTTTGGTGAAGGTAGAGTGCTAGAAGAAGACATGATTTCTATCAAAATACCTGCGGGTGTGGCAGAAGGAATGCAGCTGTCTATGTCAGGCAAAGGCAATGTACCTGCTAGAGGGGGAATTGCCGGCGACTTGTTGATTCAAATAGAAGAAGAAGAGCATGCACAGCTAAAAAGAGATGGAAACAATATCATTTATGACCTTCCATTGAACTTCGTTGATGCCGTTTTAGGTAAAGAAGTAGAAATTCCGGTTGTGGGTGGTCGTGTTAAAATCCAAATCAAACCTGGCACTCAAGCTGGGGAAGTATTAAGGCTGAAAGGAAAAGGTTTTAAAGATATCAACGGCTACGGAACGGGGGATCAGTTGATTTATGTAAACATTTACACCCCGAAAACCGTAAGTTCAGAAGAAAAATCTCTTCTTGAAAAACTTAGGGACTCGCCAAATTTCCAACCAAAGGCCAGTGGAGAAGGCAAGAGTATTTTCGATAAAATGAAGGATTTTTTTAAATAAGTAGGAATAAGGAACAAATAAAAAACTCTGACTTTCAAGCAAATATGCCAAAATCAGAGTTTTTTTTATTTTTATTCCAACCGAATATTTACCCAATTACAAACTTTCCAACTTCCTATCTTTCAAAATTTCGAACTTCCTATCTTTCCAACTTCCTATCTTTCCAACTTCCTATCTTTCCAACTTCCTATCTTTCCAACTTCCTATCTTTCC
>CAMCYZ010000254.1 GCA_945885545.1 Spirosoma fluviale
TAGTTATCAACATTTATCCTATTTTATTAACAAAGAAAAAAGAAGCAAAAAAGAAAAAGAAGGAACATTAAAACAATAATAATAATTTATTCTATTATTGTATCTGTCTAAACTATTGGGACTATTATATAATTATTGGGTTTAGATAAAATATTATTGAGAAAATACAATATAGACGCAATTTTAATAATTTTTTTTATTAATTATATCATTTATGTAATTTATTTTTTTAATTGTCTTTTGGACATTTTATTTCAAATTATCCTACTATTCAAAATTTATTCATTGATAATCAGACCCAACGGTGACTTTTGTATAGAATATAGGGAGTTAAAATCCTGAAAACATCATAGAATATTGGCCAAATCGGAATGAATACCACTTAACATTGCCGGCAGATGTGAATTGAGTTGAACTTAAAGACTTGGTTTCAGTAATATAAAAAAATCATTGCGTCTCCGTAAAATTCATGTCACTTATGTTTCTTTTTTCAGGAGAGAAATGAAGCAATGTTTCATTCTCTACATTTAAAATAACCACAAGGCTTAAAGATTCAAACACTCCGAAGTTGCAAAAAAATGCAATAAAACTGATTGAGATTTCAATATTCCTTAAAAAAGAGGCTAGAAATGTAGCTTTGCTAAAAAAATTTGATTTAAATTACCCATGCATTCGCTTGTAATTTTAACCCAGTAATTTTCTGAAATGAAAAACCTATTACTTCTAATATTTTTTAGCACCAATCTCATTGCCCAAAATATAGGCAAATTAGAAACCCAAGCAACAAGCGTAACCATTATCAGGGACAAGTGGGGAATACCACACATTGAAGGGAAAACGGATGCTGATGCGGTTTTTGGGCTGATGTATGCCCAATGCGAGGACGACTTTGCTCGTGTAGAAATGAACTACATTGAAAAACTCGGTAGAATGTCTGAAGTTAAGGGCGAAGAGGAGATTTACAATGACCTGCAAATAAAAATATTGATAAGTGAAAGTGAAGCAAAAGCAGAGTATTTAAAAGCACAGCCATGGCTGAAAAAGCTATTGAATGCCTACGCTGATGGTGTGAATTATTTTTTAGCAAAAAATCCTAAAGTAAAGCCCAAACTTCTGATGAAGTTTGAACCTTGGTATCCTTTACTGTGGACGGACGGGAGTATAGGGGCTATCAGCACGGCTGACTTGCAAATGAGTGAGCTGAAGGCATTTTATGGAAACGAGAAAAGCGTGGGCTCCATAAAACTGAATGAAGATTATCAGCAGACGGGTTCAAACGGGTTTGCCATTGCCCCGAAATTGAGTAAAAACAAAAATGCGATGCTGTATATTAATCCGCATACCACTTTCTATTTCAGACCAGAAGTGCATGTAAAAAGCAATGAAGGACTCAATGTTTATGGTGCAGTAACTTGGGGTCAGTTTTTTGTTTATCAAGGATTTAACGAATACTGTGGGTGGATGCATACGTCGTCGAACGCAGATGTGGCGGATACTTATTTGGAAAAAATAGTAAAGAAAAATGAGGGTTACTATTATGAATATGAAGGAAAACTCAGGAAAGTGACTTCGAAAAAAGTAGAAATAAAATACCTGAAAGATGGAAATACTTTTAACCGAACTTTTGAAGTGTACTTTACTCATCATGGGCCGATAATGGCCAAGCGAGGTGACAACTGGGTAAGTTTAAAATCATATAACCGTGCTCAGAAAAGCCTAGAGCAAAGCTGGCTGAGAACCAAAGCCAAGGGTTTTGAGGATTATAAAAAAGCCATGGACATGAAAGCCAATACCTCAAACAATACGGTTTTTGCTGATAAATATGGAAATATTGCGTATTGGCATGGCAATTATATGCCCATAAGAGATAATTCGTTGAACTGGGCGAAGCCGCAAGACGGTAGTTTGGCTAGCACAGAATATAGAGGCCTACACCCTGTGGATGAAGTGGTGCATGTGTATAACCCGAAAAACGGCTGGATTCAAAACTGCAATTCTACGCCCTTTACGGCTTCAGCCCAAGATAGTCCAAAACGAACCGAATATCCTGCGTACATGGCCCCAGATGGAGAAAATTTTCGGGGAATAAATGCCAGTAGGCTATTGGGAAAAGCAGAAAAAATTGACCTTGAGGAACTTATAGCACTGGGCTACGACAATTACCTGTCTGCTTTTGAGGTACTTGTTCCGAGTTTAAGAAAAATAAAAACAGAAAATGAGGTTTTAAATGAAGCAATAAAATTATTATTAAATTGGGATTTCAGGAATTCGGAGACCTCCATAGAAACAACTTTGGCGATAGAATGGGCACAAAAACTAAGTCCGGCCATAAGAAAAATATATGTAGACCAAGGAGAGAATGATCAAGTGACTACCACCAAACGTTTTGCTGAAGTGGCCACTGAAAATGAACTTTTGGAGCCTTTAGAAAAAACTGTCAATGATTTAATCGAGAAATACGGTACGTGGAAAGTAAAATGGGGAGATATAAACAGGTTTCAAAGACGCAATGGAGAACTCACAACCGAATTTGACGATAATTCACCGAGTATTCCCGTCGGTTATGCTTCGGCTCTTTGGGGAGGTTTGCCTTCTTTTAATAGTAGGTATTATACAAACTCCAAGAAAAGGTACGGATACAGCGGGAATAGCTTTGTTTGTGCGGTGGAATTTGGCGATAAAGTAAAAGCCAAATCTGTTTTGGCAGGAGGAAATAGTAGCGATAAAAATTCCAAGCACTTTAACGACCAAACCGAAATGTATTCAAAAGGTATTTTTAAAGACATACTTTTTTATAAAGAAGATATATTGAAAAATGCCGTACGGACATATCAGCCTGGTTTTTGATTGATTCCTAGGAATTATTTTCGATGAAAATGAGTTGATTTGGATTGATGATTATCCGCTGCTCTAAAAAAAATGTTCTTTGGAAGCAAGACAGTCTAATTGAAACAAATGCATCCGTGCCTTCATAAGACCTTCGCAGGCCGAACTCACGGCCTTTGTTAAACACCTAGAGTTTGTTACCAAAATTATGGTTTAAAAAACTGGAATAGTATTAAAAAATCAAGGCAAAAGCCTTACCGTTTTCGAATAATTGTCATTTGTTTTTCAAGTATCGAAAAATAATTTGTTTCTTTACTATAAAATTTCAGAAAAAATGAAGGCAAAATATGTTAACCCATTTACTGACTTTGGATTTAAAAAAATCTTTGGCGAAGAAGCAAGTAAACCTCTTTTGATAGACTTCTTGAATGCCTTATTGCCAGAAAATGACCAAATTGTTGATTTGACATTCAAAAACAATGAACAATTGGCACAAACCGACCTTGACAGAAAAGCAATCTATGACATTTATTGTGAAAATGAAAAGGGTGAGAAATTTATTGTAGAGCTTCAAAAAGCAAAACAGAATTTTTTCAAGGAAAGAACCGTATTTTATTCCACTTTCCCTATCAGAGAACAAGCTGAAAAAGGAGAATGGAATTATGAGTTAAAAGCGGTTTATTGTATTGGAATTTTAGACTTCACCTTTGATGACTATGAAAATGAACCCGAAAAAAGTGAGGTGGTTCATACCATAAAACTGAAAAACCAACATGGCAAAACATTTTATGATAAATTGACTTTTATATACCTTGAAATGCCCAATTTCAACCTGAAAGAGACAGAACTTGGAACTGGTCAGCACTCCATTCGCTTAGACAAATGGCTGTATTTTATCAAACATTTAGAAGATTTTCAGACCATTCCTGCCATAATTGCAGACGAGGTTTTTAATCAAGCCTTTGAAAAAGCCGAACTTGCTAAGTTTGGACAAAAAGATTTATATGATTATGAAATGAATTTGAAGATTTATAGAGACTACAAAAACACAGTTACAACCGCATTTGACGAGGGTAAACTTGAAGGTATAATTGAGGGCAAGCTTGAAGGTATAATTGAAGGCAAACTTGAAGGTATGATTGAAGGTAAACTTGAAGGTATAATTGAAGGTAAACTTGAAACTGCAAAATCATTAAAAAAATTAGGCGTTCCGATGGAGACCATAATGGCAGCAACAGGATTAACAAAAGAACAAATAGATATCTTATAGACAGAGCATTGCGACTTTGAGTATATTTTTTTACATTCCACCAACCCTAAATCCAATTAAACTTACTATTGGTAACACTTTGGTGAAAAAATATGGTTTATGTCGGATTTTAGAAGGCGGTCATAAAACCTACGCAGGCCGAACTCACGGCCTTTGTGTAACAGTTAGAATATATTGCAAAAATTATTGTATTAAAAACTGGCACAGTATTAAAAAATCAAGGCAAAAGCCTTATCGTTTTCGAATAATTGTCATTTGTTTTTCAAGTATCGAAAAATAATTTGTTTCTTTACTATAAAATTTCAGAAAAAATGAAGGCAAAATATGTTAACCCATTTACTGACTTTGGATTTAAAAAAATCTT
>CAMCYZ010000255.1 GCA_945885545.1 Spirosoma fluviale
TGCTATGGCGAGGTCGCAGTGGTAGGTGTTCATTGCACTTTGGCATTTTTTTCTGGTTGTGGTCAGGGGGTCGAGGTCTCGCTCAATGTCGCCGCTAAAAGTTCCGAACAAATCAGTGTCAAACGACGGATACACTACACACTTTACGCCAAGTTCTTTCTCCAAAATGGGTGCTATTACCTTTTCTTTTTGGTGCTTGGTGGCTATAAGTAAAGTTCTGTCTTTAAACATTTTAACAGGAAAAATTTCTAGAATAAATAAATATTATGGATAGTACAAGTCAGTTAAATTTTTAATTACTAGGACTTTACAATCAATTTGTCCTTTTTGGATTTCCAATGTTTGAAATGGACAGCAAACCAAATATAATGGTTAATGACCAAAACAAGTGGCTATATATTTGGTCTTCGGTTATAAAAGCTAGAATTAAAAAGCAGGTCATTAAAATAGGAGTAATGACCTTTTTTGCTCCGCGTATATCCATTTTTTTGATTTAATTATTGTCCTTGAGCAAGTGAGAATCCCGTTTTTCCATCAAATAAATACAGGTTTTCTGTTTTGATGGTATCTATGTTTTCTAAATCAGCCCTTGACAATATTTCAATGATGTCATTTTTGGTTATGAGGCTATTTTCGGTTGGCATAAACCTACACCTCCAGTGGTCGGTGCAAAAGGTCTCTTTAAAACCATCCGGCCATACTTTTATGCCTCTATTGGTTATAATCTGCAGTTTTGTTTCTTCACTTTCAATGCTCTTTAGCTTCTCTGCCAGTTCATTTGGGTCAGTGCCAGTCCAATGCACAAATATATCTACACCTACCAATTCTTTCTTGAGCGGAGTTTTTCTTTGGTATTTGGGTAAGTTTATGGCACTGTCGTTGGTGTACGAAACCGAATTTAAAATCGCAGGCTTTTTACCAAGATTTTCTATTACCGTTTTTGCAAAATCTTTTGTGCCTACTTTTAATTTGCTTGTGCCTTCTTTGTAAATATCTGCGGTATGTATGCCTTGTTCTAAAGTAAACAGCCATGCATTCTGAATTTTCTCGGCTATGCTAGATTGACCAATATGGTTTAGCATCATAATGGCACCTTGTAGCAGTCCCGAAGGGTTGGCGATATCTTTTCCGGCGATATCTGGGGCAGTACCATGAATGGCCTCAAACATGGCACACTCTTCACCTATATTTGAAGACCCAGCCAGTCCTACTGAGCCGGTTATTTCGGCGGCAATGTCAGAAATAATGTCGCCATACAAGTTGGGCATCACTATCACGTCGAATATTTCGGGCGACTCCGCCACCTTGGCAGCTCCAATATCTACAATCCAGTGTTCGTTTTTGATATCTGGATATTCTGTGGCTATTTCGTCAAACACTTTATGAAACAAGCCGTCGGTTTGTTTCATTATATTGTCTTTCGTGAAACAACTTACTTTTTTGCGGTTTTGTTGTTTGGCATATTCAAAGGCATATCTAATGATTTTTTCGCATCCCGGTCGGCTGATAAGTTTCAGACACTGCACTACTTCGTCGGTTTGTTGATGTTCAATGCCTGCGTAGAGGTCTTCTTCGTTTTCTCTGATTATGACGATATCCATCACGGGGTGCTTGGTATCTACAAAGGGGGCGAGGCTTCGGCATGGCCTTACATTGGCATACAAACCCAAGAATTTTCTTGTGCTCACATTTAAACTTTTGTAGCCTCCGCCTTGTGGGGTGGTGATAGGAGCTTTCAGGAATATTTTGTTTGTGGTGATAGACTTCCACGATTCCGGAGCAATGCCCGCAGCATTGCCTGCCAAATACACTTTTTCGCCAACTTCTATTTCTTCAATCTCGATTTTGGCCCCAGCAGAAAGTAGAATTTCAATGGTGGCGTCCATTATTTCGGGTCCTATGCCGTTTCCTTTTGCAATGGTTATTTTTGTCATTTTGTTTTTTTAACAATCCACTAGTTTTTGTTGCATTTAAAAATCTAGTCGATGGATGAAGGTTTTTTGATGAATTATTTCATTGTGCAAAGTTGTGACTAAAAAACAATAAGTTTTTATTTATATTTGCAATAGTAAACATTAATTATATTTATGAATTATACTTTAAACCAGCTGCAGATATTTCTGAAAATAGTTCAAACACAAAGCGTAACCAAGGCCGCCGAAGAACTTCATCTTACGCAGCCCGCTGTTTCCATTCAACTAAAAAACTTTCAGGATCAGTTTGATATACCTCTAACTGAGGTACTTGGCAGAAAAATTCATATTACTGATTTTGGGAGAGAGATAGCCGTTGCCGCCGAGAATATCATCAATCAAGTATATGCTATTAATTACAAAACCCAAGCCTTCAAAGGTCAGTTGACCGGTAGATTGAAGATCTCGATTGTTTCAACGGGCAAGTATATTATGCCTTATTTTTTGACATCATTTATGCAAAAGCATGCAGGCATAGAGCTCTTGATGGATGTGGCCAATAAAAATTCGGTAATCGAAAGTTTGGAAAACAATGAAGTGGACTTTGCTCTTGTTTCAATTTTACCGTCGAATCTCAACATTGAATACCTCGATCTGCTTCAAAACAAATTATACTTGGTAGGAAATGCCGCCATAAAGACCAAAAAAAATGCTCACCCTAAAGATATTTTCAATGATTTACCCTTGATTTTTAGAGAAAAGGGATCGGGAACTCGCCAAACTATGGTAAATTTTATAGAAGGCAACAAGCTGTCGGTACTGAAAAAAATGGAACTTACTTCAAACGAAGCGGTTAAACAAGCCTTAATAGCCGGCCTTGGATATTCTATTATGCCATTGATTGGTATCAGAAACGAGTTGCAGAACAATGAACTCCAAATTATACCCGTCAAAGGTTTACCCATAACCACCAATTGGAGTTTGATATGGCTAAAGGGAAAGAAACACTCCCCGGTTTCTCTCTCGTTTTTGGAATATTTAAAGGCCGAAAAGTCTGAAATTGTAAAGAAAACATTTAGTTGGTATGAGAATTACTAGGCGTAATTGCTTCATTGTGATTACATTGTGTTTATTTTGGGAATGTTATTTTTGAAATTTAAAGCTAAGTCATTTTGCCCCTTTAAACCAGCTCCGGCCTTAGAAACCTGAGGAGTTTTTATACGGCCGCAAGGCCAATTGGTTTAATCCACCCTAAACCAGCCCGTAATACTCATTCTTTTGGCATGGCTTAGTAGAACTTCATGCTCTAATTCGCTGCTTTTGAAGAAAACACTTTTGCCGTTGGTAGGGGAGATGTTTTGAGAAGAATCTTGAAAATAAACGCACAGTTCGCCGCCATCGGCGAGTTTCCAGTTGGTGTTGAGATAGAAAATCATGGTGTATTGTCGGCTGGCGTTGGATTTAAACTGGTCGAGGTGTTTTTTGTAGAAACTGCCTTTTTCGTAAAGGGCATAGTGGAACTCGTAGCTGCTGATGCCCGTGTAGCAAGTTTGATTCAGAAACACCACAAAGGCGTCCATGATGTCGAAGAAATCGTTTTCGTGTTGATTTTCATGGATTCTGTCAAGCCAAAAAATCTTGTCGGAACGTACGGCGGCGTTGAGATTAGTCTCACTGCCATTGCCAGTTTTGGCCGAAATGAGTTGGTCGTCTTCAAAAAGTTTTATCAGATTGTTCCGGAGGTTTTCGGAGAGGGCTAGACTCAGAAAATTTTCTGAAATACCCACTTTGTCTAACAAATAACCATCAATGAGGGCATCAAAAACTTTCTGCATCTACTAAAACCATAAAAGAGCGATATCGGCGAGATTGCCGTTGGTAAAGGTAGGTGGTTTATGGGCTTTTAGGTTTTTTTGATGAATAAATGTTGCGGTATGGTTCAGCGTTCGCTAATCGGAGGTGATGAACGGGCGAGGGAAAACTTTGTTGTCATTAGTGGGCTTTGTTTCAGCCGAGTCGTCACTGGGGGCTCTGCTTATTGCATTCTTGTTTAGTTCAAAATCATCCTAAACTGAGACTCTTAATGAGTGGAAAAAGGCAAAAAAAAGACCGCCATATCCTACTCTCCATAAAAACTTCGGAGGTCTTAGAAAAGTATCTTTTTTTTAGAATTTAAGCCAAAAGTATGGTTGTTTGAAGGCCAAAATGGTGGGCCATATTCAACACAAAGTACTCAATTGGTTTTTATTATAAGGCCAAATATGCTGCCGAAATCAGGAAGAAAGTGGAACTGACCTAATCTTTATGGAGTCCTTACTTGGGCAGAGTAGCTCCACAACTAATGGAATTTACACGCATATCACCACAAAGGTTGTGAACAAATATTGAGTGCGTTGGATGATTTCAACATCTGAAATAAATATTTTGAACAAAACAGAATTTCATTTATCTTTGAAAACTAAAGCATATCTAAAACACCAAGAAATTGAAAAAAATATTTACGCAATTACCAGTTCATTCCTTTAGCATTTATAATCAATCAATT
>CAMCYZ010000256.1 GCA_945885545.1 Spirosoma fluviale
TGCTTAGACGTTAATGGAGTTCTAAAGTCACATTTTTTTCTAAACAACAAAAAAGCCAACGCTGTTCGCATTGGCTTCTTTACCGGTCTCACCTTTGGTGCTGACCAGCTTCTGAAATATTTTATTTCTTACGCAGGAAACGACTTAGAAATATCTGTAAAGTCTCTTGATTTGAGTGATGCTCCGCCTACAAGACCGCCGTCAACGTCGGGCTGAGAGAATAATTCCACTGCATTGCCAGCACCTACGCTACCGCCATAAAGGATAGAGATTTCGTCAGCCACTGTTTGTCCATATTTGCTGGCCAAATGGTCACGCAATACTTTGTGCATCTCTTGTGCTTGTGCTGAAGAGGCCGTCACGCCCGTTCCGATGGCCCAGATAGGTTCGTAGGCGATAACTACTTTTTGCAAAGCCTCAGCCGAAAGGTGAAAAAGGCTGTTGGTCAATTGTCCACAAACAAAATCGAAGTGGATGCCTGCCTCACGCTGTGCCAAAGTTTCTCCACAACAGAAAATAGGCGTCAATCCTTCTGCTAAAATAGCATCCACTTTTTCTGCTATAAATGCATCAGATTCTAAGAAATACTCACGTCGCTCAGAGTGTCCGATGATGACATATTTTACACCAACAGATTTCAACATCGGTACCGAAACCTCTCCTGTATATGCTCCCGAAGCCTTTGGGTGACAGTTTTGGGCTGCTATAGATACTTTCGATGAATTGACTAGTTTGGTAAAACTGCTCAAATAAGGAAACGGAACGCCCAATATCACGTGTACATTCGGGTTGTTCATTTCGTCGTTTACCATATTTACCACTTCCGACAAAAGGATTTGACCTTCTTCAAAAGTTTTGTTCATTTTCCAGTTACCAGCGGCGTATTTTTTTCTCATTTTTTGCTTTCGTTATATTTCAAAAATCGCACAAAGATAGGCTTTTAAGGCTAAAAAGGAAAACATGCGTTTCGAAATTATCTGTTATGCGTGTTTGATGACCATACCTTCAATTTTCTGATTTTAATGTTTTTTAACATTTGGATTCTAAACCTTATTCAGGTGTGGAGGTCAAAGCTTCATAACAAATAAAAAATACAATTATGAAAAAGTTAATTCTTGCATTTGTCGTTCTTGTTGCTGTTTCGATTGGTGCGTTTGCTCAAAAAGGTGGGAATAACGGCCCAAAAAAGGAATTCAATCCTGAAAAAATGGCTGAAAAGCGGAGCGAAAAACTCAAGGCAGATTTAAAACTGACCGAACAGCAGTTTGCGGCCGTTAGCAAACTAAATAAAGCGTCTGTTGCCAATCGGGAGGCTGAACGTAAAGAGATGAAAGCCAAACATGACGCAAAAAAGTCGGCTTACAAAAACGAAATGAAAAAGATATTGACTCCAGAGCAATATAAAACTTTCGAAGAAAAAATGGCCACTAACGAATCCCGTAGAAAAGAAGGAATGAGAAAAGGCAGAGGGGGAAAGCATGCTGGCCCTCACCACGGAGCACGTCCCGAAAACAAAGGTTAAATCAAAAACGGTCAACGGAAGCGTTGACCGTTTTTGCTAAAAATATTTTGAACTATTGTATTGTCAATTTTATTGTTATTAACCAATTAACCACCCTTCGACAAGCTCAGGGAAGGAATGACTACTCGATAACCATATTGTGATAAACGTTCTGCACGTCATCGTCTTCGTCTAGTTTTTCTAGCAACTTGTCCAAGTCGGCCGCCTCAGCTTCGCTCAGTTTTTTGGTGTCTGTAGGTATTCTTTCAAAGTCGGCGTGGAGCAATTCCAAGCCTTTTTCTTCAAGAAATTTTTGAATGGCACCATAAGCAGTGAATTCACCATAGATATTTATTTGGTCATGCTCTTCATCCAAAAACACATCGTCCGCACCGAAATCTATCAATTCAAACTCCAGTTCTTCTAGTTCAACACCTGCCGTATTAGCTATTTTGAAAATACATTTTCTTTCAAAAATAAAATCCAACATACCGTTGGTACCAAGGTTTCCGTTGCATTTTGTAAAATAGCTTCTGACATTGGCCACCGTGCGGTTGTTGTTGTCAGTAGTACATTCTACCAATACCGCCACTCCGTGGAGGCCATATCCCTCCAACACTATCTCCTTGTAGTCTTCCTGATCTTTTGAAGAAGCTTTTTTAATTGCATTTTCAACGTTTACTTTAGGCATGTTGGCTGCCTTGGAGTTTTGAATAACCGCCCTTAGCCTTGAATTTGTCGAAGGGTCTGGCCCGCCAGATTTAACGGCCATCACGATGTCTTTGCCTATACGTGTAAACACCTTGGCCATAGACGACCAACGCTTCATTTTACGTGCTTTTCTAAATTCAAATGCTCTTCCCATAGATTTTCTGAAATTTCAAGGTGCAAAATTAGAGAATTTAGGGATTCTATCATAGTGGCTTGGCCAAAATTCTTGTTAATGTTGTCAAACTAAAATATTTTATCCAAGAAAATGAATTGTTGTTAAAAATAAGTTCTTTGATTTTGATTGGAAACTTTGATGAATTAAGCGTAATTTTATAATACCATTATAAAGACCCTTTCATGAAAAAAATAATTTCTACGTTTTCCATCTTAATCTTTATTTTTCATTTTTCTTTTGCCCAAACTCCAATTCCGAATTTATTCTCTAAATCAACATCAAACGCAATAGCATCAGCTGAACTCAAACGTTCGGTGAATAGTATCACCTCAGGACAAATCTTGACGGTCAATAGTGCCGTGACCAATCAAATTTATCTTCAAAAAGACAACTATGAATTGGTCATTCCAACCCAAAGCGGTGATTTGGTGGTAGATCTTATTCCTGCCAATATTACATCTGCTGACTTTAAAGTTATGACCCCCGCCGGTGAATACAAAATGGATTTACCAACTTTTTATCATGGAAAAATTAAGGGTGAAAAAAAATCATTCGTGGCCTTGACAGTAACCAATAATAGCATCGAGGGATTGATTCAGAGCGAAAAGATAAATTTGACTTTAGGGAAATTAAAAAACCAAAAGGAGGATTTTCATATTGTTTATAATACCGATGAAATTCAAAATAGCACACCCATCTGTGCGGGTGAGGTTGTTCGTAGTGCCAACTTGGTTTCTGGCTCATCTACAAACAGTCAGACTTCCGCTGCTACCTGTAGGGCAGTGGAGATTTATTTGGAGGCAGATTATAAAATGTACCAAGACTGGGGAAATAGCGTCAACAATGTAGTGAATACCATGACCTCCATTTTTAATAATGTATCACAGTTGTATGACAATGAAGGTGTGAACTTGGTCATTTCCACACTTTTTGTTTGGAACACTCCAGATCCTTATCAGTCTGCAACGGGAACTTCAAACATGCTCGGTTTGCTCGATACCTATTGGGATGGGAAAGCCAATAATTTTGATGGAGATATTGTGCATTTGGTGACAACAAGAAATTTGGGAGGTGGTGTGGCTTATTTACTTTCAGGGCCTTCCGTCTTTAATGGAATGACCTCAAGAGCGGTTTTTGCTGCTTGTGGAAAAGGTGCAGCAAAAGGTTTGAGTGCCGGTATTTCAAATACTGTTCAAAATATCCCCACGTATTCTTGGAATGTGGAGGTTATTGCACACGAAATAGGGCATAATTTCGGGCTACCTCATACACACAATTGTAACTGGTCTGATGGGATAAATCCTGCTGGCCCCATTGACAATTGTGGTCCTACGGCAGGGTATAGTGAGGGGTGTACCAATGGAGCTAATCCCGGTACTGCTGGTGGTACTGTAATGAGTTATTGTCATTTGGTTGGAGGAGTAGGAATAAAGTTTTCCAATGGTTTCGGTACACTTCCTGGTGCCAAGATGTTGGCAGAATGGAATGCCGCCACGTGTTTGACAGGAAGCAAAATAGCACGGCCTTTGGTAGCAACACAAAGCGTACTGTGTGGATCGGCATCTGTCACTATTTCAGCTTCAGGTTGCTCTGGTACCTATAATTGGTATAATGTAGCAGTGGGAGGGAGTTCTTTAGGCTCAAATTCAAGTTTTGTTACGCCGGTTTTAAACGCCTCAACGGATTATTATGTATCATGTACTTTTGATGGCTGCACAAGTAAAAGGACCGTAGCACCTGTACGTTTTTTCACGAATACACCTCCGGTAGTTTCGAACGCGGCCATTTGTGGAACGAGTAGCTCTACCACATTGTCTGCTACGGGTTGTGTAGGAATGTCGTTTGCATGGTATTCGGTAGCTAGTGGCGGTGTTGCT
The DNA here is from genome assembly GCA_945885545.1 of Spirosoma fluviale. Lineage (GTDB taxonomy): Bacteria > Bacteroidota > Bacteroidia > Cytophagales > Spirosomataceae > Leadbetterella > Leadbetterella lacustris. The sequence goes on from CAMCYZ010000256.1 coordinate 4,265, forward strand.
CTTGGTAATGCTTCAAGTCTTGCGGTTAGCGGAATTGTGTCGAATACCACCTATTATGTGGAATGTGTATTGGTTGGATGCGACACCACGAGCCGAGTGCCTGTTACCATAACTTATACTCCTTTATGCCCAGTTTGCGAGCCAACAGG
>CAMCYZ010000257.1 GCA_945885545.1 Spirosoma fluviale
CCTTTTGTGTAAAATCTTCGTCTTCCTCATCCATTTCGTGCCACTTCCAATCTTCACAGGTGGCATCTAGCAAATCTAAAAGCGTCAATATTTTTGTTTCGTTTCGTTCTTTTTCAAGAAACTTATCTGAGTTGGTGAAGTAAACCGCCAGTTTTTTGTCTTCTATCCAACTGAGGTCATTAAGCAGTTCATCCAATGAATCAAGGTTAAAACCGAAATTATCAGGGAAATGCATGGCTTTTGCCAATACTTCGTAAAATTCTCGAAGAGAAGTTACCTCTTTGGCGTCAATTTCGATGATGGCATACTCAGCCGGAATCTGCTCTTTATCTATGATGTTTAAGTTATTCATTTGGTTACATTTTTCGTTTAAGTCGCAAAGACAACCAGAAATGATCATCTGATTGTTTGTCTAAAAACCTAATTTTGAAAGTTTCATTTTATTTTTTTGAAAGATTGGTAATGATCGTTGGTGAAGTAAGCACTATCATCGTCACCAGTCACCAGTCGCTCCTTTCCTCTGTTTTTTCCTTCAATTTTAGGATTTACATCCCATTCTCGGTAATTTATTCTTTTATTATTTTTGCCTATTTTAGGCAAAAGCTGTTCTAAATTCTTAAATTTTCTTCCACCTACATAACCCTCGGGGGCTTCGCCGGTTTCTTCTATATGTTCAAGTACTTTTCGTACTTTGGTGGGTACTTCCGCTTTGTCTATCTCGGAATGTTCGTCTTTTGCACTTCTTTCGTCTTTAAAACTTATATCTCGCTTGTTTTCTGCAAAATCATCAATTGGGTCTTTTTCAACTTTGCCTACATAAATATTCTGGGTTAATTCGCTTTTCTTTAAGGTTTCTTCATTAGATTTTTTGCCCCAGAAATACCCCGTACCTATGCCACCTAAGAATAATAATACGGCTATAATGAGTTTATTCATTCAGAATTTTGTTTGAGTGCAAAAATATGGCTCTAAAAACTATTTATCGTTAAAATGGATAACAATTTGAAGTACTTTTGTAAAAAAAGCTCGAAAATGGTCGTATTGATTACCGGAGTGACTGGATTGGTGGGTTCAGCAGTCGCAAAATTGTTTTTGTCGTCTGAATTTACAATAAAAGCTTTGGTTAGAAATTCTTCGTCTCATGCCTTTGTGAAGTCTATTTCGGATAAAATCGAGATCGTGGAAGGAGACATTTTGGATATTTTGTCTTTGGAGTTGGCTATGCAAGGGGTTGATTATGTGGTTCATGCAGCCGCCATGGTTTCTTTTTTACCAAGAGAACGTGACAATATGTATAAGGTAAACATTGAGGGTACTGCCAATGTGGCCAATGCTTGTTTGGCTGCTAAAGTCAAAAAACTTTGTTTTGTAAGTTCCGTTGCGGCTTTGGGTCGGCCAGCTCAAAGTTTGCTACATTTGGGCGAGGAGATACATATCAATGAAAATCAAAAATGGGAGAGTTCGGATATCAATTCGCACTACGCCATCACCAAATATATGGCCGAGTGCGAAGTATGGCGTGCTCAGGCGGAGGGACTTTCCACGGTTATAGTTAATCCTTCCATTATTTTAGGAGAAAGCGACTGGACAAAAAGTAGCACCCAGCTTTTTAAATACGTTTTTGATGAAAAACCATTCTACACAAAAGGTTTTATAAACTATGTGGATGTATTGGATTTGTCCGTTGTAATTAAAACCTTGCTGCTCTCAGAAATAGAAAACGAACGTTTTTGTGTTTCTGCTGGTTTGTTAAGCTACAAAGTGTTTTTTGAAAAAATAGCTCGAAACTTTTGTAAGAAGAGCCCAAGTTTTGAGGTGAAATCATGGATGATGGATTTTATATGGAGGTTTGAAGCGGTGAAGTCTTGGCTTACAGGCAAGGCACCTTTGATCACAAAAGAAACAGCCAAGACATCACGTTTGCACGTTTCATACGACAACACAAAGTTAAAGAAAGCTACTGGATTGTCATTTAATTCATTAGATAACACCCTCGAAAGAGTCTGTGCCAGTCTAGTTTCAAGATTGTGAGAAAAACAAATGTTGAAATTGATTATTCTGAAATTTGGAATTTCTAAACCGTTTTGTATCTTTAAAACACAAATGTATCTTAAAAACCTTATTACTGCATGAATCAAGACTATAGTGATCACTTTGATGAGTTTAACGAAGCTACCATAGCCGATGCAGCCAAGAGATTTGAGTCTATTCTTCAAAGGAAAGAAGTTCCTTATTTTAGCGAAGAAATTTTTGAGTCGCTTTCGGAATATTACATGGTCAAAGGGAAATTTGACTTTGCCATGAAGGCTTGTAATCACGGTTTGAAGCATTATCCGCATTCTTTGGATTTGATTCTGAACAAGACACAGATACTGGTCAACAAGTTTGAGTTGGAAGAAGCCACCGAATTGTTAGACAATGCCAGTATTTTTCATCCATCCGATACCGAAATTGAATATTTTAGAGGCGTAATTCTGATGTGTTCGGGCGACAATGCTGAAGCTCTTGATTTGTTCCGACAGATTTTGCCATTAGCAGAAGAAAAAGAAAATGTATATTTTCAGATGGGTATGGCTTTGGTAAGCTTAGGGCATATACCGGAGGCTATTGATTCTTTTCAAGATGCAATCAAGTGCAAGTCAAAGAACGAACTAGTATATAATGAATTAGTTTACTGTTTTGATGTAAACGCTAACCTTCTCGGTGGAATTGATTTTTTCAACCAACTCATAGACGAAGATCCGTATAACCAATTGGCTTGGTTCGCTTTGGGCCAATGCTACAATCAGCTCAATCTTTACGAAAAAGCCAAGGATGCTTTTGAATACGCAGTGGCCATAGATGGTGATTTTGCATCAGGTTGGTATAATTTAGGCCAAAGTCAAATGAACTTGGGGAGTTTCTCCGATGCCAAAGAATCATTTATCAATACCTTGAGATTCGAGGAGCATTCTGCCGAAGTCTTGACGCACTTGGCTGCTTCTCACGAAAAGTTAGAAGAGTACGCAGATGCCTACAAAAACTATAAGAAGGCAGCAGACATGGACGAGTTCTGGGACGATGCATGGTTTGGTATGGCATCTGTTCTTTATGAGCAAGAGAAATACTTAGAGTCGATACATTTTGTTAAAAAAGCTATCAAACTTAACGATATAAATAGTGATTTTTGGTTGTTATTGGCTGATAATGAGTCAAAACTCGGTAATGTGATATCTTCAGAAGAAGCTTATGACAAAGCCGCTGACTTGGACCCCATCAATGCGGACATTTGGCTGAATTGGTCGCTTTTACACTTTGAGCAAGAAAACTACCATCGTGCATTTGAGATAGTGTACGAAGGCATAGAAGAAATACCCGACGACGCCGACCTTTACTATAGAGCTTGTACATATTTGCTTTACAATAGCAGTTTCAACGAAGCTTACAAATATCTTCAAGAAGCTTTAGTTTTGGATTATGACAAACACGTGCAGCTCTACGATTTCTTTAGCAATCTAGACACGCTGAAAGCCTTGCAACGGATTATTGATCAGTTTAGGAAGTGAGGATTTTATTGTGGTAATTTGTTAATATGGTGATTTCTTGATGTTATAGTTTTCTCATTATGAGTTTGTTATATGGTATGCTACTTGTATGTTGGCATATCTTAGGTTCTAATTTACATAAACTAAATCTCGTTGGCTTTTTTCAAATCAAATCCGTGAAATTAGCCTTGCTTGCATCCGCAAATCAGCGTGCCATTTTTACGGTCGGTGTTTTTTTAAGGATACTCATGCCTCAAAAAGAATCAAATGATTTCAATTTTGTGTATTAAACCCATTTCTGAATTATTTGAATTAGAAAAAATAGTCTCGAATATACATTTTGGAACATAATTTCTCAATCAAAATTTTATTTCTAGAAAAAAAATCTTACCTTTGCAGTCCGAATTTTCGGATTTAGTATTTAATTAATTAATTTTTAACAGTTTACAATGCCTACTATACAGCAGTTAGTAAGAAAAGGAAGAGAGACATTAATGTACAAGTCGAAATCTCCGGCATTGGATTCTTGCCCTCAGCGTCGTGGGGTGTGCACAAGAGTTTATACTACTACACCAAAGAAGCCAAACTCGGCTCTTCGTAAAGTAGCTCGTGTACGTCTTACAAACCAGAAAGAGGTGAACGCCTACATTCCGGGTGAAGGTCACAATTTGCAAGAGCACTCTATCGTATTGATTAGAGGTGGTCGTGTGAAAGACTTACCAGGTGTACGTTATCACATCGTTCGTGGGGCATTGGATACAGCCGGTGTAAACAACCGTAAGCAGAGTCGCTCTAAGTATGGTGCTAAACGTCCTAAGCCAGGTCAGGTAGCGGCGGCACCTACAAAAGGTAAGAAAAAATAACAAGAAAATCTTTA
>CAMCYZ010000258.1 GCA_945885545.1 Spirosoma fluviale
GTAAAGTGTATGGCTGTTATTGTTGAAAACCAAAAGTACTTTGGCTTTGATTCTTTTATATATTGAAGTTAAATGATGGATAATGTTCGTAATTTAACTTTGGGCTTTGTCCGAAATATCGCCAGAATTTATCGATTCGCTAATTATTCAAATTCAAAGTCTTCGATAGGATATTGAAACCAAAATCTTCTGTTAACTTTACAAGTAGAATCACTTTTTGAACCAATGCGAATATTATTTACGGGAGGTTCTGGCAAAGCCGGAAAGCACGTTATTCCTTATTTGTTAGAACAAGGGCACCAAGTACTCAATGTGGACCTCACGCCGTTGCATCATCCTGGTGTTGACAATCTGTTAGCTGACATCACAGACTCTGGGCAAATGTTTAACGCCATGAGTTCGTATACGGGTTTGCACGAACTAGAGTCTGGAAATGGCATACCAAAGTTTGATGCCGTCGTGCATTTTGCAGCAGTGCCAAGAATCCTGATAAAGCCCGATAACGAGACTTTTCGGGTCAATACCGTCGGTACTTACAATGTCATTGAGGCGGCCGTAAAATTGGGTATTAAGAAGATTGTCATCGCTTCGTCGGAAACTACCTACGGTATTTGTTTTGCCGATGGAATCACTGACCCAAAAGTATTGCCATTAGAAGAAGATTACGACGTTGATCCCATGGATAGTTACGGCTTGTCTAAAGTTGTCAACGAAAAAACTGCTAGGAGTTTTCAGTTGCGTTCGGGCTACGATATTTATGCACTGCGTATCGGCAATGTCATAGAACCACACGAATACGCCCAACTTTTTCCCAATTATTTTAAAAATCCTGAAGTCCGTCGTAGAAATGCCTTTTGTTATATCGATGCCCGAGATTTGGGACAGATAGTGGACCTTTGTCTGAAAAAAGACGGTCTGGGCTATCAGGTCTTCAATGCCGGAAATGACCACAACGGTGCCGTCATTCCTAGCAAGGAATTGGCCGCAAGATTTTTTCCAAATGTGCCTATTAGCAGAGAACTTGGAGAACACGAGGCTTTATTCTCAAATCGTAAAATCCGTGAAATGCTAGGCTTTAAAGAGCAGCACAACTGGCGGAAGTATGTGGGGCTTGGGTGAGTTTTGTGTATTGAGTTTTGAGTATTGAGTTTTGAGTATTGAGTTGTGAGTATTGAGTTGTGAGTATTGAGTTGTGAGTATTGAGTTGTGCGTGTTGAGTTGTGCGTGTTGAGTTGTGCGTGTTGAGTTGTCAGTGTTGAGTTGTTAGTGTTGAGTTGTGCGTGTTGAGTTTAATCGGAAGTTTCGGCTGCTTTTGTTTGGCGAGTTGATTGATATTACTGCTTTCGAAGTTTCAATCAGATTTGTTTTACTTTATTTTGCATGAATAATTACTTTCTATTCTTTTAATGACTTCACTTGCAAATGCATTTTCAAAATCTCCAATCAACTTTTCGGGTATTCCGACACAAGAGCAGTTTATCTCGCTTAAGACGTATTTTTCATTCTGGATTTCATCAAAATCTAGTATGAAATCTGCTGTCCAAAGTATTGGATATTCTTTAAGTTTTGCATTTTTCAGAATCAAATGTACATTGTCTTCAAATAACCTGATTAAATTGGGAAAGGTCTCAGTTTGAAACACAGTATATTTGGCCCCAGAAAACATTGTTGCCGAAAACGCATCTACCGAATTTGTAGGTTTTTTATGAATGACCGCAATAGGTTTATTGGCAATTAAAAGTAGTCTCAGTTCACCTTCTGAAATTCTAGGTAAATACGGCATGTCTATTAACATACTGTTATTTTCTGCCATATATTTCTCACACAAGGTCATGAAATTATCAAGCGTATGCATTTCTACATGATTGTCGCTTGCTTCGGTACATTGAACGAGTGTGTCGAGTGGTAGGGGTTCATTTTCATACGTTTTTGTGTCGTCCAATATCTCAACTTTCCAAATGCCTACACCTGTAGAACCCCTGTTTTGTTTTAAAACTCTCTGTTTTTGTGCTAATCTAAAAGGAAAAGAATCTCTGAATTCTTTTATAGATTGATATCCATAGGTATCTTCGGTAGCAAAAGGTGTATTTTTGAGTTTAATCAATATATCTTTTGCTCCTAATTTTAGCATTTCATCGGGGTGCGAAATGGCCACTATACCCGACTCAGACAATTTTCGGAGCGTTTCAAAATATAAGTCTTCACCAAAAGGTAAGTTTCCTGGGTTTATTCGGCTGATAAACCCACTAAAATGGACTTTGGTATATTCATATATTTCGTCTTTCCATTCGTCTCTGAAATAGAGGACTTCACATAACCAACCCAGATTTTCAATGGCCTTTACTATGGGCATAGTATCTTTTCTTAGACCGTTAATCCATTTGTCGCTACCACCTTCTACTTCAAAAATTACAATTTTCTTATTCATAACTTCGCCTTGGATTCTTTTCGTGTTTTGTGGGTATATCGAGGATAAAATTAAGGTACTAGCTCTACAAGAAAATCAAAAATTCTGTTATCAAATCTTTAGCTAATGGTTAAGATACTGTGATGTGGACAATGTTTCACTTTGCATTAATATTAGAACAAATTTCATAATAAAACCATAATATAATTTCGCAACTAAAGCGTCCGACTTTTGAGTTTTAATATAAAGAAATCAATACTTATTATGAAAATACACTTGGTTTCATCCACAGATTTTATGGCCAAAGGTACGGGTGTTCACAGTGCGTTTGTGGGCATGATGGATCTATTGAAAGAGAAAAACGATGTGGAAGTATTAAAAAACCAGGAAGGCTTTGGAGATATTTTTCATTCTCATTCCTATGGGCTTTATTTTTTTCTTAAATCTCGAAAATACAAGGGCCGTCGTATTCATACAGTACATACCACACCTGCCACTATTAAAGGTTCGGTGGTATTTCCAAATTTAGTGTTGCCTTTTGCCAAATTGTATTTCAAAACGGTATTCAATCATGCAGATGTTTGCATAGCCATTTCGCCCATGGTAGAGCGTAATCTTCGTGAGCTTGGGGTTACTTCTAAAATTATCAATATCGGTAATCCAATTGATTTAGAAAAATGGCAGGCTACATCCAAAAATAGAGAAACAGGGAGGGAAATGATTGGTTTACCTCAGAATTCTAAAATAGTGTTGGGCGTGGGGCAGTTGCAGAAAAGAAAAGGCGTGGAGGATTTTATAGAGTTGGCCAAAATGCACCCTGAAATCCATTTTGTATGGGCAGGAAGTAGGCCCTTTGGGGCTATTACGGAAGGTGTCAGACGTATCAACCAAAAAATAGAAGAAGCACCAGAAAATGTAAAATTTGTAGGTCAAATTGAGTTGGATGACATGCCTTGTTTGTATGCGGCAGCTGATCTTTTCCTGTTTCCGTCTTATCAGGAAAACTGTCCTCTAGCTCCAATTGAAGCTGCTGCGAGTGGTTTACCTGTCATTTTCAGGGATTTAAGGGAATATGAACTGCTCTACGACACACCTTATCTCAGAGCAAAAGACAACGATGAGTTTTCGGAAAATATCAGGCAAGTTTTTGATAATGAAACATTTGGACAAGAGGCCAAAGCGATTTCGAAAGCACTAACACTACAGTTTGATAAAAATGAAATTCGTGAGAAACTGATTTCGCTCTACAAAAACGTGTACAACGATTATTACCAAGCCTCCTGAACCGCATCTAAATGACTAAAAAGAAAGTTTGGACTCTTTTGATTTTATGCTCATCCATTTGCTTGCTTTTTTATTTACTTAAAGACTTAAAATTAAAAGAACTGTTTCAGCAAATTTCAAAAGTCGACCTCCGCTATCTTGCACCAGCGGGTCTTAGTATGTTTCTGTCGGCATGGTTTAGAAATTTACGATGGATGCTTCTTTTTGAGCCATTGGGATACAAAATCAGAAAAGGCCAAGCCTTCACGGCTTTGCTGCTCAGTTATCCTGCCAATCTTATTGTTCCACAGTCGAGTTTTTTTTGTAAGAGCCAGCTATCTTAAGCGAATGTGCGGCGTGCCCTTTGGTGAATGTCTGGGTACCATCGTAGCCGAAAAATTTATGGATGGATTGGTGGTATTTGGCTTGTTTTTCTTGTTGATGTTTTCAAATACCCAGTATCAGCCGTCTTTTTCTAATAAATATTCTATTCCTATCTTTTTTGTTGTTTTGGTCATTATTTCGGTTGTTATATTCTTTTTCCTTACGAGAAGTGGCAAGGTCTTTCTCCATAGAAACACTATTTTAGAGTTCGTTCATCATCAATGGCTAAACTTTAAGGAGGGACTTTTGACAATCAAGGCCGTAAAAAACAAAATGCTCTTGTTGTTTTATTCTCTCTTCATCTGGCTACCCTATTTTGGTATTTTTTATTTTCTT
>CAMCYZ010000259.1 GCA_945885545.1 Spirosoma fluviale
GTTGCAACTTTTCCATTTTCAAAACCTCATTTTTCGTAAAAGTTACAACCATAAATCAAAAGAATGAGGAAAGATATAGTTTAAAGACCTATAATGAAGGTTTTAATGTTAAATTTTGTGGTTCGAGGTCCGTAGAGGTTTTCATAAAATTCTATTTATCTATCAATGAATTAGGGTTTTACACCTTTGACGATTTCAAGCAAACTCCCTTCGTCAACTTATTTTTCATAAGCTATATGTATTTTTGCTTTAGACATACCAAAATGTCGTCTAAATGACGCCTTTATGTCAATTATTTATTCAGTTACTGATAGCATATTTGCAAATGGAATTTGGTGCAAGATTAAAAGAGATTAGAACAAGTTTGAATATCTCTCAAAAAGAACTTTCTGAACAAACCGGTTTAACCCTTAGAACGATTCAACGAATTGAGAATAATGAGGTAAAACCAAGTCTTTATTCTGTAAAAGTACTTGGAGAGATGTTAAAAACCGACTTGTCTGAATTTATTAAAACATCTGAAACCAAAGCCTACGAATTTAATTTAAACCTTAAAATCACAGATATGAATCAGTTCTTAAATGACTTAAAAGCGTTAGTAATAACACACTCGAAAACAATTTTCATTATTTTTCTAGTAATTTATCTATTCACCAGCTATACGGATATTAAATCCGGAATAATGGACGCTTGGAGTGGCAAGTGATTTTTCATCATTGTTTTTGAAATTATAACTGACATTGTGAAGAATTCAATTGTACTACTTATTTTATTTGCTACATCAATAGGGACATTAGCTGCCCAAGATGTGGAACCATCAAAAAATAAGTTTGGAGTTACATTATCTACCAATATATTTGGATTGAATGATAATCTAAATCATGTTGCCGTAGGTGGCGGTTTTTACTTTGGTAGAAAAATTGCCAATAAACTATCTATCTATGCTGAGATAGATGGCTCAAGGCGTAATTATGGAGATTTAGCGATAATGCCAGGCTTCAGTGGAGAATTTACAAAGGGGAATATCGCTTTCTCTATTGCACCAATGTTTGATGTTGGAAAGAAGTCGAATGTAAGTTTAGGTCTATCGAAAAACTACTTATTTAGCTCTAAACTTAAAACCTCATATAGCACTAAAGACGTAATAGATGAAACAACTGATTATTCTTCCTTGTTTTTTGATTTTAGAACAAATGCTTATAAAGCAGTTATGTTCGGAATTAGATATGAATGGGGATTGAATTCAATGTTTAAAGCGATAGACAGAAAAGTGACCAATCTTTCGTTTAATGTGTTTCTCCCATTAAGAGGAAAAAGAAGTCAAGAAAATGGCAAGTAAACTTCCTACAATTTGACACAAAGTTTAACCCTTTAATTTCCTGATAATTACATACTCAATCATCGCATTGTTTTGCATCTTTCGTCTGTAAAGGGAGCAGATAAAAGGGTTATACTGTGATAGTAGACCCTTTTTTATTTTAAGCCTAGCACCTATCATTTAACACATCATCCTTGAATTGAAGTATCTGTTTTTTCATTTCCTTAATTTCCCTCATTTTTTGTTCTAAAGAAATCAATTTTTCATCAAGAATTTCAAGTTTTTGTTTCTTGGTATATTTTCTATTGTACCAAGCATCAATGATTTGACCGATTTCTTTGATTGTAAACCCAACTGACTTCGCATCACTAATGAATTCAAGTTTTTCAATCGTTACATCGTCGTAATGAAAGTAATTATTCGACTTCACTGATTCGTCTTGTTTGCCCTCTATCAACCCCGACTTTTCATAAAAGCGTATGGTGTGAGTTGAAATCCCTGTTTTTTTAGAAAGTTCATTTATTAACATATTGCAAATATAAGGTGTTAAAAAATAAATATCAACCATAGACTATACTCTAATGTTGTGGGTTTAATATTAACCCAATATTTTTGTTCAAATTATAAAATGACGTATATGAAAAAGACAGTATTGATTACAGGAACATCAAGTGGAATTGGGAAGGCAACTGTTGTAGAGTTTGCTAAAATGGGTTGGAATGTTATTGCAACTCAAAGGAATCCTGAAAAAGAAAAGGACTTTGATGAGTTTCCAAATGTGAAAACGTACCCCCTTGACGTTACCAATCTTGAAAGTATCAAACAAACTATATCACAAGCACAGAAGGACTACGGAAAAATAGATGTTGTAGTTAACAATGCAGGTTATGGTGTTGATGGTGCGTTTGAAGCAATGTCAGATGAAATTATCGAAAAACAATTTAATACAAATGTTTTTGGATTGATGCGTGTGACAAGAGAGGCGATAAAACACATGAGACCCAATGGCGGAGGCACTATTATTCAAATTTCAAGTATGGGTGGTAAAATCACATTTCCATTATATAGTATTTACCACGCTACAAAATTTGCAGTTGAGGGATTTACAGAGTCATTACATTATGAGTTAAGTCAGTTTAATATAAAAATGAAACTAGTTGAACCGGGCCCTATTCTCACAGACTTTTATGGCAGAAGTCGTCAATTTATTAAACCTATTGACACAAATCAATATGACGGGTTTATTCAAAAATTTAATAATGCTGCCGAAAAAGTAATGAAAGATGCTGAAGGCCCTGAAGTTGTAGCAAAAATGATTTTCAAATCTGCAACTGACAATAGAAATCAAATGAGATATGCTGTGGGTAAACCCGGCCCAATGTTGTTGGTGCTAAGAAAGTTACTTTCGGATAAGTTATACTTTTTGATGGTTAGAAAAAGTTACAATCTATAATTCAACTTTCTGCCAATTGACACCAAGTTCATCCTTTCAATTTCTTGATAGTAACCTACTCAATCATTGCTCTGTAGCTACATCTTTCGGCGAAAAGGGGAGCAAAAATGACAAAAAGGTTATACTTTTATAGTGTAACCTTTTTTATGTTTTATGGATAAACTTGTTCAATTCCTTAAAAAGTACCGAAATGAAGTTATCGTGGGCTTACTTGTGTTTCTATTCTTGATTTTCAGGGATGTAATTAAGACCTTCTTTTAAAATAGCAGGAACTTCAACCCTTTAATTTCCTAATAGTCACATACTCTATCATCGCATTATAGTTGCATCTTTCGTCTGTAAGGGGAGCAGATATAAAAGTAAAAGGGTTATACTTTGATAGTATGACCCTTTTAACTTAAATCCTTTTAAGAATTGAAAAGGGTATTATTCTTAGTAAAAGGGCAATTAACTTCCACCTCTTTGTGATATAAAGAACTTGTTTCTTTTCCTTTATGGCTTCAAATATTTGTTCAGCAGCTTTTTGAACAGGAGCTACCCAAAAGAGACCTTCACCTTTCGCCATTGCAGTATCAACAAATCCAGGACGTACATCAGTAATTGTGATACTTGAACCATATTCCTTTACATTTATTCTTAATCCCTCCAAGTAATTGATTTGATATGCCTTTGTCGCATTGTATGATGGGGCAATACCATTTCCCCTGATTCCTGCAATAGAGCTAATGTTGACGAGATGACCATAACCTTGTTCTTTAAAATACCGTACAGCCCAATCAGCAATGCACGTAAATCCTTGAATATTCGTTTTGATTACACTATGCTCAACATCAAAATTTAAGTTTTTATTCTCCTCGCCGATTCCTGCTGAAATAATCAATAAATCCAATCCACCCATCTGACTCACCAATTCATTACAGATTGCCTCTAAAGTTGATAAATCCTGAACATCCATTTTTTTAAAGACAATTCTACTGGTCTCTTGTATCTTTATGGATTGAAATAATTCCTCACGTCTGCCAGTTACTCCCACTTCAAAACCTTCGTGCAATAGTAACTCAGCCAATGATTTGCCGATTCCACTTGTTGCTCCTATGATTATAGCTTTTTTCATTTTCATAAAAGTAGATAAACTAAGTATGAATGCCAACTTCCTGCAATTTGACACGAAGTTTAACCATTTAGTTTCCTAATAGTAACATACTCAATCATCGAATTATGGTTACATCTTTCGTCTGTAAGTGGAGCTAGAGTACACAAGATATTTGTTACTTCACTGCGTGAGGAAAACACCCCCTGAATTCGACTGAAATCGGTCCTTTTCCGTTTTACCAAAACATAACTCACTAAAAATCAACGCCTTCATTTTCTCAAAAAATCTTCATAACCCTGAGGTCCCGGGTTCAAATCTCGTTCTCGCTACATGAAAATCAAGGACTTACGTTAAATCGTGGGTCCTTTGCTACGTGAGGTTCTTGTCATTTCTTACCGAATACACGAACTTTTAGTGCTGATATTTTTACTGTTGTTAAAACCTTTGGCATCTGGCATGACTAAATAATTATTAAGTATAATATTTGATACACACTTTTTG
>CAMCYZ010000260.1 GCA_945885545.1 Spirosoma fluviale
GTTCAATCACACTTTGGGCTACCTCATGAGTTAGATTTGTTTCGTTTTCCCAACGCCAAAAACTGTAAATTGCGGCCGACACCTTCGGTCCGCTATCGCTTATGTATATCTTATTCATTTCGTAGATTAATATTTTGCCAAATTTAACAGAGTTATTATAATTTCTTTTTTTATTTTATCAGAAAATACCGGTTACAAACTCACAATGTTTTCATTGTGCCCTTTGGCTGCTTAAAATGTATGTTTAAATGTTCTTTCGCCTGAAAAAGCAAACCACTTACTATGGAAAGAATCATTTTTTTGGCCCACCTATCGCACTTCCTCCGAGGTTTTAAGGAAAGCACTTTTGTGCTGACAAATTGCCTTTTCTACCTGACTATTAAATACATTTAGCAATATTATATCCGAGTTTTTTATTCTTTTATTTTTTAGAAAAACTAAGTGCTCATCAGACAAGAGGCTTCCGCTGAAATAAGTAAAAAGCCTTTCCAGAACACCCTAGGGTACTTGAGATGAAAACACCAACCACAGCAATGTTGTTGGGTCTTAACCACAATGCTCACTCATCAAAATCACGCAATGTTTGTGTATTTCTTTCCGAACCTAAAACAAAGCATGTGCTGCGGGCTGCAACAAGTTAGGAATTCCTTCTATCAGCCCATACAGCTAATACTCTTCATCTTTCATCGGTATAATCTTTTTTTGAAAACAAATACGTTAAAGCTCCAAAAAGCAATATTGATAAACCCACCAGACTTTCAAAGGGCTTGTCAATTATTATAAAAACCAAGACAAATATACTAAAGCCAACATAAAAATACTGAATGTATGCACTCCATGGACTCTTAAAACCATCGCCGTTTCTCTTGATTCTAAAGTAGCTGGCCACGGCAAGCGTGCCCATGAGCTGTAATAAAAAGGAGGTATACAGCAACACTTGTTGTAAAGTGCCTGACAGCAATAAAACCAAAATAATGGCAGTTTGTAACCAAATGGCCCTTACCGGAATATTGTGGGCATTAAGCGGCCGCAACCAATACCAAAGGCTATAGTGTTGAGCCATAGCATGTACCACCCTTGGGCCTATCCAAATATATGAACTCATGGTAGCTACCAGTTGCAAACCAATGCCCGCACTTATCCAAGGAATACTTTCTTTTCCCAAAATATTCTGGATGGACAAAATAGCCACCTCTGCTTGACCACTTAATTGTGCGTAAGTACCAAATTTCAGGAAGACAATTTGTAGTAACACATAAACAATCATGACCACCAAAGTGCCTAATAGTAGAGCTTTCGGTAGATTCTTCTCCGGATTATGGATTTCACCAACGATATAGGCGGCGGCGTTCCAGCCCGTGTAGGCATAAGTAACATAAAGCAAAGAAACTGCGAAACCAGACTTTGAAATTTCTGAAAATATAGGACTTGCGGTGTCAATGGCATTGAATTTTATGGGTGAATACCAAATACCCAAACCCATCAAAAACAGCACAAATAGCACCTTAAAGACCGTAGTGGCGGTTTGAAAAACGCTGCTGTGTTTCAAAGAAAAAGTATGAAAAAATGAAATGAGCAAAATGACAGCAATGATATAAACTCTTAGGTTAGGGATTTCAAAAGGCGATAAATAGGCCTCCATGGCCAAACCTGCTATGGCTACGGGAGCAGAAAAACCCACAATGAGCGAAGTCCAAGCCGATAAATAACCCCAGAATGGATGGAAAGCTTTAGAAATAAATAGATAATCGCCCCCAGATTTTTTGAAATAAGTGCCTAGCTCAGCAAAAGTAAATGCACCAATGAGTGCTAATAATCCTCCCAAAACCCAAAGAAGGACTATACTCCAAACATTGCGGACATCGAGCAGTTGATACCCAAGACTTGTAAAAACTCCCGTACCTATCATATTGGAAATGACCAGCATAAATGCCGTTTTCCAACCTATTTTATGGAGTTTTGTCATCCAAAAGAATATTATTTAAACAAAAAGTAAGCGATAACTAAGGTTACGAAAATGTTGAATAACTGGGCAATTAAGAATGCATAAAGCGGCTTTTTACCTTCATTGTTAAACAAATCAGAAAACTTGGTTTCGAGTCCGATACTGGTAAATGCCAATGCAAACCAAAGTCCCTGAATCGATTTAAGACCACCCTTTACGGCATCAATTTTTTCGGATGAAACAAAAAACGAAAACAAAACGGAAGCCGCTATGAATCCAATGACAAACTTCGGAAAACGCTCCCAAATAATACCCAATGTTGGTTTTGTTTCTTTGGCCGTTTCTGATTGATTGTTGGTGTATGTCCAGTAAACTGATATAGCAAAGGCTGCCAATCCAAGTAAAACATTTTGTGAAAACTTCACGATCGTGCTGATTTTTAATGCCTCCTCTCCTATCATAGTGCCGGATGCTATTACTGCACCCGTAGTATCGATAGTTCCGCCCAACCATGCACCAGTAACTGTTTCTGACAATCCCATAAGTTTGGCCAAAAAAGGCATAAAAATTATCATAGGAATGGCCGTTATCAAAACTAAGGAAATCACATAAGAAAGTTTTTTTGAATCTCCTTTGATAGCTCCTGAGGTAGCAATGGCAGCCGAAACGCCACAAATAGAAACCGCACTGGATATCATGATGGCCATTTCTTCGTCTATGCCCATTTTTTTAGAGATCCAAAAAGCAAAATACCATACCGATACCACCACGAGTAAAGCCTGCACCAAACCAAGCGAACCTGCTTTCAGAATATCTCCAAAAATGACTCCTGTGCCTAGTAAAACTAACCCGATTTTTACGTATAATTCAGTGTTTAAGGCTTTACTGAGCCATTGGGGAACTTCAAAGAAATTGCGGATGATTAATCCAATGCCTAAACTAAAAATAACCGCCTCTAAATTCCAATTTTTCAAAAAGCTATTTCCGGCCAAAATAAGAGCCATTACTGTAAGCAAAAATACCACTGGAAATCCCCTAAGCGTATCCGAAAAACCTTTTCCGAGCACTTTAGATGCTAAAAGGGCTGTAAAATACACCAACAGAAATACGGAGCCTATTTTAAGAAAATTATCGGCTGTCAATACTTTTTCTATCAAATCGGAGCTACTTTCCCAAGCAAATGATGGAGAGGGAATTTTAAAGCCAAATAAGGCCAAAAGAATGATAAGAAATCCAAAAACCACCACCGTCCAATCTTCGGTCAATAAGGCATTTTCTTTGTTAGGGTTCATAAATTTATATTTGTTAGGGTTGAATTATTAATGAAATCCGTAGTTCTTTTCTCCAGCCTCAATTTTTACAGAAAGTATATTCTGCCTTGGAGGCAATGGACAAGTGGCATAAGGCGTAAAAGCACAAGGTGGATTGTATGCTTTGTTAAAATCAAGCCAAACGTTTCCATCCTTGTCAGGAAGATTGGTGTACATATACCGCCCACCTCCATAAGTAGTTATCTTATTGGTTTTGTCTCCGAAAATTACGAAAAACTGATCTCCTTCAGCTAATACATCAAGCGAGTACTCACTCTTGCCAATTTTGAAAACCAATTTTCCAGGTGAATCCTGCTGACTATTTTGACCCGTAATATCCAAAATAGCTATTTTTCTGTTCTCCGTTTTTACAAATTTCGCCTTGATTTTCCACTTCGCGTCGATTTTAAAATGCTCTATGTGCGTAAATTCCTCTAAAAATGGGCTTTTCAAATCTCTCAATCGAATGGCATACTTTTCCCCTCTTTTGATGACAAACCATTTTAAAGACCCAAATTGCAAAATGACAGGTTTTTCAGCAGGCAAAAGCTTTAATTTTTCAATTTTCACTCCATCGTACAGTACTTCATGGCCGTTTAGTACCTTAAAATCTACTTCGCCATTTTGTAGAAAAATCTCTCCCAGAAAATCAGGACATCTATCCGAAGGAAACAAATGGTCGTTTTGGGTATTTGAACCAATGGTATTTTTGCCCTCATTTAGCCAAAACAAGCCTGCAAGATTAAGCCATCCGTTTTCCTTTTTCAGATTTTCTTCTCGCTCATGATGCCAATCGTTGATCTCTTTCAGATAATCTGGTTTTTGAGCTACAACCGAACTCGAGAAAGTCAATAGTGCCAAAAAATATAAAGTATTAAATCTCACCGCTTTTGTTTTTTTGTAAAAATATAAGATTCATATTGATTTATTTCTATAAAGTCTATGGAATAAGAGATTGTTCCAAACTTAGTTGAAATTTAAGAGATTTTACTTGAATTGATTCTGTTTTCTATTTCTGACTTTATTTTCTTTTGCATTTTCTGAAGATTTTCAAAGTTACTTACTTTTTTCATTCTGGTTTCAGATTCTAATAGTCCTA
>CAMCYZ010000261.1 GCA_945885545.1 Spirosoma fluviale
CCTTTTGGTCAATTATATCAAGATGATGGTGTAACCTTACGTCAAAGTACCAATGATGATATTGGTAATAACACTAATGCATTCCTTGACCAAGTTTTTAATTCTAGAGATAGAAGAGTGAATAACCTTTTTAGTTCTATTTTTATAAAAGGAGATTTGGGTTATGGTTTTTCTTATCAAATTAATTATACACCTCGGTTCGAGTTTCTTAATTACTTAGATCACGTTTCGGCAAACAAGCCCGGAATAACTAGCCGTCGTGGTATCTCAAGAAGAGAAAATAGTACCTCGTTTCAATGGCAGCTTGATAATATTTTAAGGTGGAACAAATCATTTGGCAAACACAATTTTGATGCTACATTTTTGGTGAATGCTGAAAAAGCCCAAATTTGGCAGAATGTCATCAATGCTGAGAATTATTCACCAAGTGATAACTTACTTTACCATAATGTGGGAGCGGCAACTTTGTTTCCTTCTATCACAAGTAATGATACCTATTTCACTGGAGATGCTTTAATGGGAAGAATCAATTATAATTTCAGTTCAAGGTATTTTCTAACAGCTACAATGCGTAGAGATGGATACTCGGGCTTTGGAGCTGCCAATCAACGGGCAATGTTCCCCTCTTTAGCAGTCGGATGGCAGTTTACGGATGAGAAATTCTTTAAAGGACTTCAAAAATATTTAGATTATGGAAAACTAAGAGTTTCTTATGGTGTAAATGGAAACCGCGAGATATTAAATGGAGATGGCTCTGCCAACAGGTTTGCATCTCTTTCTGCCCTTTCTACAGGAGTTTATAGCTACACTACACCAGGTGGGGCAACTTATAATACTGGAACTGTAAGAACTACAAATATGCCCAACCCCAATTTGAAATGGGAAAAAAATAGTTCGTACAATTTTGGTTTAGATTTTGGAATTTTAAATAGCAAGATATCTGGCTCTGTGGATTACTACATCCGGAAAACAAACGATTTGTTGTTGTTCCGTTCACTCCCTAATGTTACAGGATTTGCTAGTGTAATTTCAAATTTAGGTTCTGTAGGAAACAACGGGCTCGAAGTAGCGATTAATACCGAAAACTACAATCAGAAAAATTTTGTATGGCGTTCGAATGTTAGTTTCTGGACAAACAATAACAAAATTTTGAAACTGTATGGTGCGGTACCAGTTAAAGATGCAAGTGGAAACGAAACGATGGTAGATCAAGACGATAGAGCAAACGGATGGTTTATTGGCAAACCTATCAATCAAATATGGGATTACAAAGTCCTAGGTGTTTGGCAGGAATCAGAGAGAGATAAAGCCAAAAGTTATGGCTTTACTCCGGGCGACTTTAAACTAGAGGATTTAAATAACGATGGTAAATACACCATAGATGATAGACAATTTTTGGGTCACCAAAATCCTAAGTTTTCGTTTAACTTAAGAAACGAATTTAAATTATATCAAAATTTCGATTTTTCATTCTCTGTATATGGCCGAATCGGCCAATACACTGCCTATAATGAGGCTAAAAATGTGGATTTGTTCTATGACCGCTCACAATTTTACGAAAGACCATATTGGACTCCAGAAAATCCAATAAATGACTATGCAAAGATGATGTCAGCGGCAGGGGGATCTGTTGCTTATACGGTATGGAGAAAATCTTCCTTTGTTAGATTAAATAATATTAGTTTGGCATATACATTGCCCAAAGCCTTGACCAATAAGGTCAAATTTGAAAGCATGAAATTTTATGTGAATGTATCCAACTTAGCCGTATTTACGCCTTGGGATTATTTTGATCCTGAATCAAGAGCAAATACAGAAACTAACAACGGATTTTATCAAAATTTAATGCCACGTACTTCAACACTTGGTCTAAACATCACATTCTAAATTGATTCTAATATGAAAAATATATTTAAAAATAAAAAAATAACCATGGCTGCTGCTTTAATTCTGGCAGTGAGCACAAGTTGTAAAGACAGTTGGCTTACTCCTCAGCCGCTATCCTTATTTACTCCAGAAAACACTTTTACAAGTGAGGCTGGTTTTAAATCTGCATTGGCTTCATGCTCCGCAAATCTAAAAGATGAATGGTTTGGGGATAGTCCAGCAATCATTACCGAGTTGCTGTTTTCAGAAATGGCAGTGGAAGGCACCACCGATAAATTTGGCCCTGCCGTTGATTTAAATGTTTTGATAACACCAGATGCAAATTTAAATAGTGGTGACTTTAATAGAGTTGGCTTATACTGGGAAAGGCATTGGGTAGGGATTCGATTAGCGAATACAATAATTGATAAAATCCCTACTGTAACTACTATCAAAGACGATGTTAAAATTCAGCTTCTCGGAAAGGCCTATTTCTATCGTGCGTATCATTACTATAGATTGGTTCATCAATTTGGAGACGTTCCAACCTCGTTTAAAGAAATTTCAAGTCCCAAACTTGATTTTCAAACTGTAAAGAGGGAGCCTATATTAGCTAAAATTAAAGAAGATCTTGATTTTGCTTTTAAAAATGTGCCTTTTGCCGGTGATAAAGGTGATGTAAATAAGGCCTCAATTGGCCATTTATTAACAAAGGTCAACTTGTCTTTAGGGCTTTATGACGAAGCCATTGCGATTGCTGATCAGGTCATCAACAGTGGTACCTATAAATTGGTAACACAAAGGTTTGGTGTTGACGCAGGCAATTCAAACAAAAATGTTACTTGGGACCTACATCGCCCTGCAAATAAATTTATTCCTGCCAATACCGAAGTTTTGTTTTCGGTAACGGATCGTTTTGGTTCAACTAGTGCTTCTGCTTCTGGAACGACATCTATGCGTCAGGCTGTACCGTTTTGGTCAAATAGTGCTATTTTAACTCCTGACGGAAGTTCTGGAATGGTACCTGGCCAGGTAGAATTTGATCTAGGAACTAGATATGGCCGTGGTATAGGAAGGTGTAGACCAACCAATTATTCACAGTATGGGGTTTGGGATGACGAAAATGATCATCGCCATGATACTAAATCTGGAAATTGGGTGAGAATGGAAGATTTAGTTTATAATAATACGGCTATCAAAGGGAAATCTCCTTTTTATGGAAAACCTTTACAATTAAGAGACGCTGCCGGCAAATTATTGATAAGTAATGGTGATACTATCAGGAGTTGGTATAACTGGCCACATTACAAACTTTATATTGAAGACCAAATCCGAACCCCGTTTCAGGGTGGAAATTCAGACTGGTATGTATATCGCTTAGCAGAGACTTATCTTTTAAGAGCGGAGGCTCATTGGTTTAAGGGAAATAACGCCTTGGCTATTGCCGACCTGAATGCGGTTAGAACTAGAGCTAATTGCAGCCCATATTCTGAAAATAAAATAATAGACATCGGTACTATACTCGATGAAAGAGGAAGAGAATTGTATTATGAAGAGCCACGTAAAACCGAATTGACACGAATTGCCTATCAAATGGCTAAGTCAGGTAAAAGTTATAATGGCAAAACGTATTCGTTACAAAACTTTTCATCTGCTAATTTCTTTTATGACAGAGTTATTGAGAAAAACAACTTTTATAACAAAATAAAAAACATTAGAGGAGACAACTACACGATGAGCCCATTCCATGTTTTATGGCCGATACCTAGAGCGGCAATTTTGGCAAATAGCTTGGGACAGATCAATCAAAACTTAGGTTATGCTGGTAGTGAATCAAACAAACCAGCCGCAGACAAGATAATTGAATAGATTATTGGTTAAAAGGTAAACACAAAAACCCTGAGGATTCTTCAGGGTTTATTGTTTTCCTTCAAAGAGTTTTTTCAAAAATTAATTATGAAAAATAGTGAGCGTTCTAATGAAATTTTGTTAATTATGTAAAAAAGTTATTTTAGTAATTCCCTTCAAATTAAAAGTTTTTTACTGTTATAAATTAAAATTATCCTATTTTTATAAAAAAAAACATTCATGACTAAGACTTTAGACACACATAGAAATGGTTATTTCTTAGCGTCTTAGGTGCTTAGCGTTATATTAGAAACAGATGAAAAAGGTTGTATTCTTGTTTTTGTTACATTTTATCTTTGGATGCAAAGAAGTTAAAGTCCCCGAAGAGGTATCCGTGGCTATGGATAGCATTAACGAGGAAGTGGATTATAACATCCATGTTAAAAAAATCCTTTCTGATAAGTGTTTTAGTTGCCATGGTAATGATGCCAAAAAGCAAAAAGCAGATTTAAGACTTGATATAGCAGAGGCGGCATATTCTAAAAAAACAGAATCTGGCATGAAGGCTATAGTGCCAGGCAATATCTCAAACAGTGATTTTGTGCATCGAAT
>CAMCYZ010000262.1 GCA_945885545.1 Spirosoma fluviale
TTATGGTAAATGATAATTTTAAATATTCAGAACTAACCTCTAAAATTATTGGCTCCGCCTGTAAAGTCCATAGTTTTTTGGGTAACGGATTCCAGCCGGGCCGTCGTAACGAAAGTAATATACCAAAGGGAATTAGAAATTGAAATGCAAGCGAATGGTGTTCCTTTTCATCGAGAATTTGAGTTGCCAATAATTTATAAAGAACATCAAATTGGTAACAGAAGGGGTGGTTTTTTTAGTAGACGAAAAAATAACAGTTGAATTAAAAGCAATGTTTAAATTGGAAGATGTTCATTACGAACAAGCATCGAAGCGTATAATTTAGAGGTGGGTTTGCTAATAAATTTTGGTGAAAGAAGTTTAAATGTAAAAAAACCATAAATATAAATCGGGTCTCAAAATCAAACTTTTTTGATATTTGTGCTCAAAAGTTTTAAAATCATAATAATCAACCTAATCAAAAAAATCATAGTAAAGACAATGAACAACCGCAGAAATTTCTTAAAAAAACTAGGTGGCACCGCAGCTGGATTAGCTGTCGGAGGTGTGGCAGAGGCTTCCACAGTGGATGGTTTGGAGAAAAAAATTCTTCAATCCCAAATAAAAACTACTGCCAATGACAAAATCAGGATTGGTCTGATTGGCAGCGGAATTATCGGTCATTATGATACCGACACCGCTCTGAAAGTAGCTGGCGTTGAGTTGGTTGCCGTTTGTGACCTGTACGACGGACGACTTGTAAGGGCAAAAGAAAAATGGGGAAAACAGATTTTTACTACAAGAGATTACCGTGAACTTTTGGCCAAAAAAGATATAGATGCAGTATTGATATGTACGCCCGATCATTGGCACCAAAAAATATCGATAGACGCCATGAATGCGGGCAAACATGTGTATTGCGAAAAACCCATGGTTCAGAAAATTTCTGAAGGAATGGCAATAGTCAATACCCAAAAAGCCACAGGAAAAGTTTTCCAAGTGGGTAGCCAAAGGGCGAGCAGTGTGGCCATTTGGGAAGCCAAAAAAGTTTTAGATAGTGGTGCCATAGGTGAATTGACTTATGTGGACGCATTTTGTAATCGTTCACATGCACGTGGAGCTTGGCAATATTCTATTCCATTAGATGCTTCGCCGGCAACAATTGACTTTGATTCATTTTTAGGCCATGCACCAAAAGTGCCTTTTAGTGCCGAGCGATTTTTCCGCTGGCGAAACTACAAAGATTATGGAACAGGTGCCGCTGGCGATTTAATCGTGCACTTACTAACGGGTATTCACACCATTACAGAATCAAAAGGCCCTAATAGGATTTTTTCATTGGCCGAACTGAATTTCTGGAAAGATGGCCGGGATGCTTATGATTTGATAAATGCCGTGATGGATTACCCCAAAGCCAAAACACATCCTGCCTTTCAGGTAATTACCCGAGTAAACTTGGCGGATGGCTCAGGAAAAAGTGGTTTTGGAATAAAACTGATAGGTACTGAAGGCGTAATTGATATTGGCTGGAATGAGTTTACAGTAAAAACTTTAAAGCGTCATTCGGCTCCGGGGTATGACGGCTACGACTCCTTCGATAGTTTTTCAGCGAAGCAAAAAGAAGAATTTAAAAAATGGTACGATGCAAAATATGGAAATGCGGAGGTAGGTTATACCATGAACAAAGAAACCAGTTTCGCTCCAGCCGAAGGTTATGATGACAGGCTTGACCACATGATTGTATTTTTTAATGCCATCAGAACTGCCAGCAAAATAGTGGAGGATGCAAGTTTTGGCTTAAGAGCTGCTGCTCCATCCATTGCTTGCAATTTGAGTACCGAAAGAAAAGCAGCAGTGCTTTGGGACCCAGAGAAGATGGTTTTGAAAAATTAACTGCTTTTAAATTTGTGAAATGAAGACCATGGATAGTCAATTCTATTTCCAAAAGTTTTGGAAATAGGCCTTTCAAAATTGCGAAAAGACATTTTTTTGTGCTCTCCAATGGCTGAGTTATAAATATTCTAATTTTCACTTTCACAATCCCAAAATAATCCTACCTTTTTACACTTTTTTTTAGGTTTTTATCGGAATTATGAAATTTTATTCGTTATTTCGCACCCGAAAAATCACCCTTTTTAGAGACTTTTCTCCAAAAAGACGTTTTTAAATAGAATAAAATTAATAAGTATAATGAGCATGGCATCAGTTAGACCAGATGAAGTTTCGGCAATTTTGCGTGAGCAATTGGCGGGTGCAAAAACCGAAGCAGAATTAGAAGAAGTAGGTACAGTACTCCAAATAGGTGACGGAGTGGCTCGTATTTATGGACTTTCAAAAGTACAACAAGGAGAGTTGATCGTATTCGAAAACGGTCTGAAAGGACTTGCACTTAACCTTGAAGAAGACAACGTTGGAGCCGTATTATTGGGTGACTCAGCGGGTATCAAAGAAGGTGCAATAGCAAAACGTACGGGTGAAATCGCCTCTGTAAAAGTAGGTGAGGGTATCATCGGTCGTGTTGTAAACACCCTTGCAGAGCCAATCGATGGTAACGGACCTATCACAGGTGAACTTTTCGAGATGCCATTAGAAAGAAAAGCACCGGGAGTTATCTATCGTCAGCCAGTAACTGAGCCTCTTCAAACAGGTATCAAGGCGGTGGACGCGATGATTCCAATCGGTCGTGGTCAGCGTGAGTTGGTTATCGGTGACCGTCAAACGGGTAAAACTGCCGTTTGTATCGATACCATCATCAACCAAAAAGAATTCTTCGACAAAGGAGAGCCAGTATATTGTATATATGTAGCTTGTGGTCAGAAAAACTCTACCGTGAAGGCGGTTGAGCAAACTTTGAGACGTTACGGAGCTATGGATTACACGGTAATCGTAAACGCCGGAGCATCTGACCCTTCTCCAATGCAATTCTTTGCTCCATTTACAGGTGCAGCTATTGGTGAGTATTTCAGAGATACAGGTCGTCCGGCCTTAGTTATATATGACGACTTGTCTAAACAAGCCGTTGCTTATCGTGAAGTTTCTCTATTGCTTCGTCGTCCACCAGGTCGTGAGGCATATCCAGGAGACGTTTTCTATCTTCACTCAAGATTGTTGGAGCGTGCCGCTAAAATCAACCAGTCAGACAAAATCGCTCAGGCGATGAACGACCTTCCGCCTTCATTGGTTGGAAAAGTTAAAGGTGGCGGTTCATTAACAGCCCTTCCAATCATCGAAACACAAGCGGGTGACGTATCGGCCTATATTCCTACCAACGTAATCTCTATTACCGACGGACAGATATTCTTGGAGTCTAACTTGTTTAACGCAGGTATTCGTCCAGCTATCAACGTGGGTATCTCGGTATCGCGTGTGGGTGGTAATGCCCAGATCAAGTCAATGAAAAAAGTGGCAGGTACACTTAAACTTGACCAAGCCCAGTTCCGTGAATTGGAAGCTTTCTCTAAGTTCGGTTCAGACCTTGACGCCGCTACCAAATTGGTAATTGAGCGTGGTCGTCGTAACCAAGAGATTTTGAAGCAAGGACAATATCAGCCAAGCCCAGTGGGTGACCAAGTAGCCATCATTTTCGGATCTATCAACGGTATCATGGACTTAGTGCCAGTTACAAGAGTGAAAGAGTACGAAACTGAGTTCTTGACTATCTTGAAATCAACCAAGCCAGCTATCATCGAAAATCTTTCGAAAGGTAAAATGGAGAAAGAAGATACTGATTATATCATATCTTTCGGAAAAGACTTGGCTAAGAAGTACGCTTCATAATGCCGAAGATTTAGGGATATCTGAACATTGCGTTTTTCTTTTATTCTAACGAACACGAACCCATTCATGTTCATGCAGGCAAAGAAACGGTGTTTGAGATTATCATAGAAAATCAAGAGGTAAAAGAAATTAAAAAGCGAAAATTCAGAGGAAGAGAACATTTGGAACAAGCTGATTTAAAAAATGCACAAGACTTCGTCAATGTTTATGCGAAGGAAATTGTAAGAAAATGGGTTGACTTTTTTGTATATAAAACAGAAATTAAATTAGAGAAAATTTCTAAAAAGATATGAAGACAGTTGATGTCATTAGTGCAGATTATCAGAGTTCTTATTTGTTGAAAGTAAATTTCAACGATGGGAGTTCCAAAGTAGTGGATTTTGAAAGTTTTCTTAAAAAGCATTCTCATCCTCAATACAATAAATATAAGGAGATAGAAAATTTCCAAAAATTTAAAATTGAGAGTGGAAATGTAGTTTGGGGAGAGAATTGGGATTTGATATTTCCAGTTTCTCAACTTTACAAGGGAAAAATTTCATTTTAGTTTTTAAAATACAATCGAAT
>CAMCYZ010000263.1 GCA_945885545.1 Spirosoma fluviale
TACTACGAAAGCGAATTCAAACCAACCTTAAGGCCTGGCCACCGCAATTATCTTGGTCAAATTTCAGCTACACTCAAAGACATGAATATGAGAGAGTTAGCAATTGGAACAAAATCACGTGGAGGGCAGCAATGGGACATTTGGGAGGCCGTTTATTCGCCTGTTGGCAAAGACGGCTACCCTGAACCTATATGGGATAAAAAGACTGGAGTAATAAACAAGAAAGTAGCTGAACATTGGAAAGAAAACTACGATTTAACCTATATTTTGAAACGCGACTGGCCCAAATATGGCGATAAATGGCGTGGGAAAATCAGAATTTACTGTGGCGATATGGATAATTTTTACCTCAACAACGCAGTTTATTTGGCAGAGGAAGAACTCAAAAACCTAAATAGCCCAGCCTACGAAGGTGAAGTGGATTATGGCGACCGAGCAGAACATTGCTGGAATGGCGATCACACCCAGCCCAACTATATTAGCAGACTACGTTATCACAGAATGTTTATACCCAAATGGGCAGAAGACATGAAAAAAACTACCCCTGCCGGTAAAGACCTTACAAGTTGGAGATATTGATTTTTAAAACTCAAATAAGAAAAAAACCGTTTGTACCAATTGAAGGCGTGATATTTCGAACTATTAATAACTTTATAACAAAATTTAATTTCTATATAAATGAAAAAAACAACTAGACTTTTGTTTGCGTTAGCTTTAACTTTTGTGGCTACTATCGCACAGGCTCAAACTGCCGATGATATCATTAACAAGTATTTTGAAGTTACGGGTGGAGCAGCTAAATGGGCTGAAGTAAAATCCGTAAAAATGATTGCGAAAGGCAAACAAGGCGGAATGGAATTTCCGATTACTAGCCTGCAAAAAGCCCCAAATCTTACCAAACAGTCCATCAATTTCCAAGGCAAAAACATAACGATTTCGGCGTTTGATGGAAAAGAAATGTGGAAAACCAGTTTTATGACTATGAAAGCGGAAAAAGGCGAAGCAGAAGACAGCGAGAATGCAGCCAAATCTTTGGACTTCCCAGATCCGTTTCTTGACTACAAAGCTAAAGGCTATAGCATTGCCCTAGATGGTGAAGAAAAGGTAGAAGGAACAGACTGCTACAAAGTTAAATTGACCAAAAAGCCTATCAAAGTGGACGGAAAAGAAGAAGAGGATTTTAGCTATTATTTTTTCGATAAAGAAAACGGTGTAATTATCATGAACCGCTCAGTAGGTAAAAAAGGGCAAATGAAAGATGTGGCCATAGAATCTTTAATGAGTGATTACCAAGAAGTAAACGGCTTATTTTTCCCTTTTACCGTAACCCAAAAAGTAAACGGTCAAGAGATGTTTTCGATGACAATGGAGAAAATTGAGATGAATGTAGCCATTGACAACAAAGAATTTGCGTTTCCAATAGATTAATATTTATTACAGACCTAGCCTCATTTAAAGCTTTAAATGAGGCTTTTTTTATACATCAAACTATGAAAATATCTACATTATTAGGTTTCCTATTTTGTTTACACTTGGGTGTTTTTGCCCAAGAAGCCTTACCTATAAAAGGTGACGAGATTTTTGGCTCCATGCGAGCTAGGCATATTGGCCCCGCATTGATGAGTGGTCGAATAACTGACATTGAAGGCCATCCA
This sequence comes from Spirosoma fluviale, assembly GCA_945885545.1. Classification (GTDB taxonomy): domain Bacteria; phylum Bacteroidota; class Bacteroidia; order Cytophagales; family Spirosomataceae; genus Leadbetterella; species Leadbetterella lacustris. The sequence continues at coordinate 1,656 of CAMCYZ010000263.1, forward strand.
ACCAACAACAAAGTGTTGTACGCAGGTGCTGCTGGAGGTGGTGTTTGGAAAACTGGGGATGGAGGCGTTACGTTCAACCCAATATTCGACAAACACAACCAATCTATTGGTGCAGTTACAGTTGACCCAAAAAATCCGGACCAAGTAATTTGGGTGGGTACCGGGGAAATATGGACTAGAAACTCTGTAACTATCGGTGACGGTATTTACAAAACAACCGACGGCGGACAAAACTGGACTAACATGGGCTTGGTCAATTCTGAGAGAATTAGCTCAATTAAAGTAAATCCAAACAATACAAACGAAGTGTTTGTGGGTGTTTTGGGTGCACTGTGGAGCGATAGTCAAGACCGAGGCGTTTACAAAACAACAGATGGAGGTAAAACTTGGGAAAAAATATTTTATCTAAATCCAACTTCGGGGTGTTCTGATTTGGTAATGGACCCTAAAAATCCAAGCATCATGTATGCCTCTTTCTGGGAGTTCCGTAGAACGGCATACTCTTTTAGTTCAGGAGGCGAAAGTAGTGCATTGTACAAGACAACAGACGGCGGCAAAACCTGGAACAAAATTCATAATGGTTTTCCTACGGGCAAATTAGGTAGAATCGCCATTGCAGCGGCACCTTCTAATTCAAATATCCTGTACGCTGTTATAGAATCTGAAAAAGATGCTGATAAAGGCCTATACAGATCTGAGGACGCAGGATCCAGTTGGAAACGCACCAATGGTGATTTTGGTTTGGTGGTACGTCCTTTCTATTTTTCAAGAATTGTAGTTGACCCTAAAAACCCTGATATCGTACTCAAAGCCGGCTTGAATGGCTCTTTGAGTAGAGACGGTGGAAAAACATTCAAAGACATTGGTGGCGGAATTCATGCCGATGTACATGATTTTTGGTTTGACTTACACGATTCCAATCGAATATATTTGTGTGATGATGGTGGTTTTTATCGTTCCTACGACGGCGGTACCATCTGGGATATGTCCAAAGGTTTGCCTATTTCTCAATTTTACCAAGTGGCGGTTGACAACCAAACGCCATTTAAAGTGTATGGCGGCTTACAAGACAACGGTTCATGGATAGGCCCCACGTCAAAAGCGGGTGGAATAGAAAACCGTGATTGGATTTCGGTAGGTGCCGGTGACGGCTTCCGTACATTTCCTCATCCGAAAGACCCAAACATTGTGTACTCAGAAATGCAAGGTGCTGAAAACATTTGGAGAATAAATCTAGAAAAAAACTCTGCCAAAACCATCAAACCATTCCCCGAAGCCAATGACCCTAAGTTTAGGTTCAACTGGAATACGCCTATCACTACAAGTCAGCACAATCCGGATAGACTTTATGTAGGTAGTCAGTTTTTACACAAGTCAGACGATAGAGGCGAAACTTGGGTTAAAATTTCAGCAGATTTAACCACCAATGACCCTGCCAAACAGCAGCAAGAAAACTCTGGTGGCCTGAGTATGGATAATTCAGGTGCTGAAAATCACTGTACCATTTTTGCAATAAACGAATCTCCATTGGACCAAAACATCATTTGGGTGGGTACAGACGACGGAAATGTACAGCTTACCCAAGATGGTGGAAAAACTTGGACAAACGTAACGACCAATATCCCGAACCTTCCAAAAAACACATGGGCATATTTTATTGAGCCGAGCAGTTTTGATAAAAATACGGCTTATGCAGTTTTTACAGGTTACACAAGCGGAGATTTTAAACCTTACGTTTACAAAACTACAGACGCTGGTAAAACCTGGAAATCTATCGTTTCACCAGATTTGAAATCTTTCGTAAGAAATATCAAAGAAGACTACAAAAACCCTAACTTGCTGTTTTTAGGCACAGAAGGCGGACTTTATGTAACTATCGATGGTGGACAAAATTGGTCACAATTTAAAAACAATATGCCACCAGTTGCCGTACACTGGATTGCCCTACACCCTACCGAAGATGCTTTGGTGATGGCTACACATGGTAGAGGCGTAATTATCGTGGACGACATTTCACCCTTGCGTCAGTTAACCAAGGAAATAATAGCCAAAGACCTACATTTCTTTACCACAAAACCAACCAAAATGGCCGAATCTGGAGCATTTGGTGGATATGCTCGAATGGGAGAATTTGTTGGAGAAAATCCTAGTTCTCTGGCTCAAATTGTATATTTCTTGAAAAGTAGACATACTTTTGGTAAAATGTCTCTAGAAATTTTTGATCAAAACGACAAGAAAATTGCTGACTTGGCACCTGGTAAATCAAAAGGCATCAACTATGTAGATTGGAACTACAGCCTAAAACCACCAAAAGTGGCCAAAGGAAAAACTTTGGTTTTCGGAGGCTTTCAAGGCCCAACAGTACTGCCGGGAACTTACAAAGTAAAGGTTACTAAAGGAGCAAAAACCTATGAAAGTAAGCTGGATTTGATAGCGAATCCAAAGTCGATACATACGGCAGACGATCGCAAGGTGCAATATGAAACGGCCATGAAACTTTTCAATATGACCGAAGAATTGGGTTATGTGGTAGACCAAATAGACAATTACAAAACAAAAATTGACTCAATTTCTCCGAAATTAACATCAGCCAAATTGAAAAAGCAGTTTCCTGTCGCCGACAT
>CAMCYZ010000264.1 GCA_945885545.1 Spirosoma fluviale
CAAAAAAGGCCAACAACCTGAGGTCAATATTCCAGCCCATAAAACCGACCTGAAGCATTTAAACCCCAATGAGAACGCCTTGGTGTGGTTTGGGCATTCTTCATATTTCATTCAAATCGACGGCAAAAAAATCCTTATCGACCCAGTACTTAGCGGAAATGCCTCACCTCTAAGTTTTACTACCAAAGCCTTTGCGGGTACTGATAAGTATGCTGTGGAGGATTTTCCTGAAATAGATTACCTCTTCATTTCGCACGATCATTACGACCACCTCGATTACAAAACAATCCTAAAGCTAAAATCAAAAGTCAAAACAGTAATCACCGCCCTAGGAACAGCTGAACACCTCGAATATTGGGGATACAACCCAAATATCATCATTGAAAAAGACTGGTATGAGAACATTGATCTAGGAAATGGATTTAAGGTCACCTTAACTCCATGTCGCCATTTTTCTGGAAGGATGTTTAAAAGAAACCAAGCTTTATGGACCTCATTTGTGCTCAAAACACCGAGTCAAAATTTGTTTTTAGGGGGAGACAGTGGTTACGACAAACACTTTGCCGAAATCGGCGAAAAATATGGCCCATTTGATTTGGCTATTCTTGAAAATGGACAATATAACAAAAGTTGGAAACACATTCACCTCATGCCCCACGAGATTTTGCAAGCAGCTAAAGATTTAAAAACCAAGCGTTTGTTTCCAGTTCACTCGTCAAAGTTTGCTATAGCCAACCACGCTTGGGATGAACCACTGAACAAAATCGTTGAGAACAATAAAACCGAAAATCTGAACCTCGTAACTCCCATGATTGGTGAAAAAGTGGACCTCAACAATCCCAACCAAGCGTTTACTGAATGGTGGAAAAGTGTAAAGTAGAATGGTAATGGACAAAAAAGCAAAAGTATTAGAAGCCGCTTTAAAGCTCTTTGTGGAATTCGGATTCCACAATACTCCTACTAGCAAAATCGCCAAAGAAGCGGGTATTTCGAGCGGAACGCTATTCTATTTTTTCCCAACCAAAGACGAGTTGGTGGTGGCTCTTTATCTGCATATCAAAAGTGAGTTGGCATGTGAAATTAACGAAAGCATTGCACAAGAGAGTGATTTTGAAAAAATTCTAAAAAAATACTACACCACAACGCTGAATTGGGCTAAAGAGCATATAGCCGAATTCAAGTTCATGGAGCAGTTTAATTCCTCACCTTACCTTAAAAAAATAGCCGAAGACGAAATCCAAAAATATGTAAAACCACTAAAAGAACTTTTACAAAATGCTGTGAATGAGGGCATTTTAAAGAATTTAGATTTGGAAATACTGTTCACACTCATAAGTGGACATACATTCAGTATCAATCAACATTTGATTATTTCAGAGCCAAAAGATAGCAAAAGAGAACAAATTATTTCCGATACTTTTGATTTATTGTGGCAGATGATTTCGGCCTGACTGAGCTATTTAAAATTTTCCACCTTGACTTTTATCTTTAAAAGTTCAGATTTGACTTCTTTTTGTATGGCCAAAATCTGATCATCTGTATAGTTAATGGGTGTCTCGTGACTGTGGTTATGGCCTTCATGATGGTGTTCATGTTCAAAGCCAGGCACTTCCACCATGTTTTCTTCTAGTTCTTCTAATTCATGCATAAGGTTTTGAATATCCATTTTTAGATTTTCTCTTGTACCGACTTTGTGTAAACTATCCAATTTATTTTCCAAGATTTCAAAGAGAGCGGCATTTTCCAAGTGAATTTTGTTGGCCTCAGTCAATTCGACTTTCGGACTTGAGCATCCAAGTGTCACAACAAAAAGATAGAATAGTCTGCTGATTTTCATAATAATACTTATTTTTGCAACACTGTTGCAAAAATACAAATTCTTTTATGCCAAAAATAAAATTTGTTCTAATTCTAATAATTATTGTCTTTAGAGGGTATTCGCAAGAATCAAGTATCCAAAAAATAACTTGGGGTACACTGAAAGATGTAAAATTCACGAAGAAATTCAACAAGGAATACGAACTGGACTTCCTCTACCCCACCTTCGGAGCTTCACTTCAAAAACTAGAAGGAAAATATGTAGAGATAAAAGGCTATGTGATTCCGGTCAGTCAAAACCTCTACGTGCTTTCTGCTAAACCCATGGCGGCCTGTTTCTTTTGTGGTGGTTCTGGGCCAGAATCCATCCTTCAGCTCAATTTTACCACCAAAAACCGCTTCAAAACAGACCAAATTATCACCGTTAAAGGCAAGTTCAGACTTAACCACGACAATGTAGATGACCTCAACTACATCTTAGACGACGCCAGCCTAATTCAATTTAACTAAATATTTATGCAACATTGTTGCATTTAATTCATTTGTGTATTTATATTTGCAACATTGTTGCAAATATGAAAGAAAAACTTACTTCTGATTGGTTAGGAATAGCAAGTGCATCACTTTGTGTGGTGCATTGCTTATTCACACCTTTTCTCATTTTCATAGCCTCCAACTTTTCTTGGTGGCACGAGGTCTCGTATTTGTTTTTGCTAATTAGTTTTTTTGCGGCTTATGAAGCGAGCAATCATACCGATAGTCGGCTAGCCCTTGGAATAATCTGGTTTAGCTTTGGACTCCTTACTGTGTGTATACTGTTTGAAGACGAATACCACCTACTACATGAAATAAGCTATGTAGCTAGCTTGGGCCTAATACTTGGCCACCTATATAATCTTAGATATTGTAAAAAATGTAGTCATGAATAAACTACCTGTAACTGTACTTTCAGGATTTTTGGGTGCTGGCAAAACAACCCTTCTGAACCATATTCTGCACAATAAAGAAGGCCTAAAAGTAGCTGTAATTGTGAATGACATGAGCGAAGTAAATGTGGATGCAGCCCTTGTAGAAAAGGAGAATACCTTATCAAGAACCGAAGAAAAACTCGTGGAAATGAGCAATGGCTGTATCTGTTGTACGCTCAGAGAAGACCTTATGATAGAAGTAGAAAAATTGGCCAAAGAAAACAGATTTGACTATTTGCTAATTGAGTCCACAGGTATTTCTGAGCCAGTACCCGTGGCCCAAACCTTCAGCTTTGTAGATGAAGAAAATGGCATAGATCTATCCAAATGGTCGTATATCGATAGCATGATAACTGTGGTAGATGCCTTTAATTTTGGAAGAGACTTTGGATCTGCCGAAACAGTTTGGACAAAAAAACTAAACGATGACCCCAATGACCAACGAACCATAGTTAATCTTTTGACCGATCAAATTGAGTTTGCCGATATCATAATTCTCAATAAAACTGATTTGGTGACACCATTTCAGTTAGGAGAGCTAAAATCTATTATCAAATCGCTTAATCCTGTAGCTCAAATTATTGAATCGAGTTTTGGAAAAATTCCACCCAGCAATTTGCTCAATACCAAGCTTTTCGATTTTGAAAAAGCCGAAAATTCAGCAGGTTGGATTCAGGAATTGGAAAATAGAGACAAGGGAATTGCCCATACTCCCGAAACGGAAGAATACGGTATTAGCAGTTTTGTTTTCAGAGACAAGCGTCCGTTTCACCCCGACCGTTTTTGGAATTATATTGGAGAAGAATGGCATGCAGGTATTATTCGTTCCAAAGGTCTGTTTTGGATTGCCTCTCGGCCCAACGATGCCCTGAATTGGAGCCAAGCAGGTGGATCACTTCGTGCCGAAAGTGCCGGAGTTTGGTGGGCAAGCATGTCTTTCAAAGAAAGATCGCAATACGCTTCATTCTTAAATAACCAAGCACAAATAGAAAGTCGCTGGGATAAACGTTTTGGCGACCGTCAAAATGAGTTGGTCATCATTGGCCAAGATCTCAATGAAGAAATAATATGTCAAGAACTAGAAAAGTGTCTTTGCACTGAAGAAGAAATCAAGCTTATGGAATCCAATGGCAAATTCAACGATCCTTTCCCCAAAATTTAATTATCAAACCCCAATTTTATGTATTTCAAAAAACTACTTAGGGTCTGCTGAAAAACTCAAGTTTAACTGATGAATCTTGGAGAAGTACAAATATTGTTAAAATTAGCCAGCGAAGTCATTTGCTGGTTGATTTTTTTTACCCAAAGCCTGTACTGAAAAACTAGGGCGAGCGGTACCCGCCCAGCCATTTTGACCAGGTTTAGTACCAAGACGATCATCGCAACCCATGCTTCACTAGTTGATTTTAGTTTGGCTCTGATTTTATCCATTCCATATCCTCTTTTGCCTTGGCCAAACTTGCCGGGGCGGCCTCCCGCTTCTATCGGA
>CAMCYZ010000265.1 GCA_945885545.1 Spirosoma fluviale
CAGAATAAGGAAAACTATTTTGTGGTTAAAATCAAACAAAAACACCAAAGGAACGGCTTTTTCTTTTCTTGGTAAAATATTCATCGACAATCATTTAGAGCAAAAGTCTGTCATATTTCGACACGAGGATATTCATGTAAAGCAAAAGCATTTCTTAGACTTGATATTCTTTGAAATGCTGCAAATTGTCTTTTGGTTTAATCCGATTATCTATTTCTACAAGAAATCTATCGCTATTATCCATGAATTTTTAGCCGACGAAGAGGCCAGTAAAATTGCCCAAGACAAGGTAACTTATGCCAGTCTCTTAGTAAGCAAACAGTTTAGTATTCAGCCCGCTACTATATTCACCCAACATTTTTTTAATCATTCAACACTTAAATCAAGAATCATCATGTTATCAAAAAATCCTTCTAAAAAAACAGCTCTACTGAAATTTGGCCTTTTGGCACCTGCCTTCTTTGTGATGTTGGCTATAAGTTCGTTTACGGTGGTAGATAGTCCAAAATTGGAAGTTATATTAACCAAACTAGAAGAAAGCCCGTCAAAAAATGTAACAAAAAACTCAACAGATTTACCTAAAGTCGAAATTAAATCCGATACTTCAAAACCATCTTTAGTTACAGAAATTTTTACGATTGTTGAGCAAAACCCTGAATACCCTGGAGGTACAACTGCCATGTACAAATATCTTGGTGAAAACATCAGGTATCCGAGCGAGGCACAAAAAGCCAACAAGCAAGGTAAAGTTTATGTTAAATTCGTCATAAAATCCGATGGTAAAATTGACAATATCAACATAATAAAAAGTGTCAGCCCTGAACTTGATAATGAAGCCATAAGAATAATTCAAAATATGCCCAATTGGCGACCAGCTGAGCAAAATGGCAAACCTGTTTCGGTATATTTTAATTTACCTATCAATTTTAAGCTGGATGGAGGCAAAAAAGAACTTGAGGGAGAAGAAGTCGTGGTAGTTGGATATGCACCTCAAGAAACTTCTCAACAATCAGGTGAATCAAATAGACCTTCCGTGATTGGTTTAAATAGGGACACGAAAACAGCGACACAAATCAACATTAAAGGCAACAACACTTATTTAGAAAAAGGGTTGATTTTTGTCAATAACGTAGAGATTTTGGATAAAAAAATCGACTTCGTCAGTCCAAATTCAATAGAGAGTGTAAGTGTCCTTAGAGGCGAAGAAGCTATCAAAGCTTACGGCCCAAGAGCCAAAGACGGCGTTATTTTGATCATAACCAAACCGAATTTTATCAAAACTGATGAGAAGAAATAGGCTCCTACTGCTATTCTATTTCTGTTTCATGACATCCTTATGTTTTGGAAATGAGGTTATTTCTGACACCCTCAAAAATCCAAACGATCACCCCAATGATATAATTTTTATCGGTGTTGATAAAAGTCCAGAATACATAGGCGGTCTAATTGAATTGTACAAATTCATTTCTGAGAATATCAACGAAACCTTGACCACCAAAAAAGGAAGAGTGAATTTGAGGTTTGTAATAGAAAAAGATGGCTCCATCGGCGATATAGAAATTTTGCGAAGCTTATGCCCAACATGCGATGAAGAAGCCAAAAGAGTCATAAAACTAATGCCCAAATGGATACCCGGACAAGTGAATTACCGAAATGCCCGTTGCTATTACCACATGCCGATTGTGTTTAAATAAAAAAGCAGATTGTAGACTTTTACACCTCTAATCTGCTTATTTCAAAATTTTTATAAATTAACTAGACTTCTTCGTAAACTTCGTTAAAATTACTATCTGTGTTCCATTTACTTTGCCTTCAATGTGTTCGGGGTTATCGTCTACTAACCTGATGTTTCTTACTGCCGTACCACGTTTCGCGGTGAAAGTGGTTCCTTTCACGTTGAGGTCTTTAGTCAAAACCACGGTGTCGCCATCGGCCAACAGTACTCCGTTGCTGTCTTTGTGAACGGGATCACCTTCGCCTTCAGGCTGATCTGCACCTGCTTGTGCCCAAGCTAAAGTTTCTTCGTCTAGATAAAGCATATCCAACAAATCTCCTGGCCAGCCTTCCGATTTTAGTCTGTCCAACATTCTCCAAGCCAACACTTTTACGGCCGGTACTTCACTCCACATGCTGTCGTTAAGACATCTCCAAAAATTAGCATCCGTGGAGTTTTTGTCCACTATTTGCTCTATGCAGGTTTCGCAGATATAAGCAAAAGAATCGTTGGAGTCGTTTGGAGCGTGGCTCACTTCATAAATCTGTAGATTATCTAATGTTCCTGACAATTCGCAAACGCCACCGCTACGTTCTATAATTTTTTTTTCGTTCATTCTGTAATTTTATAATACACTGCAATTTACGCCTTTTATAATCAAGAAGAAATCTAAAAACCCAGTCCTCTAATTAAGAGACACTTAACAAAGAATACTTTTTCTTGGTTATACATTAAACAAAAAAATCCATAAAAATCCGTGCTACTTGTATCTGTATCATCTGTGTTCCAAAAACACGGCTCAGTCTAATTAAACAAGGGCATTTTATGAATCAAATAAAGCTTGGCACATGCCCGAGCATCAGAAAGTGCATTGTGGTGATCCAGCGGAATATCGTATCTGTCACAACAGGCGGCTAGATTGACTTTGAAATTTCCTTTTTTCCTGAAAATCTTCACTGTGCATTCCCAGCGAGATTTTATCTGGAGGTCGGAATAGTTGAGCCCATAAGATTCCATGGTATGATACAACACATTTCTATCAAAAGACTCATTGTGAGCCACCACCATTTTGCCTTGCAGGAGTGATTTCAGTTTGGGATAAATCTCCTCAAAAGTCGGTGCTGCGAGGGTATCCTTGGCCGTAATACCGTGTACTTTGGTGTTGTGGTACAAGTAATCGTTACCTGGAGGTTGTATGAGTGTATAGAATTCCTCCACAATTTTCTCGTTTTTGACATGCACAATACCCACGGCACAAGCAGAATTTTTGTGCCAAGTGGCGGTTTCAAAATCTATAGCTACAAACTCCAAATTCCTTATTTATATTTTTTACCGCAAACTCGCTAAGACGCAAGGGTTCAATGATTCAAAATTAATTTCTCGCAAAGCCGCAGAGACGCAAAGACGATAGGGTTCTTTGTTTTAAAAATTATTTCTCGCAAAGCCGCAGAGTCGCAAAGGTTTTATATTTCGGTAATATAAAATCTGTGAACCTCCGTGCAAAACTCCGTGAAACTCCGTGGTACAAAGAAAACTCAATACCCCAATTTCTTCTCCCACTGATACGCCAACCTACTTTTCTCCACATTTCCCGACTCCAACTCCCTAGCCAATCGTGGGTGAACATTCCCCCGTGACGTCAAATGCCACAGCCCACAAACCTCACACTGATAGACTGTTACAGAAGAATTCTGCACAAACCGAATACGAGCCTCTATTAAAGCATCTAGAGCTAGGTTTTCGGTCGAATACGATCTTTTGTTACAGTTTGGCATTGTTCAACCTCATCCCCCGACCCCTTCTACAGAGGAGAAGGGGAGGAAGACATTTTTAAAATTTATCAAAAATAAATAATTCCTTTTTGATTCACTCTTGTATTATGAAAAAACTTAATTTTGAACATGGAAGTTTCGTTGAACAAATATTATAAGACCGCCACGCTGTTGTCGTGGTTTACCATCATTTATAACTTATTAGAAGGCTTAGTAAGTACTTTTTTTGGTTTTGAAGAAGAAACTCTTTCGCTGTTTGGCTTTGGGGTGGATAGTTTCATAGAGATGATTTCGAGCATCGGCATATTGGTGATGGTGCGTAGAATAGAGCGAAATACAGACAGCCACACCTCTGAGTTTGAGAAAAAAGCACTCCGAATTACAGGATTTTGCTTGTATGCCTTGGCCGTACTTTTGATACTTACCGCCGCATGGAGCATCTTCGAAAAACACGAGCCCAAAAATACCCTTCCGGGCGTAATAATTGCCAGTATTTCTATTGGATTTATGTGGTATTTGATACAACAAAAGATAAAAGTAGGGAAAGCCCTCCAATCCGACGCCATCATTTCAGACGCCAACTGTGCAAGAGTATGCATGTACATGTCCATGGTGCTGCTTGGCTCAAGCTTTGTGTATTACCTCACCTCATTTGCCTACATAGATGCCATCGGAGCCCTCGGCATTGCCTATTTCTCCTACACCGAAGGCAAAGAATCACTCGAAAAAGCTGCGGGGGTGCATGAGTGCC
>CAMCYZ010000266.1 GCA_945885545.1 Spirosoma fluviale
CGCAGCCCAAAAGACAAGCGTATCATCGAACGCTCTGAAAGCGTAAACGACATTTGGTGGGGCAACGTGAATATAAAAATGGACGAACACACTTTCGATATCAATAGACAAAGAGCCATCGATTATTTCAATACCCGTACCAGAATTTATGTGGTAGATGGTTTTGCAGGTTGGGATCCAAAATATCAGATAAAAGTACGTGTGATTTGTACCCGACCGTACCACGCACTTTTTATGCACAACATGCTCATCAGACCAACACAAGAGCAATTAGCCACATTTGGAAAACCTGATTATGTAATATATAATGGCGGAGAATTTCCAGCCAATACCTTTACTTCGCACATGAACTCCCGCACAAGTGTTGATTTGTGTTTTGAGCGTAAAGAGTTTGTGATTCTCGGCACCGAGTATGCGGGAGAAATGAAAAAGGGCGTATTCACGGTTATGAATTACATTATGCCCAAAAAAGGCATCATGAGCATGCACTGTTCGGCCAATATGGGTAATCAAAACTCAGATGTTTCACTTTTCTTTGGCCTAAGTGGTACCGGCAAAACCACGCTTTCGGCCGATCCTGATAGAAAACTGATTGGCGACGACGAACACTGTTGGTCCGACGACGGCGTGTTCAACATTGAGGGCGGATGCTATGCCAAGGCCATAGACCTTTCAGCTGAAAAGGAGCCAGAGATTTTTAATGCCATTAAGTTTGGGACAATTTTGGAGAATGTGGTACTTGACCCAATAACCTCCGAAGTAGATTATACAGATGCTAGCATTACTGAAAATACACGGGCTGCATACCCGATTGAATATATTCCGAATGCCCAGATTCCTTGTATTGGTGGACATCCGAACCATATGATTTTCTTGACGGCAGATGCTTATGGTGTGTTGCCGCCTGTGGCGAAACTCAGTCCCGAGCAGAGTATGTATCATTTTATCAGTGGTTACACCGCGAAAGTTGCGGGTACCGAAATGGGCGTAACAGAGCCTCAGGCCACGTTTTCGGCGTGTTTTGGTGCGGCGTTTATGGTGTGGCATCCGAGTAAATATGCGGAACTTTTGGCCGAAAAAATCAAAAAACACGATTCCAAAGTTTGGTTGGTGAATACGGGTTGGATTGGCGGTGCTTATGGAGTAGGTAGCCGTATAAAACTAAAGTACACTAGAGCCATTATCCATGCTATTCATAGCGGAGCTTTTGAAAATGTGGAAACGGTCAAAGACGAAAGATTTGGCTTTGTAATACCTACTTCTTGTCCAGAAGTACCTTCTGAATTGCTGATTCCGTCTAATACTTGGGCTGATAAAGCTGCTTACGAAGCTCAAGCCAAACACTTGGCGGGCTTATTTGTAGAAAACTTTAAGAAATTTGAGGAAGGAAGTTCGGAGGCGATTATTGCTGCCGGGCCGAAAGTTTGATGGTTAGTTTTTTGCGAAAATGGCATGGGGTATTAATATCCTCCATGCCATTTTTTTTCGGCCTAACCATCTAAATGTATTGATAATTAAATCTTTGTGTGTTTTGGGTTTAAGCTGAAATGATAATTCTTTGCTGGTGTTTATTAGGTTGTCAAATTCTTTTTATGTCATGCCCGCCACCTTATGGAACAAGCGATTGGCCTGATGCACAAAACTAACCTGTGCACGATCATTTTTGGCCGCATAAAAAGATATCGCATTGAAAGTTTTGGGTTTTAATGTCTGCGATAATAGAAATTAGTAGTAAATCTTGATTTTTTTAATCAATAAACGCAAATTAAATAGTAGTATTTACTTCATTAAATTAGCTTTTTTTTCTCCCCCTTAATTCCTCCTAGCAGCATTCACCCTCGGCAAAACAGGCAAACTTTCATGGCCTTTGGCTCCCACGGCTTGTACCGCAAAAATGTAATTGTCTTTGGAGTAGGGAAGCTTGAGTTCGAGGTTTTCGGTGTAAAATTTTTTTTGCCAAAACGACTGGTGGGTTTCACGCATCAATACGTAGTATCCTGCAGCTTTGCCTTGTTTTGGTGCCGACCAATGTAGGTTGGTAGCATTGCCGAGGCCTTGCACGTCTATCATTACATCCTCGGGTACGGCTGGTGCGGAGGCTAAATTGGCCAAAGTGGCAAGGTTTGCGGCCACGTTTTTTCTCAAATATTCAAAGTCCATAAATTTATGTAGGTCGCCATATTCTACCCCGTTTTCTATTCTTAGGTCTTGATGTTGGTGTAGGAAGTTTTCGTTCATTTCAGACATTCTCACCGCAGCAAAACCTTCGCTTACAAACGGCGTATGGTCTCCACCACGCAGAAATCTGTCGTTTCTGTAAATCATCACCACTTCGAGATTGTCCACATATCGCTCACCTATTTCTTTCACATATCGGGCCACTTGACGAGAGTGTCCATCGTTTTCATAGCCAAATTGTCTGATGGCACCTACTTTTTTGTCGGTTTCATAGGCTGGAATTCCTTCACTAAAAACCCTGACTCTGGTGTTGTCTATAATATTGGTTTCGTTGGAATTGTTGCTGCCCATGATGTCGTTGTTCAGCAAAGCCACCAAATTCCAATTTTCGGCCTTCGCTTTTTTTGCAAGATAATTTGCTCCTAAAAGTCCTTGTTCTTCACCACTAAAAACAGTGAAAATCACCGTTGCTGGAAATTTTGAAGCGGCCAAAACCCTTGCCAATTCTATCACGGCTACCGTGCCGCTACCGTCGTCGTTGGCTCCGGGAGCATCTGATGTACGGTTCATTACGTCTGTTACTCGGCTGTCGATGTGGCCACTCACCATAAAAATGCGGTTATCAGTTGGGTCGGTGCCTTTCATTACGGCCATCACGTTTTCCATTTCTATTTTGGCGTCTATGCGTCTCCCATCTGGCTCAAGTGTCCATTTGTCGAGATAAGCCGTCATTCTACCATCAGATTTTTTGGAGAATTCAAGGAATTTGTTCAGAACCCATTTTCGTGAAGCACCAATGCCTGTTTTCGGGTCTTTGGTATCGCTGAGGGTACTTCTAGTGCCAAAAGTCACGAGTTTTTTTACATAGGCACTTAGGCTGTCGCTAGATATTTGGCCAATAAATGTGGAGATTATTGGGTCTCTTTTTACGATTTCCTGTGCGATTATTTCTGAGTAAATGGACAAAACAAGTATACCTGATAATATTAGCGATTTTAAAATTTTCATTGGTTCATTGGTTAATTGGAAAGCGAAAATAGTGAAAAAACTCAATATAAGATAGAGGAAACAAACCTTTGCGGTTTAATTTAAAACTACAGCAGATTTTCAATGCGAAGTAATCAAGAAATTTTCGAAACAAAAAAAACCTTAGATTTCTCTAAGGTTTGGCTTCTCATTTTATCGAAAAATGTAAATATAGTACAATGCTTGAGTGTTTGATTATCTGAAAGTTAAAGGCTTGAATGCCCTTGTCTCTTTTCCATTTATTTATGGTCAAAACTAATAACTTCTTTAAGTAACCAATTACCATTTACCAACAAATACAAATGGATAAACTTCGCAGTGCTTGTTTTTATATCTGCTTTATTAGATTCTCTAATATAAAAGTCGTGAATTCCAGTTTGTACAGCTCCATAAATTACACCCTCATTATACATGGGATATACTTCCAAACTTTCTTCAATTACTTTTCTAATTGGTTTTTTATTCAAATCAGAACAGATATTATTTTTTATATTCGCCAAAAAGGATTCTCTATTTTGAATGCCAGCTTGGTCGTGATAAAATGTCAAATCCTGATGAATGGCACTTTTTAAGTAATCCATTTCGCATAGATTAAAGCTTCGTTCAAAAAAAACACTGTCTTGCTTCTTTAAGGCAAGAAATATTTCTGAATTTTTAGATACCTGTCCGATTGCTAGGTTGAGATTGGATATAAAAAATACGGCTAAAAGAAATATTTGTTTCATATGTTTATAGTTTACTGCTAAGGCACAAAGACGCTAAGAAATAATCATTTCTTTGTGTGTCTAAAACCTTAGTCATGAATGTTTCATACTATGTTTTTTGAGAATTGTTTTCAGTGTAAGGTTTCGTACAGGATAAAGTTACAATACACAACCAAATGGTACAACTACCCTAACTCACTCAAAGACATCAAGAAAGCCCTTACATTGCTTTAATGGCTTTCTGCTCTAATACTCTTTTTCGACGATATCTGCAAAATAATACGATGAT
>CAMCYZ010000267.1 GCA_945885545.1 Spirosoma fluviale
CGAATTTATGACGGTCTGTTAGACTGGAATCACCTTCAAAAGCCAACAGAAAAAACGGGAAATTTAGAGTATAATTTTGCATACTATCCGCTAGTTTTCGAAAGTGACGCCATAACTCACAAGGTCATCCAAGCTTTAAATAAAGAAAATATTTTCCCACGAAGATATTTTTATCCGTCTCTTAATCAGCTAAGTTATCTTACCAACTACCAAAGTTGTCCAGTGAGCGAGGATATTTCTAGCCGAGTACTCTCACTTCCGCTCTATCCTGATTTAGACCATTTTATTGTAGAGAAAATTTCTGCAATAATTAATTCAAATATTTAATATTGAATAAATTAAAGAAAATACTTTTCGTCAGTCACGATGTTAATAGGGCTGGTGCTCAACTTTTTTTGTTGAGTATTATGAAGTACTTTAAGGCTAGCGGTACTGAGGTAATTCTTTTGGTAATCAATGACTGGGGAAATCTTAAATCTGAACTTGAGTCTCAATTTGAAGTTCATTATGTAAATCAAACTACAAAGCCAAAGAAAAATTCATTATTTGGTGGTAAAAAAACTGCTTTCGAAATAATTCAAAATAGGCATCAAATAGATTTGATTTACCTTAACACCATTGCAAGTGTTGAGCTCTTGCCTAAACTCAATTCTTTGTTTTCCGCACCAATAATCAGTCATATTCACGAGTTACAATACTCCATAGCACAGTATGGTTCGATAAATTCAATGGAGTTACTATTCGATTTTTCCACAAGAATTATTGCGTGTTCTCAGGCTGTCGCGGATAATCTTTTTCTCTATAAATCCACTAATCGGCTGCGAGTTGTACATTCATTTGTAGAAAATGTCGAAATTCTGGAAACTTGCAAGAAATCAGATAAAGCTGCTTTTAGAGCAAAATATGGCCTCAGCAATGAGAAAATCTGGGTTTGTGCATGTGGGAATGCTGATTGGAGAAAAGCTCCGGATATTTTCCTGCAAATAGCTGCTGCAACCCTTAAAAAGAGTAACAAATTTGGCTTTTTGTGGATTGGTATTCCAAATGAAGGAGAGCAGATTTCACAACTGAAATATGATGCAAATAAGTTTGGTATCTTAGATTCTATAAAATGGATAAGCCCGACAAAGGAAGCTGTGGAGATAATTAACGCCAGCGATGTGTTTTTGGTAAGCTCACGTGAAGATCCTTTTCCATTGGTTGTTTTGGAGGCTGCCCTCTCCGACAAGCCTATTTTGGGTTTTAAGAATACTGGTGGTGCTGATGAATTTATCGATGAGACTTGTGGCTCTAAAGTTGATTATCTCGACGTAGCACAAATGTCGAGCGAAATATTAAAGCTCGATAGTGAAAAAATTACCCGGTTAGGGCTGAATGCGAAAAACAAAGTCCTGAATAACTATGGTTTCAATATTTCGATAAAAAAAATTGAAGGGGTTATAAATGAAATTATTTAAGAATGTTAACTTCCTGAAATAACATTTTTGTTAGCTTATCAGTAATAATCTTTGATTAGCTAAGTTGTATATATAAACTAAATGAAATGAAATTATTTATAAATATTACTCTTCTATCAGTCCTAGTTAGTTTTTTAGCTTTTTCTCAAGAAAAAGGCAAACTTAATGCTCCGAAAATTCCAAAAAACAATAAAACTAGCACGACAAATACAAAGAATTCCAATCAGAAATCAAGCGATGAGTTTGATTTTAAATTTGAGGATGAACCCAAATTAAGGTTTTCAAATCAGTACGAAAATAACACTACAAATAAAGTATCAAATACCGAAACCGGCACTCAAAAAAGCCTAGAAGGTATAAAAATAGAGCCCTTAAGAGAATTGAATCAGATAGTGCATGAGGATACTTCAAGCATTGACGAAGGCGAACTGCTTGTAGTTGAAATTGAGGAGGATGCTCAATTTCAGGGAGCCGACAATATGGTTGAAATAGCTTCATATTACTCCGTTTGGGATACCAAAAGCCTAAATCCGTATGGTTTAAACCCAAAAGAATTTGAAGAGATAGTACCTATAACACTATATAATGTAAATGAAGGTAGAAATTGGTCACCAGTTTTGGACAAAAGTCTGGTTACGTCCCATTTTGGCTGGAGAAATCGCAGATGGCACAAAGGTACTGACCTTGACCTTGAAACTGGAGATAAAATTTATGCCCCATTTGATGGAGTTGTTAGAGTTTCAGGCGTTCACTCTGGATATGGTAGAACCGTCATTTTAAGACACTACAATGGGATCGAGACCCTTTATGGTCACTTGTCAAAGTTTAATTTCGAACCTGGCACATTTATAAAAGCGGGAGAAGTAATAGGCCGAGGCGGAAACTCTGGGCGGAGTTCTGGTTCTCATCTTCACTATGAAACAAGGTTTGAAGGTAATCAGTTTGACCCTGAAAATATTTATAATTTCAAAAATAATCCGATGGTAATCCGTAGCTCGGAGTTTGTAATATCTCCTAAGATTTTTGATTATTTAAGGGGTGGTTCTTCTCGTCCTAGCAGCATAATTACCGAGCCCAGCTCCGTTCAAAGCAGTGGTGTTGTAGAGGATATAGAAGAAGAAATAGATGATGAGGAGGAAGTGCCAGTGAGGGTTGAAAAGAAAATTTGGTACACTGTTAGAAATGGCGATAACTTGACTGAGATATCTAAGAAGTTTCACTCGTCAGTGGGTGAAATTTGTAGGTTGAATAAAATAAGTGCCTACAAAAAGCTTTATGTTGGTCTAAAACTTAGAGTAAAATAATGAAAGTTGATATATTAGTTCTTGCTGTTCATCCCGACGATGCCGAGCTAAGTTGCTCAGGCACAATACTTAAAAAAATATCTTTAGGCAAAAAAGTAGCCATTGTAGATTTTACCAAAGGTGAATTAGGCACAAGAGGTACCGCAGAAATCAGACTCAGTGAATCTGAAGATTCTAAAAAGATTCTTGGACTATGTGCTAGAGAAAATCTAGGTTTAAGAGACGGATTCTTTAAGAATGATGAAGCACATCAGCTCGAACTAATTAAAGCCATAAGAAAATACCAACCTGAAATAGTAATAGCTAATGCCATAGAAGATAGACATCCGGACCACGGAAGGGCGGCACAACTTGCTGTAGATGCATGTTTTTACAGTGGCTTAAGGATGGTAAAAACTATTGGTGATTATGGCGAAGATCAAGCCGCTTGGCGACCAAAAAACCTATTTCATTACATTCAAGATAGATACATTGAGCCTGATTTTGTGGTAGATATTACCGCTCATTGGGAAACTAAAGTCGCTTCTATTAAGGCATTTAGGAGTCAATTTTTTGACCCAAACTCTTCGGAACCTGCTAGTTATATATCCTCATTAGAATTCATAGAGTTTATTGAAGCTCGTTCTAGAGAAATGGGGCACAAAATCGGTGTAAAATACGGGGAAGGTTTCACGAAAACCAAGACTATAGCGGTTAATGACCTATTTGATATACTTTGAAATTCTAAAAATTGCAAAAACATCAGCTCTTAAGATAATTCTAAAATGATTCCAAAGATTAGGAAAGAAACCAAAATGTGTTCTTAACACCCCATATCTATCTTTCCAAGATTTAAAAAGTTGTTGGTGCGAAGTTCCACCTTCTAAATATTTGGCTAAAATACCAGGGTACGGCATACTGCTTTTTGAGGCTTTCAAGCATTTTATTTCCCAATCAATGTCTGCACTTAAGTTATTTTCAATGTAAGGTGGTGCGATAGATTTCTTAGCAATAAAGGACTGATGACATATTATCATTCCCATTTTGTATGCGTTCCAGGTGAGATTTTGAGGTATTTTATGCGGAGTTATCTCTGTTCTAAGACCAATGATTTTATTATAATCATCTACCATTAAGGTGTCGGAGTAGATAATATCCGGATTTTTCAATATGAGCATTTTTAACTTTTCAATGGCATCTAATTCCGCAATTTCATCTCCTGCATTCATAAACCAAACATAATCACATGTTGCTCTTTCCAATCCTTTATTCATAGCATCGTAAAGGCCCTTATCTTTTTCAGAAACTATAACCGCGAATAAATCCTTATTTGCCTCGACAATTCCCATGGTACCATCTTTGGAGCCTCCATCAATCAAAATATATTCAAAATCGGAGCTTGTCTGTCCACGAATACTTTGCAGCGTGC
>CAMCYZ010000268.1 GCA_945885545.1 Spirosoma fluviale
AACTTGGGGTTTCGGCATTTTCAATTTTATAAACTATTCTCTCGTGAGTAATCGCGTTTTTTATTTGTTCTTCGCTTGGGTCTGTCGCATAAACATTTTCGTAGTAGTCCGCTAAGTTTACAGCAGACTGTCCGTTTCCCGTTCCGCAATCCCAAGCTAATTTGTGTTCAGAATTTAGACTACTTAGAAACTCGAATAATTCTTGTGGATATGTCGGCCTGAATTTTACATAAACCTCTGCTTGTTTTGAAAAATTGTCTTTAAATGTGTTGTTCATTGGGTTGTCGGTTTTGTTTGCTGCTAACGGTTCTCAGCTATACGCAGGCAGGGATTTTTACCACTGAACTTCCTACGAAGAACTGAACTTTATATTTACTACTTTCCTGTCCTACGAAGCACGAAACCCCTGCTTGCGTATAGGTGATGTTATCGCTTCGGTGTTCTTTTTTGTCCGCTTGTTTGTCGGTCGTTTTGGTTGTGCGGTTGGACAGACACACTCTTTGCCAAGTTTTGGTTTGAACTTGGGCTGGTGCGACTTGGCAATGTGTGTGGCTGTTAGCGAGGGTATTATCTAAATCCATACTTTTCTACTGTTTTTAGGTTAAGTCTTGCAAGAAACTTATTTCTGTCAGTAAGTGTCATTTTGCCTTCTAAAAGGTCGGCCATAAAACGGTACTTATACGCATCAAGCCTTTTATTTTTTTTGTCCCATTGTACAATTCTTTCAATCAGGTCTATCGTTATTTCAACTTCTTCAACTTTTTTGCTGTAGTCCTCAATAAAGAAATCATCCATATCAAAAAATAATTCTGGATTAACTTCTGCGACAATATTAAGAATGACCTCTCCTTGATTCCTTTCTATATCTGTAATTGTCCTATTATTTCTAATTTTACTACTTAAAGTGGAAGCCATATCATACTGATATTGGGTGAGATTTTGAGTCTCTCTTCCCCAGTCTTCTATTTTCTTCCAAGTTTTAGTATGTATTGATTTTAATCTATTTAATGAAGCTTCAATCTCAGCTTTTTGAGTTTCATCCTCAGTTAGCTTTTTTCTTTTTTCAGACAATTTATTTTCCAAGTCAGATTTTAAACTTTCGAGGTCAATTTCAAAACTTTCATTTTTAATTGCATTCCAACATTCCTCTTTTTTTGCCCACTCTCCATATAAAGAGCCAGGAGCTTTAGTTTTGATGTAATCCTCTATTTTAGACATTACTTCGTGTAATTTAGGCTTTAAAGTATCGCTTAGCGATTGATGTTTCCAGATTTTGTATAAATCAATTTTGTAGTTCAATTTATAACCTAACCAAGCTAATGAATAGGGAACTGTTATATAACGCATATCTCCAATTGCGTTCGGTTTTACACCATATACCTTTTCAGCAGATGAAAATAAAATAGCTTTTGCAATAGCATCTTCAAACCAAATATTGTCTGGCTTAAAACTGAAATTATAATTCAGAAATTGAGCGTAATTTTTCTGACTTCCTCTTACAACAATGTGTGGTCCAATTACTAACTTTTTACCATTATATACTTCCTCATATGAGTTGATAAACTTTGCCAAAGATTCTTTAGTGAACATCTGACTTCTTGGATTCTGCTTGTCAAATTGTTTTCGCTTTGATGGTGTAATACCAAATCGAATTCGCTCATTTTTATACTGACCTCTTGAACGCTCAAAAAACCAACGAGTTTGAGTAGTTTCTCCTGAAATTGGCGGTGCCCAAATAGTCCGTGAGAGTTTTTCAATTAAAACGTGATTTTCTTTGTTAGAACTTAAATCAGAAGCAGAAACTCTATTTTGAGTGTTAGCATATTCTGCAATACGACCAACTATTTCAGAAAAATTTTCTCTATTTTTTACAATAGTAAGTTTAACAGGAACAAATACATTAATTATATCAACTTTGTCTTTTTTCCAAGTATGATAAACTGACGCTGTAGTTTGTCCACCATTTACAATTTGAAAATCCTTTACCTGGGCAATAGCTTTACCTTGATTGTTTGGCAAATCTGTAATGGTAACTTCTTCGGCAGTAGCTGCGATACCATTATTAAATGCCATAAACATATGCTGCTCTTTCAGAATAGTATTTCGAATTCCTTTATTTATTTTTCCTGTGAATTGAAGAAATGAACGAACATTTTGCTCCAGAAGTCTAGCCCCATATTGTTCATAAATATCTGCTAAAGCAAGACCTGGAATAATCGCAAGCCAAGATTGATAATCAGAATTTTCGCTCTCATTAACAATACAAGGCACTTTATATCCAGCTAGTTCAAAGTTGATTTCAATAGGCACTCTGGATTTATCTGAAAGGTTAAAAAGGTAGTTTATATCAATTGTTCTGTAAAAAATAGTATAACCAGCTATTGTGTCAGAAATTTTCACATCTGATTTTACCTCACCATTCGTTATTAAAAATATGTTTACTCTGGTTAGATATTCTTTAACCTCAGGAACATTAGCTAGAGTTTGAGCAAGATCAAATATTTCAGAACTTTCCTCTATTTCGTTCACATAATCCCTGTATATAGCATTTCTGAAGAATTTTACAGCTCTTTCAATTGTTTTGTCTGCATCTTTTGTAACGCTTTGAATGGTGGAATCACCATTGTATATGGTTACAAACAAATCAAGTGTTTCGTAATTTTCATAAAGCGAATAGCCATTTATCTTATGTTCAATCCCCCTCTTACTAATTTTTTCATCAAAGCAAACACGATAATTCTCGGTTTCTCCTGCTTCAGATAAATACGATAGGGCTAACTCTGTAAAAATCTGTTCTGGATTTGTTCCTTCCTCCTCAGAGATCAGACTGGAGTTAATTTCTTCCTGAATGTCTATATAGAACTTTTCTAATTCTTTGTTTTCCATAAAAATGCTATTGTATTTCTCCTAAAAGAGTTTGGTGGTTAATTCTCCATTCCTCTGATTCCGATAGAACAATAGAATATCTCACATCTCCAACACCGATAGGGATTTGATTTTCAGTTATTCTTGGGAAATTATCCGTAACTCGGTATATATTTTCTTGACGAATAGTGTAACCTCTCTCATCATAAAGAGGTTTGTGAATATCATAATATCCAGATTCCAATAATTTCAGCTTAAATAAGTTGGTAGCCATTGTGTTATCATTCAATAATTCAGAAACTGCGTCAATTAGTATATTCAATGATTCACCATTTTCCATTCTTACATCTAGCGAAAGATGAAATAAAAATATTTTTTCAATGATGGAATCGTCTAACTGTCTTTCACTTGTGATATGAATTTTTTGATGATTGTTACCATGTGTAGTTTTTACTTCAACTGCCCAGTTTGAGTATTGAAAATCCTGAATAGACTTTTCTGGGCCAAGCCAAGATTTAACACAATAGTTTTTATCCGAATTATTAGTCAAGAAAAATCGTAAAAAATATATTTCACCGTATAGACCCCTTTGTGCTTCGTCTGATAAACCTTGTTTACCAACCTTTTCAAACAAAGACTGCCATTTAGCCAAACGCTCCAGTAGTTTTTCTACTAAATTTTGTTCTGTGGACACGTCAGATACTCCAAATATCAAATCTTCACAAAGCGTAGAGAAAATATCTTTGTGCTGTTTGTTTAGTAAAAGAATTAGTAAAAATTTCTTCGATTTATCACTTTCATCTGGTAGCGTTTCAATTTTGATGTCTTTGAGTTTATTCCACTGGGTTTCTTTAAATGGAAAAGCAGCACTTATTCTAAATGCTATGCACCGTAATTTTTCTGGGGCTTTTAATGCGATAAAAACATCCGGCAGTACTTCTGCCGAATACCTCTTATAAAGTAAGCCTGAATGATTGGAAGTCACACTCTCTAATCCAATCCAAATATTTTCAATCTTCGTCATCTCCATAATCTTCGAAATCTTCTTCAACAACATCAAATCTGTCGAGTAACTCCTCATTGACAGCATAAGATACTGGTGCGTTAAAATTACTTTTTGGGAAACTTATTGCATAGCCTACAAAAGGGTTGGTTCCTTTTGGCAGGGGATATTTTTCAAGACTTTCTTCTGGGTCGAGTAAATAGATTATTAACAAAGGTTTTCTTGGGTCTCTTAATTCATTT
>CAMCYZ010000269.1 GCA_945885545.1 Spirosoma fluviale
GCCTCTCTAAATGCCTCAGTCCTTCTGATTTCAAAGCCAGTTTTGGGTGTATTATTAAACACTTTCTTTAGATTTGGGTCAATTTTGCTCTGAATAGCTTTAAAAGCAGCCAAAACCTCATCCGCATTTTTGAATGGCATGAGTTTAGGGTCTGTTTTAACGCTCTGAAAAAAATCAGGCAAATCACCTGTAAAGCCTACTTGATCCTTCACTTTGAGCATTTCCTTTTTGATTCTTGAAACTTCAGAAAGGCCTGTTTCGAAAATCTCATGAGGCGATTTCAAAGAAGTAGTCCAATAATAAGAGAGATAATCGTAATATTTTGTACCACCTACAAGTCCACCAACTCCGCTCGAAGATCTAGCAGATTTCATATAGATTCCTGATAAATAGTCCTCTAGTTTTTTATAGCTTGGGCGAATTTTATGCTCAATGGCATCAGTATATTTTTTGGTATAATAATTCTTTTGTTCTGCTGTGAACGTGGCCGGCAGCTTCTTTATTGGCCCAAAAAACAAATTCTCAGGTGCAGCGGTAGAAGACAAATCGTGCATTTGAGGAATCATCTTTACCACCAACGACTTGGGTAGAACATACTCAGCAGCAATGCCCTTGTTGAAGTTTACGATAGCGGTATCAACCCAGATAGTAAACTGATCCACCCTTTTGAGCCAATTGTCGTAATCTTGGGTGGTCTTGAAGGGTTGTGATGCTTCTCCACTACCCAACTGAGCGAAGGCCAAAGGCAAGCCAGTAAACTGACTAAAAGGAATCAGGTGCGTAGGAAATCCCAAGCCCTGTATCTCAGTATTTAAGTTAAATTTCAAGGTTTTAAACTGAATCAGTTCATCTTCAGAGAGTTGTTTTACGTCAATTTTATCCAATTCAGCATTGTACTTATTATAGAAAGCCCAAAGGTCTTTTCTGTAGCTATCAGAAATATCTATCAGAAGTTTGTCATTGAATCTATTATCGCCCTGCGAAGTAGCCTCAAGAGGGAAAAACTGTAGTCGCTCTTCGTAGTATTGCTCAAAAATTGTTTTGAGCTCGTTGTTTTCCTTGGTTTTGCAACTAAATGCAAAAATACTGAGTAGTACAAAAACTAATAGTTTATTCATTTTGATATAATTGAGAATATTTGCCAAAATCAAAATTTGAGCAAAAGATTTATGAAAATTTACTTTTTACGGGTGTCGATGATTGAAAATATCTTCCAAGATTCACCTGTCTTAATAAGCGTAAATACATTTGTACCCTTATGAGAGAGTTTTTGATTTACATAAAACTCATATGGCGTCCAATCTACAGCCAAGGCTTCATCTACCTGAATCTTATGTTCCAGCAGCCTTTCTTCCAGAATTATATTTGACGGTATGGAGCTGATTGACTTGAAAAATCCCGCCATTGTTTCAGATTTATGTTGAGCTGGCTTTTCAGCCAAAATATTAACTGTATTCAAGGTACAGTTTTTATGCAAAACACTAGAAATAAGCACTGTATCTCGTTTATACATACCATCAAAAAAAGTTGCAATGGTGGTTTGAATTTGATGTTGGTCTGATTGAGCGGAGGCTTTGTTGAAAATGAATAGCGAAAAAACGAAAAAAAATATCTTGTTCATTGATGAATGTTTCTAAAATTCTTCAAGTCTAACATTTTTTTTGGGTTATTCAAAATGCTAATCAAGACATTTCAGTAACCGAGAGATATTCTAAATGAAAAACTTGAATCAAATTACACAATTAACTTTCTTTTTGACTGTCAAATTGTCAGAAAATTACCACTTGGAACAGCCTTTGATTGTTAGGTAATTGTAATTTAAAAACAATACAGACAATGGTAACAGAAAAAGGTACAATTTCGATTAACACCGAGAACATTTTTCCAATAATTAAAAAATTCTTGTATTCCGACCACGAAATATTCCTGAGAGAATTGGTTTCGAATGCGGTGGATGCAACACAAAAAATCAAAAAACTATCTTCTATAGGTCAATTTGACGGCGAATTAGGCGATTTGAAAATAAAAGTCTCGTTCGACAAAGACGCCAAAACTATAACCATAGCTGACAAAGGCTTGGGCATGACCGCCGACGAAATCAAAAAATATATCAATCAGATAGCTTTTTCGGGAGCCAAAGAATTTGTAGAAAAATACAAAGACGAGTCGGACAAAACACAGATAATCGGACAATTTGGCTTAGGCTTTTACTCGGCCTTTATGGTAGCCAAAGAAGTGGAAATTATCACGAAATCTTACCAAGATGCTCCAGCAGCCAGGTGGTTCAGCGATGGCACCACCGAGTTTGAAATATCAGCAGCGGAAAAAGTAGAACGAGGCACGGATATTATTCTGCATATTGCCGAAGATTCAGAAGAATTTTTAGAAGAAAGCAAACTAGAGCAGGTTTTGGTAAAATATGGCAAATTCCTGCCTGTAGAAATAGAATTCAACGAGAAAGTAATTAACAACCCCTCTCCTATTTGGGTAAAGACTCCGTCGGACTTGAAGGACGAAGACTACATTGCTTTTTATAAAGAATTGTATCCTTATGCCGAAGACCCTTTGTTCTGGATACACCTCAATGTAGATTATCCGTTTAACCTTACGGGTGTATTATACTTCCCGAAAGTGAAGCAGGATTTCCAACTGAACAGAGAAAAAATTCAATTATATAGCCGTCAGGTCTTTATTACGGACGATGTGAAAGACATCGTGCCCGAATTCTTACAACTGCTGCATGGTGTTATAGACTCTCCAGATATTCCGCTGAACGTTTCGAGAAGTTATTTGCAGGCAGACGGCAACGTAAAACGCATCAACTCCCACATTACCAAGAAAGTAGCCGACAAACTTTCAGACTTATTCAGAGACGACCGCAAAGCTTTTGAGGAAAAATGGGAAAGCATTGGTTTGTTTGTAAAATATGGTATTATCTCTGATGATAAGTTTTTTGATAGAGCCAAAGATTTTATTTTACTCAAAAATACTGAAGGGGCATGTTTCACGATAGACGAGTATAAAACCAAACTAGAAGCCAACCAAAAAGACAAGGACGGCAAATTGGTAGGGCTTTATGCCAACGACATCAATAAGCAAGATGCCTTCATTGCAGGTGCCAAAAAACGTGAGTTTGATGTGTTGGTGTTTGATGACGTTTTGGATTCGCACTTTATCAACGCCATGGAATCCAAAGTTGAAAACCTAACCTTCAAACGTGTAGATGCCGACACCTTCGAAAAGTTGATAGATAAAGGTCTGAAACAAGAAGTGGTGCTGGGCGAAGACGAGAAAAAGAAAGTAGAAGAAACTTTCAAGGAATTTGTGGGCAACAACATTGTACAGATAGAAGCCTTGCCAGTGGATGAAATTCCGGTATCAATAGTAGTACCAGAGTTTATGCGTAGATATGCCGACATGTCTAAGGTAAACGGTCAGGGTGGCATGTTTGGTAATATGCCGATGATGTACAACCTTGTGGTAAACGGTAACCACCCTATCATAGGCAAAATAGCCAAAGAAGGCAACGAAAGTGGCTTGGCAAAGCAACTTTACGACCTAGCTCTCCTTTCACAAGGAATGCTAAATGGAGCCGACTTGACGCAATTCATCCAGCGTTCTGTGGAGAAATTGGGGTGATATAAACTCATCAAAATTAATTAGAAAAGCCGCTTTCGAGTGGCTTTTTTTGTGTCTTTTAGTTTCTCCTTTTCTCAGGATTAAAAATATTTCATAAAATAAGTAATCTACAAATTAAACCTTTTCTCTGTTTTTAAACGAAACGAAAACTATAACGACATTATTAATCTTATCATTGAATATCTTATAAACGACGAAATTGTCTTTTATAAGATCAAGACCGAAAAACTTAAAGTCATATTTAAGGCAACTATATAATAAATTAACGAGATCCCCATAGTCAGTATTCGAACTAATTATAAATATGAATCCCTTTTTTAAAATTAGGCTTATTATTCTTTAAGAATACGGGATCAGAACTAAGCAAGACAATTTATCAAATTGATTCTCTATTGATACTAAATCCATTCTTTCTAGTTTTAATGTTTCCAATTCGATACCATGATAAAGATAATA
>CAMCYZ010000270.1 GCA_945885545.1 Spirosoma fluviale
TAAATTATAAATAAAATGAAAAAACAAACTAAAATTTTACTGGTTCTATTTTTGGGATTAATTTCTGGTTTACAAGCTCAAATCAAATCTGGCCCTATGCTCGGATATTCTGAAATGCGAGAGGTTTTACTTTGGGTTCAGACCGAAAAGGCAGATTTTGTGAAGTTTTCGTATTGGGACAAGGAGGCTCCAGCGGTAAAAAACTTTACAGATGAAATTCAAACCCAAAAAGACAATGCTTTTGTGGCAAAGTTGATTGCTGACCAGGTTTTGCCGGGCAAAAAATATGAATACGAAGTATGGGTAAATAAAAAACCTCTGAAAGCAGTAAATACACAAGAGTTTCAAACACAAACGCTTTGGCAATATCGCTTTGATCCTCCGGCTTTCAAATTTGCCTTGGGAAGCTGTACTTATACCAACGAGGAGCGTTTCGACAGACCTGGTAATCCTTACGGAAAAAATACTTCGATTTTCAGCAAAATTTCAGAGCAAAAACCCAATTTCATGGTTTGGGGAGGGGACAATATTTACCTGAGAGAGGTAGATTGGAACACAAAAACGGGAGTAAATCATCGCTATTCGGAATTTAGAAAAGTTAAAGAACTACAGCCACTATGGGCGAATGTGCATCACTATGCAATCTGGGATGACCACGATTTTGGGCCAAATGATGCCGATAGAAGTTTTTTTGGCAAAAATACAACACTTGGGGCATTTAAAAACTTCTGGGGAAACCCAAATTATATCTTTGAAAACGAAGGAATTACAGGCACATTCTCTTGGGAAGATTGTCAGTTTTTCTTGATGGATAATCGCTATTTTAGGGCTCCAAACAATTTGGCAGATTCTACCAAGGATTACTTTGGCGAAAAACAGCTGAACTGGTTAATTGAGGCTTTGAGTGCTTCTTCAGCTCCTTTTAAGTTTGTTATTACGGGCGGACAAGTGGTAAACGAAGCGGCTGTTTTCGAAAACATGGCCACCTATCCTGTGGAAAGAAAGAGACTTTTGGATAAGTTGATTGAAAACAAAATTTCTGGAGTGATTTTCGTTTCTGGTGACCGACACCACACCAATCTTCAAAAGCTGGAGCGAAACGGCACGTATCCTTTGTATGATTTGACGATTTCGCCTTTGACATCAAGTGCTGGCAAGCCTGTAGATGCAGAACTTAAAGGAAATACCATCATAAAAGGAACCGAGCTATACAACTCACAGGCATTCAGCATTATGGAAGTTTCTGGAAAAAGGACAGATAGAGTACTGAAAATCAACGTATTTGATGCCACTGGTGGAAAAAAATGGGATTACACAATCAACGCCAAAGATTTAAAGGCAAAATAATTATTTTATGAACAATGAAATATTTGTGGATTCAGAAATTTCGACCTTGCAGCGGTTAATTATCCATAGCCCCGACAGCGGTTTAGGAAAAGTGGTGCCGTCAAAAGCTCAAGACTGGTTATTTGAGGATATTATTCATTTGGAAACCATGCGGAGAAAGGAATATGATTATTATGTCAAACTCCTTTTGTTTTTTTTAGATCCTGAGAAAATTGTTAATCGAGATTTATCAGACACTAAACGTGAGTTTTTTAAACCCAATTCGAAAGCTTATTTTAATTCTGATAAAGTAATCGATTTTGAAAAATTATTGGCAGATGTTCTTAATATTGAAGAGGTTAAGATTCAATTGGTGGCTGCGGTGAGTGCCATTGAAGAATGTTCTTACTTAGAAATGAAGCGTTTTCTGACTTTTGATAACATAGAATTGTCTAAGGTATTGATAACAGGAATCACGGATTCTGGAGAAATGTTCTTCCCTCCTATACCTAATTTGATATTTACAAGAGACATTGGTATCGTTATTAACGACCATATTTTACTTAATAAACCCGCAAGAAGAGCGAGGACCCGAGAATCGTTATTGGCCAAATATATTTTCTTTAATCACCCACTTTTTGAGGTTTTGAAAGGAAAAATAATAGAAATTGAGGAAGATGAAGAGCATTTCCTTTTACCAGAAGACCAAGGCAAGCGAATAGATACCCTAGAAGGTGGTGACGTGATGATGATAGCACCCAATCATTTACTGATAGGTATAAGTGAAAGAACAACTGTGGAAGCCGCTAGGCAGGTGATGGATAAACTTTTTGCAAAAAATATAGTCAAGAAAATTTCCTTGATAAAAATACCTGCCAAACGAGATTACATGCATATTGATACCATTTTTACCCAAATTAAGCGGAATGTCTGGGTTTTATTAGGTTCATTGGCTCGTACAAAGGAAACGGCTGAAAATGAGAAAGTTTGGGATGAATTGGGCCAAAGAGTAACCCACGAAGACATTGTTATCAAACAGTTTTATAAAGAAGGTGACAAGATTCTGAGCAGGAATTTCGACAATTTGGAGGAGCTTTTAAAGTATATTTCAGAAATTGATTTAAAATGTACTGAACCTGTAAATTTTGTTTATTCGGGCAATAATGAATTTCCTTTTGGAGCAAGGGAACAGTGGACAGACTCGTGTAATCTATTAGTACTTAAAGAAGGTGTGGCCCTTGGATATGACCGA
Source organism: Spirosoma fluviale (assembly GCA_945885545.1). Lineage (GTDB taxonomy): Bacteria > Bacteroidota > Bacteroidia > Cytophagales > Spirosomataceae > Leadbetterella > Leadbetterella lacustris. The sequence goes on from CAMCYZ010000270.1 coordinate 2,579, forward strand.
AATGATAAAACGAGCGAGGCTTTTAGAGAATATGGTTTCAAGACTGTTCATGCAGTAGAGCTGGTACACCAGCTTGAAGCAGGAAAAGTAAAAGTCGAAGACATCAATGATACAATAATTCTGTTACCTTCGTCGGAGTTATCAAGAGCCCGAGGTGGCTCGCACTGTTTGAGTATGCCACTTCAAAGAATTGCTTATCAACCTAAAAACTAGAATCATGCAAGAACAAATTACTTCTAATGTATTGATGATTAGGCCAGTTAGTTTTAATTTCAACGAACAAACTGCCGACTCTAACAAGTTTCAAAGCAAAGGAACGGAAGAAAATATTAACTTTTCTGCTCAGCTGGCTTTTGACCAATTTGTGGAGCAATTGGTATTAAGGGGAATAAACGTTATGGTCATTGACGACACTCCTGAACCATTTACGCCTGATAGTATTTTCCCAAACAATTGGATTTCTATGCATCATTCGGGTAAGGTTATACTGTACCCTATGGAAGCTCCTAATCGTAGGGCAGAGCGGAGAAAAGATATTCTAGATAAATTAAAGGAGAAATATGACCTGAATGTGGTGTTGGATTTCACTCATTTTGAAGAAGAAAACAAGTTTCTGGAAGGAACCGGCAGTTTGGTTTTGGACAGAATGAATAGGGTTGCTTTTGCAAGTATTTCGTCTAGAACAAACCCTGAAGTTTTGGCTGCTTGGCAAAAACAAATGAACTATGACTTGGTCACTTTCAATGCTTTTGATCAAAATCGGCATGCCATATACCATACCAATGTAGTCATGTGCATGGGCGATACTTTTTGTGTGATTTGTCTGGAATCCATTTCTGATTTGGATGAGAGGTTTGCAATAAAACAAAAAATAGAAAATTTAGGCAAAGAGGTGATTGAAATTAGTCTGGCCCAAATGAACGAATTTGCAGGAAATATGCTTCTTTTGAAAAATAAAAATGAGAAGAAATTTTTAGTCATGTCCGATCGTGCTTTTAATTCCTTAACTAAAAAGCAAATAGAACTTCTTGAAGACTATGCTGAAATTATTCATCCTGATTTGGGTGTAATAGAGACTTACGGGGGCGGCTCTGCAAGGTGTATGATAGCCGAAATTCATTTGCCAGAAATTTAAAAAATACAATTTCAGATTAATGCAAAAAGCCCTTTCAAAACACTTTGAATGGGCTTTTTCTTACCGTTTTTTGCGTCTTATTGAAACTTGAAATTATACGATAACGATATAATTGGAGCCCCAAAAACAGTCAATTTATTTGCTTTTATGGCCGTACCTTGATTTTTTAAGAAAACTGAATAAGCATTCTTTCTACCGTAAAGATTATAGACCGTAAATGTCCAATTTCCTTTCCAACGTTTGTTTTCATCCATACTGGGGTTGTAGATATTCCATGAAAAATCTAATCGGTGGTAATCTGGAATTCTGGCATTGTTTCTCAAGGAATAGAAAGGGTAGCTTCTATCCTGATATAAAATAAAACCTTGCGGCATAGTAAAT
>CAMCYZ010000271.1 GCA_945885545.1 Spirosoma fluviale
TTGAGGGTCTGCGATTCCGGACTAAAAATCCTAAAATAGGGTGCAGCATCGCAGCCACTGCTAGATGCCCACTGCCAACCACCATTGTTGGCCGAAAAGTCAAAGTCATTGAGTTTTTGTGCAAAATAAGATTCCCCCCATCGCCAATCTATCAGTAAATGCTTACAAAGAAAACTCGCCACCACCATTCTGACTCTGTTGTGCATAAAACCCGTACTGTTTAACTCCCTCATACCCGCATCTACCATCCAATAACCCGTTCTACCCTCACACCAAGCCTTGAATTCGGCCTCATTGTTTCGCCAAGGAATTTTGTCGTACGCCTTTTTGAAAGCTTTACCAGCATTTATTTGTGGAAAATTTGCCAAAATATTCATATAAAAATCCCTCCAAATGAGTTCGTTAAGCCATGTTTCGCTACCAAACATCAATGCATACTGCACACATTTACGAGGACTAATAGTGCCGAACCTCAGATGAACACTCAGCCTACTTGTTCCAAGTATTGCAGGAAAATCTCTTTTTTCCTTATAGTTTAGAAGAATTTGCTTCGATAATGTTGGTTTTTGAAATTCCATATCCGTTTTTTCAAAACCCATTTCCGATAGATTTATCAAATCTGTCTTGCCTATTTTCAAAAAATTATCGAAGTACTTTTCGGTAGCGTATGATTTTTTGTAATAGTCGTTTAACTTATCTTTCCATTTTCGGGAATACGGGGTAAATACAGTGTACGGGGTTCTGGTGGCGGAAAGTACTTCGTCTTTTTCAAAAATGCATTGGTCTTTAAAACTATGAAAAGTAGCGTTTTGGGCTTGGCAAAGATGCTTTATTTGTTCATCTCTAGTGATGCCATAATGCTCATAATCATGATTGCAGTACACTTTTTTGACCTTAAAATCATTAAAAATGGAACTCCATACTTCCAATGGTTCTCCGTATTGCACCAAAATATCGGATTCAATTAAATTTAGTTGTGCTTTAATGTTTGAAATGGATTGATGAATGAAATCTACTCTTCTATCGTGTTTATTTTCAAGTTTATCAAGGATGTTTTTATCGAAAATAAAAACCGTAAGAACTTTAAGCCCTGATTTCAATGCCTTGTAAAGCCCTGCGTTATCATCTAACCTCAAGTCCCGTCTAAACCAAAATATCGCAATTTCTTGTTTCATATATTACATTATTTCAGCTAACTTTGAAGTCCTAAACATTGTTTAAACAAAATCACCTTAGAATTATGAAAGCACTCGTTTTAACCGCCTTCTGTTTTTGTTTTGTTATCGCTAAAGCTCAAGATTTGACTTCAGCCGACCAAGTTATTGATAAATATTTGGAAGTTACTAAAATCAAGGCTAATGCTGTCAGCATTAGCGATTTGGTCATGAGTTTTACTTCGGAGTCTACAAGGGGTGTGGCCGAAACAGAAATCAAGTATCAGTTTCCCTTAAAATATAACATGACTGTATTTTCCAATGGCATGGAGTTGATGTCGAATATATATGATGGAGACAAATTGGCTAGGAAAAGTAATTTTGGAGGGGCAAATCAAGTTCCCAAAACTGGAAATGCAGCCAAAGCAGAAGCACACAAATCAAATCCTTTTTTTGAATTAGACTATAAAAATCAAGGCTTTACAGCCACCATGCTGCCGAAAGAAGGTGACATGTATGTAATTGAGTATAAAGATCCTGAAGGTAAGACTTGGAAAGATTATTTTAATTCAAAAACCGGATTGAAAGATAAAACATGGACGAAAGTTGAAAGCCCTAGAGGTGCTTTTGAAACAACCGTTGTTTATGAAAGCTACAAAGCTTTCAAAGGAAGCGAAATTTTGTTTGCAGCCACTAAAAAACAATCTACTCAAATGGGTGAAATAACCAATGAGTTGCAATCTATTAAAATAAATAAAGGCCTAAAAGCCAAAGACTTCGAGATAAAATGAGTTTTGACAATTCACAAAAAATTGGGATACTAGGTGGCGGACAATTGGGTAAAATGCTGATTCAGAAGGCACTAGACCTTGACCTCGACATAAGTATACTAGACAATGATCCTGACTGCCCATGTAAATCCATCGCAACAAATTTTGTTAAAGGTGATATTTCTAATTTTCAAGCAGTTTATGATTTTGGGGAAAACCTAGATGTTTTGACCATAGAAATTGAAAATGTTAATATCGAAGCCCTCAAAAAACTTGAATCGGAGGGTAAAAAGGTATTTCCGCAACCCCATATTGTAGAAAATATCAAAAATAAATGTACTCAAAAACAATTTTTTAAAGATCATAATATACCTACTTCTGAATTTATTTTGGTAAGCGGTCTTAAAGAAATTGCAGAAAACAAAGAATTCTTGCCTGCTGTAAATAAAATTGGTGTCGGAGGTTATGATGGAAGAGGTGTTCAAACCATAAGAACTGAGGCGGATATTGTAAAAGGCTTTGAGGCAGCAGGTATTCTAGAAAAATTTGTTGATTTTGAAAAAGAGCTGGCAGTAATAATTGCAAGAAACTCTGATGGAGAAATTAAGACTTTTCCAGTGGTTGAGATGGTATTTCATCCAGTGGCCAATCTAGTGGAGTACCTCTTCTCTCCTGCCGCTATTTCTGTTGATATTGCAGAAAAAGCGAACAAAATTGCTATTCAGACTATAGAAGCATATGGCCTTGTGGGACTTTTGGCGGTAGAAATGTTTCTAACTAAGTCAGGAGAAATCTTGGTTAATGAGGTAGCACCAAGGCCTCACAACAGCGGGCATCATACCCAAAAAGCCAATTTGGTATCTCAATACGATCAACATTGGAGAGCCATACTCAACTTGCCGTTGGGCGACACAAAAGATATATCAATGGCCGCGATGGTGAATATTTTAGGAGAAGAAAACCATGAAGGCATAGCTCAAGTTGAAGGTTTAGAAAAAATACTTGGTCAAGAAAATGTCTTCCCTTTTTTCTACGGTAAGAAAAAAACCAAGCCATTCAGAAAAATGGGGCACGTGAGTATTTTAGCCAATGACTTTGAAAAACTAAAAGAAAAGATCAATTTTGTACAAGAAAACTTGAGGGTAGTTTCAAAAAAATAGAATTATGGTTGGTATAATAATGGGGAGCATATCTGACTTAAAAGTTATGCAAGGTGCAGTCGATATTTTGAAAAAATTTGAGGTAAAGTACGAAATAGAGATTGTTTCGGCACACAGAACACCTGAGAAAATGGTGTCTTACGCATCTGAAGCAGAAAATAGAGGCCTAAATGCAATAATAGCTGGAGCCGGTGGTGCGGCACATTTACCGGGCATGGTGGCATCTTGTACGGTTTTACCTGTAATAGGTGTACCTGTAAAATCTAGCAATTCTATTGATGGTTGGGATTCGGTATTGTCAATTTTGCAAATGCCCAATGGCGTACCCGTTGCAACCGTTGCCCTAAATGCTTCAATGAATGCTGGATTGTTGGCGATACAAATTATGAGTACGGCAGATTCCGAGCTTAGAAAGAAATTACACAACTATAAAGAAGAGTTAAAAGAAAAAGTAAATCAAATGAATGTTGAATTAAATAGTGCAAAATAATGGAATTTGAAGACAGAAACCCCAAGCCCGAAACTCCCAACAGTGGCTTACCAATGGCCGTTTTATTGGTTCTAGTAGGTATCATTTGTTTGCTTCTTTATGCTGGATGGCATTTAATGTCTGATGACGCATCAAAAGCAAATGAACTTAACCAAGAGCCTCTTTTGGTAGAGAAAATGCAAGATTCGATTGTTGTAGACACAGACACTACGCTTAGCTCAGCTTCTGTTTCCGTTGAAACGGAAGAAACAAAAACGGAAGAAACAAAAACAGAGGCAAAACCAGCAGAAACTGAAAAACCTTTGGAAATTAGTGGTGAAAAAATATCGCATACAGTTAAAGACGGAGAAACTTTCTATGGAATTGCTAACAAGTTTAATTTAAGGGCGAATACTTTGAAGAAACTTAATCCAAGTGTAGATCCGAATGGTATAAAAGTGGGTGTCACCAAACTAATTGTACCTATTCAAGGGTATCATGTGGTTGGACCAGGAGATATCTTGA
>CAMCYZ010000272.1 GCA_945885545.1 Spirosoma fluviale
AGCCCTTGATTTTACTATCGTAAATACCCAATTGCAAAGCAATATTACTGTTGCAACTACAAAAAATGCCTTATTGATTCCCCGAAATTTTGTCGATTTTGGTGGAAATGTAGAGATAAAAGACCAAAAAGAAAAAGTAAAAATCACAACCAAATTTGCCAGTAGCGATTGGGTGCAAGTATTGAGTGGGATTACAGATAATACGATTTTAGTCACAGACAACCTTGCCGCAAACAAAACGGTTACTTCGGAGGTGGGGTCACAATTAAAGCCATAAAATGAAAAATAACATCAATATTGACATTGCTTTGACTCATATTTTTACGAGGAAAAAGCAAACTTTCGTTGCAGCTTTGGGCGTAACTATAGGCGTTGGGATTTACTTATTTATGAATTCACTGGATAAGGGTTTTAGCAGGTATTCAATGGACGAAATTTTTAAGAACAATGCCCATATTAAAATTTATAAAAATGATGAAATCAGTAAACCCTTAACCACTGAGGATAGTTCGAGTTTGCGGGTGATTATCAATCCCCAAATCACTACTTTATCAAAAAAGATTATAAATCCAGAGGCATTGCTGGCAACAGTTAAGAGCCAATCATTTGTAACGAATGCCATTGCTCAAGTAAATTTTGATGCTTTTTACAACCGAGGGAAAGCCCAAATTAAAGGTAGCGGAAATGGGGTGAACATGACCGAATATGCACAGATGTTTAATACAAATAAATATATGGTGGCGGGCAAAACCGAGGCATTGCAAGGTAACCTCAATGGGATAATAATAGGTAGTGGTATATCGGAAAAATTGAATTTGGGCTTAAACGATAATATCACTGTAACCTCTTCTTTTGGAGTAGTAAAAGTGATGAAGATAGTAGGAATATTTACGACAGGAAGTAGCATGAACGACAATGCTAAATCATATGTAAACATAAGTACAGCACAACAATTTATTAAGGAAGGCCCCGCCTTTGTAAGCACGCTTTTTATCAATACACTTGATGCAAACAATCCCGAGCCTTTTGTGCAAAAATTACAGCAATTAACTTCTTACACAGTAGAAGACTGGAAAACAACTAATGCAGACGTTTTAGCAGGAAATAAAACCCGTGAAGCTATGATGGGTGCAATTTCCATGGCCATTTTAATTGTTGCCGGCTTTGGTATATATAATATTTTGAGTTCAACCATCATGCAAAAAATAAATGACATAGCCATTCTTAAAGCAACTGGATTTAATGGTAGCGATGTGGTAAAAATATTTGTTTTAGAAGCCATTATTATGGGGGCAATCGGTACTATGATGGGTTTGATTTTTGGGTCAGTTTTAATAGGAATAATGTCAAATGTTTACATGGGCGGGCCAGTTGGCTATTTCCCAATTGGATTTGAACTCCCACTTTTTATAAGAAGTTTTGTTTTAGGCATGGTCATTACGATTTGTGCAGGCTATTTCCCAGCCCGAAAAGCCGCTAAAGTGGATCCAGTAGAGATTTTTAGAAAATAAGTTGCCCCATTAACCCCCAAAGGGAAAATAGATAAGCTTAAAATTATTCTTAAAAAGAAATTTTAAAAAAAATATAAAATATGAATACAATGATGCAAAAATCACCCATTGGGGGTAAGAGGGCTATAGTTTTAAGTACAAACGGCATTGGAAAGTATTTTTTCGACCCCGTAAAATTCAAAGCCTTAGACGATGTAAGTTTTGAGGCCTATGAAGGTGAATTTCTAACTTTAGTAGGTAAAAGTGGCTCAGGAAAATCAACACTTTTGTATTGTCTTAGTACAATGGATACTGCCTACGAAGGCGATATTTACATTAAAGGTGAAAAAATAACAGGTAAAAAATCAGATGAGTTGGCCGCAATTCGCAATGAAAACATTGGTTTCGTTTTTCAGTTTCATTACCTATTGCCCGAATTTTCATGTTTAAAAAATGTGATGATTCCTGCCCGAAAATTAGGTAAGTATAGTTACGATGAAATTGAAAGTAGAGCCTACGAAAAACTTAAAATGTTAGGCTTGCAAGAGCAAGCCCTTAAACCAGCTTCAAAATTAAGTGGGGGACAACAGCAGCGTGTGGCCATTGCTCGTGCATTAATCAACAATCCTGCTATTTTGATGGGTGATGAACCTACGGGAAATCTTGACAGTAAAAACTCAGCAATTGTTTTTGATATATTTAAAGAAATCGCCCATGAATTTGGTCAGACAATCATAGCCGTAACCCACGATAACGATTTTGCCAAAGCCAGCGACCGAACCATTGAGCTTGCCGATGGAAGAATCGTAAATTTAGATAAAAGTGATTTTTAAAATTTCAGTTGTAAATAAAGAGAGTTTATTCCCCAATAATAGAAGAATGCTTAGCTTCAGTGATTACAAAATGTGATTGTGCACTTCCAATGTTTGAAATCGCCGCTAATTTATTGAGAATGAAGTCTTTGTATTCTTCCATGTCTGACACGATAACTTTCAAAAGGAAATCTGAACCACCAGAAACACAATAACATTCCACCACTTCTGGAACTGTTTGAACGTCTCTTTCAAATTGGGTCAAAAACTGTTGTGCATGTTCTTTGAGAGATACATTACAGAAAACAATCAGATTTTTATTAAGCTTTTTCCGATTTAATTCTATGGTATATTTCTCTATGAATCCGTCTCGACGGAGCCTTTTTATCCTTTCGTGAATAGGAGTTGTAGTCAGATTCAGTTCAACGGCAATTTGCCTGTTGGTCATCATTCCATCTTTTTTGAGAAGTTTTAAAATCTTCAAATCAACAGGATCTATATCAATCATAGAATATTATTCTTTAGAAAGTCAAATTTAGACATAAACGGGTGTTTCGAAAGCTTTTTGTGGGATTATTTTCTGTTTGTGTCTTTACTTAACCTCAAACAACCCAATAGTATAATCAAGTAATTCTTGTCCGCCTGGTTTACCGTGACCCGGAACTATAAATTGTGCAGTTGGAAAGGCTTTTTTTATATTTCGGATGGTATTTGACCACTCTTTTTCGTTTGCATCGCCAAGAAATCCTTTTCCAGCGTTTATTTCTTTAACCATACAGCCGCCAAACATCGTATTTTCGGAAGGAATAAAGCTAATGATGTTGTCTTTGGTATGAGCCTCACCCAAATATTGGTTCACAATTTCCTTTTTACCAATTCGTAAACTCAGTTTTTCATTGAAACTGATTTGTGGTACAGTCACACTGTCTTTTTGTGCCAATTCTATTGTTTTTTCTGAGGCTTAGCTTTTAATGCCTTTTTTATGAAAAGCCTCCAATCCGCCTAAGCAGTCGTTATGGAAATGATTCACCACTACCCCCTTTACTTTAATATTTTGATCTTCGATGGTCTTTATAAGTATCTCCGAAGTTTCGTTATCTGTTGGAGTATCAAATACATAAGCCTGGTTTTTATGAATATAAATCATGCCATTACAGCCCACCTTTCCCCAAGTCTGGGTTTGCAAAAAAGAAATATGCACAAAAGTATTTTTCTTTATTTTGTAAAAAGCCAACTGATTTTCGTTTTTACTGAGCAGTGATTTGCTTGGATTACAGGCAAACAGAAAAGGAATGAGTAGGAAATAGATAAACTTTTTCATTTATTTCGAAAGCTCTTTCGCTCGTTTCTCCGCATTCAGTATTCCTTGTTCTAGACCTTCGCCAATATTGGCTTCTGCAAAAGTACTTAGAGCAGCCTCCGTGGTTCCTCCTTTTGATGCCACGGCTTTTATAAGGTCATCTAGGCTCAGTTCGGCGTTGTTTATCAGATGATAAGCTCCTAGCATGGTTTGCTTTACCAATAAACTCGAAAGTCCTTCGTCGAATCCCATTTTTTTGCCTGCCTCTACCATGTGTTTTACCACATAATAGAAGTAAGCTGGGCCGCTTCCACTCAAGGCAGTTACGGCGTCTATCATGTTTTCATCCTCAATATATACCGATCTTCCCGTGGCGTTTATGAGGTTTTCTATTTTCAGGAGTTTTGAGAAACCTATACCCTCAGAAGCACAAAAGCCTGTAATACCTTGTCCAAGCATGGCTGGTGTGTTT
>CAMCYZ010000273.1 GCA_945885545.1 Spirosoma fluviale
CCACATTGAAGGTCGTTCAGCACAAATGATCGGTGGCCACTTGGCAGCTGTTTATGAAGACGTTTGTGTGGCTGAATAATCAGTCAAAAAATAAATCAGAAGCTATTCTATCTGAAAAGATTCTTCCTTGCGATGTAATCTTTATTGAATTTCCAGATTGAACTACCAAATTTTGATTTTTTAAAATATCTAAAGCATCCCAGAAAGTTTGAGGAATTTCTCCGACTATCTGGGATATTTTTTTTGTATCAATTCCCCAAATAGTTCGAAGACCACACAACAAATAGTCATTTGCTTTGTCTGAAACACCGAGAGTTTCTAACGAAAATGGCACTTTGTGAGAGGCTACGGTATCAATATATTTTGAGTTATTGGAAATGTTTGATTGGCGTGAAAACCTATTGTACGAATGTGCCGACGGTCCAACTCCTAAGTATTCTTCGTTTTTCCAATAGGCCGAATTGTGAAGGGCGTACTTACCATTTTTCGCAAAATTAGAAACTTCATATTGCTCAAAACCTTGAGCTGTGAGACTTTCAATTAATATTTCATACTGTTCAGCCGCATAATCTTCGCCGATGGGCTCTAATTTTTTCTCTTTTACCCATTTTCCAAAAACTGTGGAATCTTCGATGGTTAAATTGTACGCCGAAATATGTTTTAAATTGTAGTTATTTATAATTTCTAAATCTCTTTTCAAAATAGAATTTTGCTTCTCCAGATTAAATTCTTTCGCATTTTTAGCATATATCAAATCTATAGTGATATTTTCCAGATTATTAGTTAGAAGCAAATCCAAGGCTAGTTTACTCTGATGAGAATCATGAGCACGGTTCATGAATTTCAACAAATCGTTGTCAAAAGTTTGAATACCCAAACTCACCCTATCAATTCCGAATGCTTTCCATTCATTGATTTTCTCTAAACTAATATCGTCAGGATTGGTTTCTATGGTAGTTTCTTCGAGAGAAGATAAATCATACACATTTGAAATGGTTTTGAAAATCTTCTCAAAATCACCACCTGAAAGTAGGGAAGGAGTACCACCCCCAAAATAAATGGTTTGGAGTTTCTTGTTTTGGAGATAATCTTTTTGGAGCTCAATTTCCGTGCAAATAGCGTCAACCATCTTGTCTTTCAACGAAAGGTTGGTGCTAAAATGAAAGTCACAATAATAACAAGCTTGTTTACAAAAAGGAATATGAAGGTATAAGTGCATTATTTGGTAGCCACAAAGAAATAGTCAATGCATTTCTCTGGCTCTTCGCTCAAATAATGATCATCCCAATTGATCTCAGCGGCTAAACCTTCAGATTGTTGCAAAAGTTTATTTCTGTTAAATCTGTTGAGTATTTCGTAAGGTATTCTGAGAATCCAAGCAGGTAAATTATGTTGGAGATTAAAGATATCCCAACGCATGATTTTATTTACAGAGGCCTTGTTTTGAGCATAATATTCCCATATTTTATCATTTCCACCCACGCCTTTTGCATCAAGTGTTTTGAAATATTTCAGCATCAAACTCTTCAATTCCTCTGTTTTATATTCTCTGATATGCCATGGATTTCGGCTCAAAGAATATTCTTTATTTACGGTAGTGAGCAGTATTTTACCACCCGGCTTCAAAACTCTGTGTGCCTCTTGCAAAAACTTATGGTCATCTTGAATGTGTTCAATCACCTGAAACGTAACTATAAAATCGAAGGTATTATCCTCAAATTCAGTCAGAAAAGGTAGATTTACAGTATTAAAATAATGCTTTGGATGCTTTTCTTGAAGAGCTTTTATAAGTGGCTCGTTTTTGTCTAAACCCGTAAAATGATCGCAATTGCTGATAAGTTTTTCCACACCACGGCCCCAACCACAACCTAGCTCCAAAACCTTACCATTAATCATTTTAGCAGCCATTTCATAGGGAAAATAGAGCCTCTGATGCACAGGGTTGTCGGACAAAATCTCTGCACTAGTTATTTCTGTAGTAGCGTATGTCATCTTAATTTAATTACAATTTGAACTATAGTTTGTAAATATATCTTTGGCCCAAGGTAGGTTTGCCACAGCCGCAGCTACATTCAAGATACAAATTTGGGAAAGATTATTGTTATTTTTAGTATTCATGGCTATTATATTTCTATTATTTTTCATGCTGAGGCCCGCAAGTCTATTGTTAGAATCATCGTGGGTTTTCATACCAACATTATAAGTTAGACTCAGGCTAGAAATTCTATTAAAGTCACATAAAAGTGCTTAAAGTTTACCTAGAAAGGCTCAAAAAGTAAATAACTGTTTTTCACTATGAAACTTTAGTTAGAATTAAACACTAAAAATGAGACTCTTACATGGAATACAGATTGATTAGAATAAAAAAAGTTTTGAAATTAGATAACAAAAAACCTTTGCTCTGAAAGTAAAGCAAGGTACATTTGGAAAAAATTAAACTTTCTTGCAAAAAGACAAACCTACTGCCTTTATTAAAAACAAAGCCAAAGAACTTGGTTTTGACTTTTGTGGTATTTCTAAAGCAGAATTTTTAGAAAGTGAAGCCAAACTCTTGGAAACTTGGCTCAACAGAAATTATAATGGTAAAATGGCTTATATGGCCAATTATTTCGACAAAAGACTAGATCCACGTTTGCTTGTCGATGGAGCCAAATCTGTTATAACTTTCATTCTCAATTACTATCCTGAAGAAGAACTTACTGAGCAAGATTATAAAATCTCAAAATATGCTTACGGTACTGATTATCATTTTGTTATAAAAGATAAACTTGCTTCACTTCTGGCCGATATGCAAAAGGAAATAGGCGAAATAAACGCAAGAGTTTTCGTGGATTCCGCACCTGTTATGGACAAAGTTTGGGCTAAAAAAGGTGGTGTAGGCTGGGTTGGAAAACACAGCAATTTGATTAATCGAAAAATTGGTAGTTTTTTCTTTATTGGAGAGATTATTTGCGACATGGAACTTGATTATGATGGGCCAATAAAAGATTATTGCGGAACCTGTACTGCTTGTATTGACGCCTGTCCAACAGACGCCATCGCCGAGCCTTATGTGGTTGATGGTAGCAAATGCATTAGTTATTTAACAATTGAACTTAAAGAAAACATACCTGCTGAATTTAAGGATAAAATGGAAAACTGGGCTTTTGGTTGTGATATCTGCCAAGACGTTTGCCCTTGGAATTCATTTGCCAAACCTCACAAAACACCCGAATTCCTACCGAATGAAGACTTAAAAAACCTTAAAAACTGGGAGGAAATAACCCAAGAAGTTTTCTCAAAAACCTTCAAGAATTCTGCCATCAAACGTACCAAATACCAAGGTTTGCTCAGAAATATAGCGTTCCTAAAAAAGAACGCTTAACGACAATTGTCTGCGTATTTTTTGCTCCAGCTGTCATTTAGCTTTGCACCAATTTTGAAATTTGTACAAGCGTCTTTGCTCTTACCCATCGCCAAAAGCGTTTTTCCGATATAGTAATAGATATAATCTACTTCTGGGTTTGATTTCTCTACCATCGTAAAGAAGCCCATCGCTTTTTCAAAATCTTTGTCCATTAATGCTTTAATGCCTTGGTTCCTAATGGTATAAGGGTTTTTGTCATCAATTTTAAGTGCCCTTTCTAATTTTTCTTTACCCAGAAAATACTTGTCATTCTCAAAATAAAAAAGAGCGAGGTTGTTGAAATATATGATATTGTTAACCTCCTTATTTTCAGCAAGTAATAGGTTCTTTTGGGCACTCTCAAATTTTCTTTCTTTGCCATCCAAAACAGCTAAGTTATTCAATACTACTGCATTCTCTTTGTCAATTGCTTGTGCTTTTGTCAAATACGCTCTGGCTTCTTCTGATTGATTGGTTACCGTCTTCAGATATGAAATATTGGCAAGTGCATCGATGTTTTTCGGATTCAGCGTCAGTGACTTATTGAGAATTTGTTCTGCCTCCGAAAAGTGATTTTGTCGGACAAAATTCTGTCCATAGAAATTAAAGAAATCACTCGATTTCTCCAATTTTTTCTCGATTGCTTTAAACAGACTTTCGGCTTCGGTAGTTTTTCCCATTTC
>CAMCYZ010000274.1 GCA_945885545.1 Spirosoma fluviale
TACCCCGGTATCCGCATTTTGGCGGGTGGTGCTGGTAGATTTGGATAGGCGAACTTACCCTTCCAAGTGGTTGCCCCTCAGTGCATTTTTCGCTAGTTCGTTTTTTTTGACATGATATTTTGTTTATGTTTGTCTTAAGTTCAAACAAACAAAATGCCAATTCTTGAGCAATTTAATTTCGTTGACCTATAATTAATATTCACATGGTTTTTAAGGTCTCAACGCTTGCGTTTTGCTCGAAGGGCAGTTTGAAGAGATGGTAGAATCAGTGCTAAATTGAACATTTGTGATTCAAATCAAAATAAGTACTAAATAGAATTAAATTCTTCCAAATCCGCCACTTCGGTAAGCCAAAATTCGTTTTGTGCTATACTTTGAGACCGAATTACAACTAAACAAATTGTCTGAAGGTAAATCATTAACAATTAATTTAATAACAAGAAAAAAACACAAAAATGACCAAATTATCAATCATTATCACTGCATTGACGACAATACTTTTCGCATCAAATGCTATTGCCCAAAAACAACCGAAAAAATTCGAAAAATTAGACATTAGTATTTATCCGAAAACTAAGCAAGATTCTAAACGAATTATCATTCAATTACCCATTGAAAAAAATGAAGACAATCTAAAAATAGAACTATTTGTTGGCATGGAGAAAATGGCAGACTGTAACAGTCATACATTAGAGGGAAAATCGACTGAAAAAAATATTGATGGCGGGGCATACAATTATTTTATAGTAGAATCTACAGGGGTATCTGTGAGTACAAAGATGGCTTGCCTTGATGCACCGACTAGAAAATTTGTAACTATGCAACCCATATTAACTAGTTATAACAGCAAATTGCCTATTGTTTTATATGTTCCTCAAAATATAGAAGTGAAATATAGAATTTGGAGAGCTGACACCATTATTCAAAAGGTTAAATCAAAATAGCCTATTCCACCACAACTAAGGCTTTGTTCGACACAAGGTAATGTTTTCAAACATTTAGAATAAAGTCTCCCGAAAACTTTTGGATTAAACTTAATTTTAGGAAGTTTTCACCGATTTAACGACTAATTTTAAAAAGACAGAATTATTGAAGAGTTATTGAATAAACGCAACGAGAAACAATAGCACTGCATAAAAGATGTAGCAATCAAGCAGAAATACCACACTAAAAACCCCTATAAGTTTGGGTAGTGCGGCATTCCAATCTTTATGTTAGAAAGACGCAACCCCGAATTAAAGACGCCCCATGGTGTTCACTAAACAAGTGGCCGTATCAAAGTCTGCACAGTTGCCACGCAGTATTTCGATTGCTATCGGAAACGTGGGCATTTTTAGGTAGGTGTTAAAAAAGTCGGTTTTGGAGCTTATGACGCCATACAAAAGTCTAATAAATTATTTTTGGGCGTTAAACACCTCCTAATAAGTACATTATTTCATTCATGGCTTTACTCAGCAAATCTTCTGGAATGGATTGTAATATCTATACTAGGATTATTACTATAGCTGTTAATGTAGTTCTGCCGCGTTTTTTTGGATTTACGACCTATAAATCGGCATATATATTGGATGGTCACCTATCCGTCATTGTATTTTCCTCATAAACATTAAACTAGACTAGTTTTAGTCAGACGACCGTAGAAATTAATCAAACAGTTTCAAGAATTTAGGTAAAAAAAACTTATTCAAGGTATGCATTTAGGAAGTCCAAGAATTAATCAAGTCAAGAATTTTTGTAACACTTTGGAGGGTTAGAATACAAAAAATATCCAAAAAAAGTAATTAACTAAACCAAAGTTTGTATTTTGGCAAATAAAATCCAAAGGAGATGAAAAACTGCCCCGAATGCGGAAATATCATTTTAGGAAGAGTGGACAAAAAATTTTGCTCTGACATGTGCCGCAACAATTTCAATAACAAACTGAAGGCTGTGGATGTAAACTATGTCCGAAATATCAACAATATTTTAAAAAAGAATAGAAGAATCTTGGAAGAAATCTGCCCAGAAGAAAAACAAAAAACAACCAAAGCCACATTATTTAAAAAAGGTTTTGACTTCAACTTCATCACTCACCAACGCAAAACTCTGTCAGGCTCAGTTTATTTCTTTGTCTATGATTATGGATACTTAGAACTTGACAATGACTTTTTTTTGGTAGTCAAAGACAATAGAAGCAAAGAATAAACGTAGTAAATTGAATCATTAAATCATTATTCATGTCCAAACTCACCTTAGTTATACTTTTTTGCCTTTCTCTTTTTGCTTGTAATAAAAAAATGGGTGGCTTTCAGCAATCTTCGAGAGAAACCTTTTCTACCAAATCTCACATCAAACAACATCTTGCTTCCGAAAACCCTGTTTTCACAGAAGACTTTTTGCCCGAATTTGAAGAATTTACAGTCAGTAATTCAAACGAACTTCAGATAGAAACCCCAGAATCAAAAATTAAACTTTCCTCTGAAAATGTTAAAGAGAAAAAAGAGCATCTAAATTTTGAAAACATTCAGAGTGATGTTGAAATAACTTTATCAGAAAAATCAGCGGAGATAGTCAAACTGCGTACAATTAAACGAAATCCAGTTTTTAATGACAGCTTAAAAATAGGCGTCATATTTTTGCTAATTGCCTCTGCTTTAGCATTAATACCTGCTTTACTTCAACTTGGTATTTTATTTGCCTTAGTAGCCATAGTACTCTTGTTCATTGGACTCAAAAAGCTTTTCAAACGAAGAGCCAAAATCAAGAAGAAGGAAATCAGAAAGGAGAACAATCAAATGAGAAAAGAAAAAATTAAAGATTTATTTAAGAAATAGAACATTGATGACTAAGTATTTAGACATAAAAAAGAAAACAATTGTTTCTTAGTGCCTTAACGACTTAGCCGTAAAATATTATTATATGAAAAACATCGTTTTTTTACACGGTTTTGGCGAGAATGCATCCATTTGGCCTGAATTTACAAAACTATTAGATTCAAAAAATCACTATTGCTTTCCAGATTTTTCTCAAAAGAAAGATTGTTTTTCTATACCAGAGTATGCCAATTGGTTGAAGAATTATCTAGATAAGAAAAAGATAAACGAGGCGGTAATTATAGGTCACTCCATGGGTGGTTATATCGCTATTGAGTTTTGCCATAAATACCCTGAAAAGGTTTTAGGACTCGGTCTATTCCACTCCTCAGTAGCTGCAGACAGTGAGGAAAAAAAGGAAAACAGGGATAAAACAATTCAGTTTTTGATTAAGCACGACACAAATCTATTCATAAAACATTTTTACCCAAACATGTTTACGGAAGAGTTTAAGGCCAACAATAACGAATTTATTCAAAAAAATATTGAAGAATTTAGCAAGATACCCAATGAGGCCTTACTCGCCGCTACCTTGGCTATGAAAAGTCGACAAAGTCCCCTAGAGGGCCTTCCTGATTTCGAATTTCCGATATTTCAGATCTTGGGTCAACAAGATACATTTGTAAACTACAAAGATGCTTTAGAGCAAACTGTGAAAATGCAGAAGCCCAACTTATTGCTTTTAGACAACATTTGCCACGCAGGAATGTTTGAAAGTCCTCAAATATGTGCTCAGTTCATCAATTCTTTTCTGACCTCGATTTAAACCTTATAACTTCTGTGAGCATCAAGTTTTAGAAAAACAAAAAGTAATATAGTAAAGGACATTAAGGAAGAGCCTCCAGAGCTTACGAATGGAAGAGGGATACCTATTACCGGCATGAGTCCCACAGTCATTCCTATGTTTACTAAAACATGGAAGAATAAAATGCTTGCCACTCCGTAGCCATAGACTCGAGCAAATTTAGATTTCTGCTTTTCCGCTAGACTTAGAAGTCGTGTAAGCAAAATAAAATACAAAGCAAGTAAAACGAAACTCCCAAAAAAGCCCCACTCCTCGCCTACCGTGCAGAAAATAAAATCGGTAGATTGCTCCGGGACAAAGTCAAACTTGGTTTGGGTTCCCTTCAAATATCCTTTTCCGAATGCTCCACCACTACCAATAGCGAGCTTTGACTGTGTAACG
>CAMCYZ010000275.1 GCA_945885545.1 Spirosoma fluviale
ATTTCGGTACGGGGTTCCTTAAAAGGCAATACCCACTCTGGGAGATACATAAGCAATCTATTTAGGTTGCCTAAAATTATAACAAAAAAACCAACAAAGCAAGTATTCTGCAGGTTTTTTAATGATTTTATTACTTAGAAGGGGTAAAAGGTTGCGGAGTTAGGGTTTAAAATAAAAATGCTATTATTAATACCAAAGTTTATGGTATTCTTCAAAAACCTAGCATTCCACAGGAAGTGATTTTGAATTGTAAAAGTGTTATCTTTTTCCGACAACTCGGTGTCTAAAATTGATAGTGGAGTCTCAAAAAATTCAAATCCTAATTGCCCTTTTAATTTATAATAGTTATTAGTGACGATTGAACCGATTTGAAATGAGTTTTTAGAATTGATTTTGGAATAAAAAATATTTGAAATTCGCAAAAATTGGTAAGCCAGATTTGAAAACTTGGACTCTTTCTGATCTTCCCATTTTTGATTTCTTTCAAAATAGTACTCATATCCGGAATATGAAACTATGGATTCTAAAGAGCTATTTTTATTTAATTGCCTGTTGTAGTTTATTCCTGATGCAAAAAAGTTAGACCAGTTTTTTAATTCTAAGAAGGTACTAATTGAATAATCCGAGGTATTTTCACCACCTATGCCCCAAATTGAAAAGGTTTGATTTTTCATTGGGATATTTATTTTGAATGTTATGTCTTGAAATTTAGGAGTGGCCACATTCAGTGCTTTAACAACCCCAATTTCCCTTAATAATTTAGTGTTGGTAAATCTATAATTGAATAAATATGAGCCGTTTTTCTTTTTAGAAAAATTTCCCTCTGAATTCAGATCAACTCCCAAAAGGTTAATGTTTATACTGTTTTCTCTTTTTAACTTATTTCCTGTTCTTAATCTAATATCAAATACACCAGATAGGGCATTCCCGTAATTTGCTGGAAACGCACTTGTATAAAATCGAGAATTTCTGATAGTATTTGTATTTAAAACACTGATTATACCCCCTGATGCACCTTCTGAAGAAAAATGGTTTGGACTAGGTACCTCTACGCCTTCTATTGTCCACAAAAGCCCCTTGGGGCTATTTCCACGTATTACCAATTCGTTACTTTCGTCGTTTACTGATGATACCCCCGCAAAAGACTGAGCCATTCTCGCTGGATCTCCCCAAGTTCCCGCATATCGGTTAGTTTGATCAATATTTAATGTTTTAGTATTTAAAATCGAAAGTTTGGAATCATTTTCAACTACAACCTCTGCAAGCTCAAGAATTAAGGATTTTAGTTCAATATATACCTCCGTTTGTTTTCCAGCTGAAGTTAATATATTTTTCAACTCTTGAGGCTGATATCCGATTCTAGAAAAAGAAATACTGACTCTACCAATTTTTTTAGTGTTTAAACTAAAATAACCAGAAGAGTCAGAGTAAACAAAATATGAGTTATCGCTTTTGATAGTTACAAAAGGTACTGGATTCTTACTATCACTATCTATAAGTCTCCCATTTATTACTTGAGCATAGATTTGTATGAAAAATAAATAAAAAATAATGCTTTTTTCACTTAAAAATAGTTATTCGAAAAAAATCAGTTTATTGGTTTTTCCATTCAACTTTTGGTAATGGACATTTACCATTACCATCCGCTTTAACTGTTCCATATTCAAATTCCGGACTTTTAGTTTCGTTTTTATCATTAACGTTATAATTTGTAATTTTGGTCAGGCAATATTTATCTGCACCCGGAGCCGATGCCTCATCACCGCAACCTGAAATTGGTAATGAGCTGACCGATATTACAGTAAAAAGTCCTAAATTAATAACTTTTGAGAGAAGGGTTGATTTTTTTTCATGATTTTTTAAGTTTTATTGAAACGATAAACCAAAAATATTAAAGGTCATCACGAATATATTTTTAAAGTTCGAAATTGGACTCTATGGTTATATATAGCCATAACAATTTTCAATCATGTATGAAATAATTCGTGATAACCTTAAACAAATGGTGATGTAATTTTGGGATAGGTTTTCTTCTTTCCAAACGACATTCGATAACTGGTAGAGTTTTGAGGATACTTGACGTATATATATCAATGTCGTTTACTTAAGGTATTTATTTTCTCTAAAACTTCACGACAGTGGCCGACCGTCCTAAATCCCTCTCCACAGAAGAGGGACTTAAAATATGAGCTTAAGTAAACCGCATTGGTATTTATATTTAGAAAATATTTTTAGGAATAACCTATATAATTTAACAACCACAATCTCTCATAGACGACCATTTTAATGTCTTTCTACCACCGATAAATTTAGTTTGTCCAATGCTTTAGGCACGAAACTATTAAAATACAGAATTATAATTAAAAGCAAAAATGAAACCTCCAACCAAAAAGGCTTGAATTTTATTTGTAGCTTTAAATTTTTTGGCACGAAAATTTCAAAGAATGTTCTTTAAAATTAAATATTTTTTGAAAATTAGCGTTTCTAATATGCTTTTAGTAAAAGATAAGGCTTTGGTTAAAAATATAGTTATAGTTGTTCTTTGTACAGGCTTGGCTGCGGTGGTAAATGCCCAGCAAATAGTGCTTAAGTCTCAAGCCATAGGAAGCAATTCTATGGTGAAGGTAACTGCTATATCTACTGAAAAAAAAACTATACAAGCGGGCAGTACACCAAAGCAAAAAGCAGCGTTGCCAACAGTGATAGAAGAGTCTGCTGAGGTTGTAATTGTAAACAAAACAGCTCCCATGGGGCTGGATGTTAATTTTGTGCCACTTTTTGGGGGTTATACCAAGTCCGAATCTCAGCAAATAGACGATCAACTTTTCATATCTGACTGTGACAAACAGTTTAAGTCTAGGTCAGAGGGTAGCGAATTTTTTTCAAAAATGGGCTGGGATTATTTGGCGGACGGAGATAAAAACACTGCTATACATAGGTTTAATCTCTCTTGGCTCTTAAGTCCCGACAATGTAGATGTGTATTGGGGACTCGGTGTCATTGAGTTTCAATCTTCAAATTTTCCAAACGCCATAAAGCTCATGACTAAGGGTTTGGAAACTTCAAAAGAGCCAAACTATGTGCTTATGGTTGATTTGGCCACAGTGTACATAAAAACGGCTCTAAACAATCCAAATTCATTGATAGAGTCTGCAAACGCCAGAGACTTGCTTTCGAAATCTCTCGAAATTCAGCCCAAATATACGCCTGCATACATGCAGCTGACGCTCGTTAACCTCCTAGAAAACAAACCCGATGAGGCTTGGACAACTTTCCATCAAGGATATGAGCTAAACTCCAAAGAATTAAATTTTGAGATTTTAGGTGAGCTTTTGAAAAGAAAAGCCGACCCTAAGGGTGTTTTTAAGTGAGCTTAAAGCCTATTTTGCCCTCAGCACAAAAACACAGTTTTCTCAAAATCAATTTTTTTAGTAACTTGCAGAGAATTTAAACCATAGTTTAAACTCAAAAATCAGCAAAGTGAAGAAAATAATCGTTCTTTTCGTTTTCAGTTTTTTTTCTGCAAAAAGCCAATCTTTCGACGCTCAATTTGACCAAATTCGTGATAATACTGCTCAGCTGAGGGCTTTCTTTTCAGCCATGCCCAAGGGAGGCGACTTGCATCATCACTACGATGGCTCCATCTACACCGAAACATTTGTAGAATATGCTGTAAAAAACGATTTCTGGCTTAACACCAATACTTTAGCTTTACAGAAAGACTTTTCTGGTAAAGCACCAAAAGATAAAAATTGGCGAAAAATTTCGGATTTGATTCAAAAAAACGAGTTTGGCTTTTATAAACAAAAGCTTCTTGAAAAATGGTCAAATAAAGATTTTCATCCTTCAAAAGGCCCGTCTGATGATCACTTTTTTAATACTTTCGATGGCTTTAGTCCCGCAAAAGACCCCGACCTTGCTACAGGACTTTTGGAACTAAAACAAAGAGCCGTAAAAGAAAAT
>CAMCYZ010000276.1 GCA_945885545.1 Spirosoma fluviale
TAGGTTATCTTGCGTGAGGGATAGTAGTGGAGCTCTTTTTGTTTGGCCAGCAGGCCAAACAAAAAAGCGGGAACGAATAGCCCGACCCGAAGCCCCCTCCACTAATGCTTGTTCTTGCTCTGTTGTTTCGGGGGCGGAGGGGCACGCCCAGAAATATTGTACTTCTATATAGGAAGAGTTTACAAAACTTGCTTTAGCAAATGAGGTCTTTCTTTTTCCACTTTGAGGATGAGCTCGCCAAAGAGCGTGTTGGCCCATGCAAACCATTTTCTGGTAAACTTGGCGGAGTCGTCTTTGTCGAAGGATTCGTGCATAAAGCCTGTGTTGGCATGAGTGTTTTTTAGGAACTTTAATTGCTGTAGGATTTCCGAGTCGGATTGTGAAGTCATAGCTCGCATGATAAGACTCATTGGCCAGATTTGGTTGACGAGCGTGTGCGGGCTTCCTATCCCTTCGGCTGCTTTTCCTTTGAAATAGTAAGGATTTTTAGAGGACAACACAAATCGCCTGGTGTTAATATAGATTGGGTCTGTGGTTTTCAGAAGACCTAAATAAGGCAAACTTAGGAGATTGGGCACGTTGGCGTCGTCTTGAAATAGGGCATTGCCAAATCCATCCACCTCCATGGCATAAATAGAACCAAAGTCGGGGTGTTTAACGATCCCGAACTGCTGTATCGCCTTTTGAACTTGCTTGGCTAAATTGTTGCATTTTTGTGCAAATGCATTGTCTTGATAGATGACTTGGGATATTTCTGCTATTTGTTCCAAGCTTTTTACTGCAAAAAGATTGGACGGAATAAGAAATGGGTATTGGGTGGCGTCGTCAGAGGGCCTGAAGATACTGTGGATCATGCCGTTTGGTTTGGTATTGTTGCCATATCCATTGCCTGGCACGGTGTCGGTTGACCAAGATGTAGTTCTTCCAAACCTGTACGGGCCTTTTGAGGTAAGTCGTTGTTGTTCTATAAATGTATCAACAATGAGTTTGGCTGATTTCAACCATTCAGAAGTAAATTGTTCTTTTCTGCCGATTTTTTTCCAGAAGTGATAAGACAAACGAATATGGTAGCATAATGAATCTATTTCCCATTTGCGTTCATGTAGCTCAGGTTTCATGGCGGTGTGGTCGGAATACCACTCACTTTTTTCGGGTTTTTCGTTGAAAGCGTTGGCGTATGGATCTATGATGATGCATGCTGCTTGGCGATTTATAACGCCAAGAATTAAATCTTGCAGCGGTTTGGAGTCTTTCGAGATTTCGAGATATGGCCAAACCTGAGCGGTGCTATCACGCAGCCACATGGCGTGGATATCTCCCGTGATGACGAATGTGTCGAAAACACCATCTTTTTGAGAATGAGATACGGTGGTGTCGAGGGTATTTGGAAAACAGTTTTCAAAAAGCCATGCTATTTCTTTATCTGCACATTTTGCTTTGATTCTTTCAATCGTTTTTTCTACCAAAGCATCGCTGAATTTTCTTTGTGCTTTATCAATCCTTACAGTAGGAAAATCTTGATTTTTAGAAAATACTAAAGATGGAGATAAAAGAAAAGCCGATGAGGCTATGGTGAATTGGCGACGAGAGATTTTTGAGTCAGTCATATTTGAATCGGCTGTGTTGCCACAACCCAATTTTAGCTTTTTTGAAATAATAACAAAAATAGCTCTCGCTTTTAATTTCTCCTAAAGATTGATTTGAAGAATATTTATAAGATGCGTACAATAAAGATATTGATGCTGAAATAAATCTTTAGGAGGAGTGGAATTCTAAAAATAGTTTGGCCTGCAAGACTTTGGAAATGGGTACTTTGGGAGAAGAAGAGTTCTAAGTGCAAGTATGCTGAGCGATTTTGAAAAGCCGCTCTTCTTTAGATACTCAATATTTCGCAGGCTCTGCGTGAGGCATCTTGTTCCGCTTTCTTTTTGTTCCAGCCGCTGCCCGAACTAATCACTTGAGCGTCTATCAAAACTTGAGCTATGAATTCTTTGCTGTGGTTTTTCCCTTTTTCTTCGACTATAAGGAACTCAACTTTGCGGCCGTCTGCCTGAGCCCAACTGAGAATAGTAGATTTGTAATTGGTATTATTTGAGATAACTTCGTCAAGATCAAAATGATTTGAAAGGAGTTTAGAAATGATAAATTTTTTGGTGAAAGCAAACCCTTTGTCCAAATAGATGGCTCCGATAAGTGCTTCCATAGCATCGCCGAACATAGAAGTCCGATGAAAATTACGGTGTCCGTCGAATTCTATAAGTTTGTCTAAACCAATTCGTCTGGCCAAAACATTGAGGGATTCCCGGTTTACTATTCTAGACCGAATTTCAGTGAGGAAGCCCTCGTCTTTAAAAGGGTATTTTTTAAACAGAAATTCGGCTACCACCATTCCTAAAACAGAATCTCCCAAAAACTCTAAACGTTCATTTGATTCTTTAAAACTATTGATCCCGTTGTATTTAGAGGCTGAGGTATGCCTAAATGCCAACTGATAAAGTAATTTATTTTTAGGCTTGGCCCCAATAATTTGCTCAATAGAATTTATGAACTCCTTCTGCTTAGGGTCTTTTGTTAAAAAACCTAGGATTGATTTTCCGAACTCCATTAGAAATGTTTTGACATGATGGCTGAGGTTTTACTAAATTTTTCGGAATATAAGTGTTGCGTTGTGTCCACCAAATCCGAAACAATTACTCAAAACCACATTAAGTTTTTTAGCTTTAGCAACATTAGGAGTTAGGTCTATTCTTGGGTCTATAACTTCGTCAATATTGTTTAAGTTGATGGTTGGAGGAACCATTTGATGCTCAAGAGCTAGAATACCCGCAACCGACTCAATAGCACCTGCCCCACCCAAAAGGTGACCGGTCATTGATTTGGTAGAGCTAATAGATACTTTATAGGCATGATCTCCGAACAATTGCTCAATGGCTTTAATTTCTTGTGGATCGCCGAGCGGTGTAGAAGTACCGTGAGTATTTATGTAGTCAACCTCCTCTGGGGCTATTTGTGCATCCTCAAGTGCATCCTTCATTGAAAGATAAGCTCCGTAGCCTTCAGGATGTGGTGCTGTGATATGATAAGCGTCCGATGAAAAACCTCCGCCAATAAGTTCACAGTAGATTTTTGCTCCACGGGCCTTGGCGTGTTCGTATTCTTCCAGAACGATTGCTCCGCCACCTTCGCCCAATACGAAGCCGTCTCTGTCTCTGTCATAAGGACGAGAGGCCGTTTTAGGATCGTCGTTTCTTTCTGAAAGGGCTTTCAAGGCATTGAATCCGCCGACACCAGACTGAGCAACGGTCGCCTCCGAACCACCTGATATACAAGCTACTATACGACCTAATCTAATATAGTTAAAGGCATCAATGATGGCATTGTTGGCAGATGAGCAAGCCGAAACAGTTACGTAATTCGGCCCTCTATATCCATGCTTTATGGAAATTTGACCTGAAACACCGTCGGCTATCATTTTGGGTATAAAGAATGGATTGAATCGCGGAGTGCCGTTTCCTTGAGCGAAACCTATCACTTCGTCTTCAAAGGTTTTGAGACCACCTATACCTGAACCCCAAATTACTCCAACTTTTTCTTTATTGACATTCTCATCAGTAAGTCCAGAATCAGCAATAGCTTGGTCGGCAATTACAACACCAAACTGGGTGAATAAGTCCATTTTCCGAGCATCTTGTCTTGGAATAAAGTCTGTTACTTCGAAATTTTTCACTTCGCATGCAAACCTAGTTTTGAAATTGGTGGCATCGAAACGTGTGATAAAGTCACAACCACTGACGCCGTTTGAAAGGCCATTCCAAAATTCTTCGACGGTGTTACCGATGGGAGTAAGTGCTCCGAGTCCAGTAACGACAACTCTTTTTAATGTCATATTATTAGAAAATTAAAAGTTCAATACCCTATTGACAATGCAAA
>CAMCYZ010000277.1 GCA_945885545.1 Spirosoma fluviale
CTTCGTCTTTTTCTGAACATAACAAAATACCAACAGTTGGGTTATCGTCTTCTCCTCGCTTTAAGTCATCGTACATACGCACATACATATCCAATTGGCCAATATCTTGGTGGGTCATTGTACCCGTTTTCAAGTCTATAATCACAAAGCATTTGAGTATATAATTGTAAAACACCAAGTCAATATAAAAATCGGATGTATCAGTAGCAATGTGCTGTTGTCGGGCCACAAAAGCAAATCCTTTTCCAAATTCAAGTAAAAACTTCTGTAAATGGTCAATAATTGCGTTATCAACTGTTCTTTCACTGTTTTTTTCTTCTGACGGAAGACCCAGGAATTCAAAAATATAAGGGTCTTTAATTAAATTCTCAATCGATGATTTCTTTTCCTTTTCGGGCAGATGTTTTACAACTCTTTCAAATGCCAAAGTATTAATTTGCCTTTGTAATTGTCTACTGTTCCAATTTGAAGTCAGAGATTCATTTAAATAATATGCACGTTTCTCACCAGAATCGAGCCGTGAAAGTAACCTATAATGTGTCCAACTCAATTCGTGACGCAATGCGTCACGAATTGGAAATGCAATATAAAAACTCCTGATATTTCGGAGATTACTTTCGTCATATCCTTTACCAAACTCTAAAGTCAAAGCCTGCGACAACCTTTTAATCGTTGCTTTGCCATATTGAGCTTTGGCCTTCCCCATTTGCTCATCCTCAACAATCAGCTTGCCTATTTGCCATTAAGTCTCCAAAAGTGAAGAATTGGCCATTCGGTAAACTCTTAGCCTGGCACTGATTATAATTTCTTTTACGGATTCAATTAAGTCAAGATTGTTAGGTTCCATTGTATAAGTTCAATTTAGATGAAGACAACTCTTCGCATTAAAGTCATCATTTACATTTATTTGTTTAACAATTCTGCTTATCTAACACTCATTTTCAAATATTTCCATTCAATTCTATAATTTTACAAAAAACATCGCAAGACATAATGTACCCTATTCCTTTTTTAGCAAAATTTGTACTTAGTTTAAAATAGTCAAACAAGATATCATTGGAAATTTCAAGAAAAATAGAAGACAGCTACGTTTCATTATTCGGAAAAAATTCTGATATAATAATAAAAGCTCCAGGTAGAATTAATATTATTGGCGAACATACCGACTATAACAATGGATTCGTGATGCCTTCAGCTATCGACAAAGCCATATATTTTAGCATAGGAAAAAGAGCAGATTCGAAAGTTTGTATATCAGCCATAGATCTAAACTGTTATTTTGAGGCAGAGGATATTAATGATTTGACCAATAAACCTAATGATTGGTCGAACCATTTGGTAGGGGTAATCTTAGAAATAAGGAAACTAGGTTTGGCCTTTGAAAATGGCATAAATGTATGTTTTGGTGGTGACATTCCCAATGGAGCCGGACTTTCGTCTTCAGCGGCGGTGGAGGCTGGCATAGGCTTTGGCTTGAATGAAATTTTCGAATTGAATCTAAGTTTGTTGCAACTCGCAAAAATCGCCCAAGCTACTGAGCATAATTATGTAGGTGTCAAATGTGGCATTATGGATATGTATGCTTCGCTTTTTTCAAGAAAAAACCATGTGATTAGACTAGACTGTGAGAGCCTAGAACACGACTATATCCCAGCTGACTTTAAAGAACATACCTTTATTTTGGTAAATAGTGCGGTAAAACACAACCTTGCAGACACCCAATATAATGTTCGACGAAATCAGTGTCAGACAGGCGTGGAATCATTAAACAAAAAATTTGGAAATATACGAACACTTCGAGACGTCAATCTTGAGCAATTGGAACAGTTAAAAACAGACATTGACCCAATTACGTACAAAAGATGTAAATATATTTTAGATGAAAAAGAACGTGTAATGTTGGCATCAAAAGCCTTGGATAACCATGATTTTAAAAAATTAGGTGAAATCATGAACCTTACGCACGAAGGGCTCAGTACTATGTATGAAGTAAGCTGCTCAGAACTGGATTTCTTAGCTACGGAAGCTCTTAAAATAGATAATGTTTTAGGAAGCAGAATGATGGGAGGAGGCTTTGGAGGTTGTACCCTAAATCTTATTAAAAAAGAAGCTGAGGTGGATTTTAAAGAAAAGATATCGTTGGCATATCAGCTCAAATTTGGAATAAAACCTGAAATATATACCGCCAACTTGAGCGAGGGCGTTCACAAAATATCATAAATGAACAGAAATGAGAATTTAGAAAGAATCAAAACCGAAAACTTCGATGTTTGCGTAATTGGTGCAGGTGCGAGCGGTGCTGGGGTAGCTCTAGATGCGGAGTTGCGAGGCTTAAAGGTTGCATTAATTGACAAAGGCGACTTCAGTTGCGAAACTTCCTCTAAATCAACCAAACTCATACATGGTGGCGTAAGGTATTTGGAGCAAGCCTTTAAAAATCTTGATTTCGGGCAATTGAAACAAGTAAAGCATGGACTTGCCGAACGCAAATATTTGCTTTCAAATGGTTCTCATTTGTCACGTCCGCTAGGAATTATTACACCTGTTTTTAGCTTTATAGAAGGCCTATATTATACTATTGGCCTAAAAATGTATGGTTGGTTTGCCTCAAAAGACCAACTTCCTGCTGCAAGATGGCTTTCTAAAAAAGAGATGATTCTGGGTAGCCCAGACATTACCCAAAAAGCCCACAGTGCCGTTATGTATTATGATGGACAATTAGATGATGCAAGATTTGCCTTGGCTCTTTCGCAAACTGCTCATCAACAGGGTGCCGCCACGGCCAATTACTTGGAACTAATTGATTTCAAAAAAGATAGCTCAAACAAAATAGAAGCCGCCACACTAAAAAATACGCTCAATGGGGAAACTTTTGAAGTTAAAAGTAAAATATTTGTTAACTGCACAGGGCCTTTTGCTGACCGTCTAAGAATAAAAGCCAATCCTACAGAAGAAGCCAGAATTAAGCCTTCAAAGGGTGTGCATATTGTTATTCCTAAAAAATATTTTTCTGGTGACAAAGCATTACTCATACCCAAAACAGATGACGGAAGGCTGGTTTTTGTAATTCCTTTTCAGTCCGAAATCATGATTGGCACCACAGATACAAAATATGAAAATCTGAACGAGGAACCGCTTTTGAACAATTCAGAAATCGATTATTTATTGGAAACTGCTGAAAGATATTTGAAGGCAATTCCAGCTAAAAACGAGATAAAAAGTGGTTTTGGAGGCATAAGACCTTTAATTTCTGCTAAAAAGAAAAATCCAAACGATACCAAAACACTGCTCCGTGACCATGAAGTAGAAATAGACGAAGAATCAGGCTTGGTAAGTCTTTTGGGTGGAAAATGGACCACTTACAGACTTATGGCTCAAGATACCTGTGATGCTTTTTGTAAGATTTTGAATGTTAATAATGTTTGTAAAACCAAAGATTTTAAATTAATAGGAAGCCAAAGCCTTATTCAAATAAAAAGGCCAGAAAACTTTCCTTTAGAGTGCTTTGAACATCTGATAAGTAGTTACGGAGATCAAACTCCTACAATTCTAAGCTTAATAGAACAAAGGCCCGAACTTATTTCCAAAATACATGTAGACTATCCCTTCATCAAAGCCGAGGTTATTTACACTTGTCAGTTTGAAATGGCACAGAAACTCAGAGATTTTTTTGCGAGAAGAACACGTTGGGAAATATTAGACTGGAACGCGTGTTTGGAATCTATTGAGACGGTGGCTAACTTGATGGCTCAGGAGCTCAGTTGGAGTGAAGAGAGAAAAACAATAGAAGGTAACACTTATGAAAAGATATTGGTTAATTTCAAAACTGTTGCTTCAAACTAAATTTAACCTAAAAAAATAGATATATAATGTTAATTGAGACCGCCCAAATAACCACCAACAGCAAAATAATACTTACCG
>CAMCYZ010000278.1 GCA_945885545.1 Spirosoma fluviale
TTTCCAGGTTCCAGGGCTTATTATAGAAGGCGTTTGTATTGTGGTGTCTCCCTTAATTGCCTTGATGAAGGATCAAGTGCGACAGCTGAAGGAAAGAGACATATCGGCTGAAGCCATATACTCGGGCATGAACTTTGCCGAAACGGAAAGTATTTTGGACGATGCTGTAGACGGAAAAATAAAGTTCTTGTACGTATCTCCCGAAAGACTTAAAACCAGAAATTTCCTAGAAAGAATAAAATATATGAGAGTGGGGCTGCTGGCCATTGACGAAGCCCATTGTATCTCTAAATGGGGTTATGATTTCAGGCCTGCCTATTTACAAATTAATGCATTTAAAACATTACTTACCAAGGTACCAACCATTGCACTCACGGCCACAGCTACCTTAAAAGTAAGAAACGACATTACCGAAAAACTAGAGTTAAAAAAATCAAACTTATTTGTACAGAGTTTTGCCAGAAACAATCTGTCGTATTCGGTAATATTATCAGAACAAAAAGAGATCAAATTGCTGCAAATTCTCAAAAAAGTTGAAGGCACTGCCATAGTTTATGCCAAAACCAGAAACAGAACTGTGGAATTTTCGAAATTTTTGAAAACAAATGGCATTTCGTCGGATTATTACCATGCCGGACTGAGTCTTAAAGAAAGAAATTCTAAGCAAGAAGCATGGATAACCAACAAAACCCGTGTGATGGTGTCTACCAATGCATTTGGCATGGGCATTGATAAGCCCGACGTGCGTTGCGTAGTTCATGTAGATCTCTGCGATAATTTGGAAGCTTATTACCAGGAATCTGGACGAGCTGGGAGAGATGGCCTAAAAGCCTACGCTGTAGCCCTTTACAACGAAAATGATTTAGAAAATCTGGAGACCAATCTCGAACTGAAATACCCCGAGATTACTTTTCTTTCAAAAGTATATCAGAGTCTGTGCAATTATTATAAACTGGCTTTTGAAAGTGAAACCTTCGAGAGTTACGATTTTGAAATACAGAATTTTTCCGCCACTTTCGGCTTGAACGTCCGCCTTACGCACTACGCACTCAAACTACTCGAAAGTCAAGGCCTTATTTACCTTAGTGATTCTTACTTTAATCCATCTAAACTTAAAATAATAGCTAATTCGGGTGATTTCTATAATTTTCAACTTAGAAATCCGCACCTAGAGTTATTCTGTAAGACCTTGTTAAGAATCTATGGGGGGGAAATCTACGCCAATTACATCAATATCTCAGAACAAGAAATTGGCAACGCTTATCATGCTTCGTACAATGAAGTCATCCAGAACCTTGAATTCTTAAATAAACATAAGCTGGTGGACTATACGCCTCAAAAGACCATGCCTCAATTAGGATTTCTCACACCAAGACAAGACGCTGATCATCTCTCACTTAACTACAAAGACATGGAGTCTCGAAAAGTTAATGAAAAAAAAGCACTCAGAGCTGTGAAATTCTACACCGAACAGTCCGCCAAATGTAGAATGCTACTTATTCAAGATTATTTTGACGAAATTACCTCAAAAACATGTGGAATTTGTGATGTTTGTATAAAACTTAAAAAACTTGGGCTCAACACTGAAGCAACAAATATTTTAACCGACAAAATCATCCGACTTCTACCTTGTACCGCTTCCACGATTGAACTCCAACTGTCCAATGAGAACAAAGAAGAAATGGCACAAATAATAAAGTTTCATTTTGAGAACGGCTTGCTCAGCGTTGATAGTCAGGGTCTGATATTCAAAAGATAGTATTTTGTGTTTTTAGTACAACAAATATGAACCAAAAGCAGTATTTTAGCATTGTTTTTCTAAAGGTATCGACATGGAAAATAGAGATCAAAAAAAGAATCAGCTTGAAAATATCATAAAAACATCAACTGATGCCATTCAAAATCAGCTGATTAACTACAAAGACAAAGGTAAAAATATACTTGTAGTGGGTGGTATTATTGTGGCCGCGTATGCCTTTTCAAGGCTTTTTGCAGATAATGAAGAGGAAGTAACTGAAATCAAGGAATCTCCCAAAGAATCCTCATTTTTTGGTTCGGCCGTAACGGGTGTGGTTACCTCTGTACTTTTAACACTGGCCAAAGACAAAATCCTGGAGCTAATAGAGCATCTAAACGAAAATGAGCAACCTAATAAATAAAATTTCAGAAAACAGTCTTTCAGGTAAAAAAGCTTTTGCTGTTTTGTTAGACCCAGACAAGCTAGACGCCCAAACTTTATCTGAGCGGATAGTTGCTTTAAATTCAGCCGAAGTCGACTTTATATTTGTGGGAGGGAGTTTAATTTCCTCTGACAACATGGACATGATTTTGGAAGAACTGAAGGAAAAAACTTCATTACCTAAAATAATTTTTCCTGGAAATGGTCTGCATATTAATGAAAACGCGGATGGCATTTTGTTACTTTCACTCATTTCAGGTAGAAATCCCGATTTTTTAATAGGCCAACATGTAGTTTCGGCACCAATTCTGAAAAGAAGTAATTTGGAAAAAATCCCAACCGGCTATATGCTTATTGATGGAGGGAATCCAACGACCGTTTCATACATCAGCAATACTTTTCCGATACCCAACAACAAACCCGACGTAGCGGCTGCCACAGCAATGGCAGGTGAAATGCTTGGACTCAAAGTTATATATTTAGATGCAGGGTCGGGTGCTCAAAACCCTGTAAATGAAACCATTATATCAGCGGTTAAAAAACATGTGGATGTGCCAGTGATTGTTGGAGGCGGCCTAAACACCATTGCTAAAGCCTCAAATGCCCTTGCAGCAGGAGCAGACATGATAGTGGTAGGCAATGCCATAGAAAGCAACCCAGCGTTTCTTCTTGAAATTTCGCAACTTATTGCCTCTTATAACCTCAGCGAAGTATAATGCACAGGGTATTATTGGGTTTAGGTACCAACCTAGGCGGCAAAACAAAAAATTTAGAGCTTGCGTTAGAATCTATTTCCAACAAAATTGGAGAGATAACAAGGCTTTCTAGTGTTTACGAAACCGAGGCTTGGGGTGTACAAAATCAAGAAAATTATTACAACCTTGTTTTAGAAGTTTGTACCGATTTTTTACCTTTTGCTTTGATTCAGAAAACGCTCGAAATAGAAAGCTCATTGGGTAGAGTTAGAGAAAAAAAGTGGGATAGCCGAATTATCGACATAGACATTCTTTTCTACGAAAACTACATCATTAATACTGATCATTTGCAGCTTCCACATCCTTTCATAGAAAAAAGAAATTTTGTACTAGACCCTTTGAATGAAATAGTTAGTGACCTTATTCACCCAAAATTAAGAAATACTATTTGCGAACTAAAGGCTGCTTGTTTAGATAAAAACTGGATAAAGAAATTAGATATTAAACTGCAACAGGAGCTTTTATAAGCGGATACGGGTCGTAGTTTTCTAGTGTAAAGTCTTCATATTTAAAATCAAAAACTGACTTTACCTCAGGGTTTAATTTCATAGTAGGCAATGCACGCGGTGTGCGTGATAATTGTAGATTTACTTGTTCTAGGTGATTTGAATAAATGTGCGTATCTCCACCCGTCCAAACAAAGTCACCCAAGTCTAAGCCACATTCTTGTGCAATCATCATGGTCAAAAGTGCATAAGATGCTATATTGAACGGAACACCCAAAAACACATCAGCTGAACGTTGGTAAAGTTGACAAGAGAGCTTGTTATCAGCCACATAGAACTGAAAAAACGCATGACAAGGCATCAAGGCCATTTCAGAAAGCTCACCCACATTCCAAGCAGAAACAATTATTCTGCGAGAGTCAGGGCTGTTTTTTAGCTGTTTTAATACTTCTTTGAGTTGATCTATTTCGCCATTTTTACTATCCCAAGAACGCCATTGTTTAC
>CAMCYZ010000279.1 GCA_945885545.1 Spirosoma fluviale
GCCAAAAATACCAATTTGATGACCTAAAAGAATTTCAAAAAACCATGGAAAGATTTAAATATTTTTATAATTTTAAAAGAATACATTCTGGAGTTGGGTATAAAAGCCCTTATAAATATTTACTTGAGAAAGGAATCGACATGAATGACTATCCCTCTCAGAAGTCAGTTTGTGTTCCAAAGGCAAGTTAATCAATTAATTGAAATCTGTCCAGTTTAAAGGGGGTTAAGCCAATTGTGTTATTTAGAAATTGTCATTTCACAGCAAACTAAATCCCAGTTATTTCAGTTAGAAAACTAGAATCAGTTCTTTATAATTTGTTAAACTTTGACTCTAAATTAGAATTGAATCAGTAAAAAATATGAAAATCAACATAAAAGATACTTTCAATAAAGAATTAGATGCAGACAAAGACTTGTCTAATTCACCCCGACAGGTTTACAATTCATTTTTTTCTTTTGTAAAACCTAAAATACCAAGTAATCCTAAGCTCATTCATTTTTCAGAGCAATTTGCCAATGAAATTGGGCTAAAGGAATATGCCGATTCTGAAGAGTTTTTAAGAATTGTCTCTGGTGCTGGTGTTTATGAAGGTACTCATCCTTATGCGATGTGTTATGCAGGACATCAATTTGGCCATTGGGCAGGCCAATTGGGTGATGGAAGAGCCATCAATTTGTTTGAAATGGAAAACGGTGATAAACATTGTACTTTGCAATTAAAAGGTGCAGGGCCAACTCCTTATTCCCGAAATGCCGATGGATTTGCTGTTTTGCGTTCATCTATTCGAGAGCATTTGTGTAGTGAGGCGATGCACAATTTGGGTGTTCCAACTACGAGATCGTTGTCATTGGTTCTAAGTGGTGACCAAGTATTAAGAGATGTGCTTTATAATGGAAATCCAGCTTATGAAAAAGGTGCTATTGTCTGTCGGGTTGCTCCTTCTTTTATTCGTTTTGGAAATTTCGAATTATTTGCTTCAAGAAAAGAGCAGGTAAATCTGAAAAAATTGACTGATTATACCGTCAAACACTTCTTTCCAGAAATAAGCTCAGAAGGAAAAGAAAAGTACCTTCAATTTTATAAAAAAGTAGGAGAGAGGACACTTGACATGGTGATAGATTGGCAACGAGTGGGTTTTGTGCATGGTGTAATGAACACCGACAATATGTCAATTTTGGGTTTTACTATTGATTTTGGTCCTTATGGTTGGTTGGAAAATTTTGACAACAACTGGACTCCCAACACCACGGATGCTAATGGAAGAAGGTATAGGTTTGGAAATCAGCCTGATATAGTTTTTTGGAATTTGGTCCAATTGGCAAATGCGTTATATACTTTAATTGATGATTTACCTGCTTTACAAGGTATTCTGGATAATTTTTCGGAATATTTTACAAATAAATATCAAAAAATGCTGCAATCGAAATTGGGAATTGAGGCAGATTATGATGCCAATTTTCAAGATTCATTGATGAGGAATTTAGAAAGTGCGGAAACTGACATGACCATTTTTTATAGAGAATTGGCAAATTTAGAGAAAACTGATTCTCCAGAAAGAGCTTTTGAAAAAGTAGAGTATGCATTTTACAATCTAGCGGAAATCACACCGCCAATCAGAAATAATTGGTTGATATGGTTTGATAAGTATCTGAATATCTTGAAGTCGGAGTCTAAAACCGATTTAGAAAGGAAAGAAATGATGAATTCAATAAATCCTAAATATGTTTTGAGAAATTATATGGCTCAGCTGGCCATAGATGATGCCGATAATGGGAATTATGCCTTAATTGAAGAGTTTTATGTTCTTTTACAAAAACCTTATGATGAGCAACAACAATATCAGAAATGGTATGCTAAAAGACCAGATTGGGCAAGAGAAAAAATAGGTTGTTCAATGCTTTCATGTAGTTCGTAACGGGAATTGATTAGGAAAATTTGTTATAAAACTTTGGTAATGATTATTTTTTGAGCAAAAAAACTAAAAATTAGTTCAAAAATATCCGATTCAGCGTAATGAAAATTCCTTTGCAAATATTTACCTACCTTTGCATTTAAATTTAAAAGAAATTAGCATTGGAAAACTTCAATCAACTGGGGGTAAACGAGAATCTCGTAAAGGCCTTAGAAGAAAACAAAATCATAAAACCTTCTGAAATACAGCAACTTGTAATTCCTTATTTATTGAAAAATAATACTGACTTTATCGGTCAGGCTCAGACGGGTACGGGTAAAACAGTTGCATTTGGCATTCCACTATTGCAAAGACTTAATCCCAAAATCAAAGAGATTCAAGTATTGGTTTTATCGCCTACTAGGGAACTTTGTCAGCAAATAGCCAAGCAGATATTTAAAATGACCAAGTTCTCCGAAAAAGTATTTGCGGAGGCGGTGTATG
This sequence comes from Spirosoma fluviale, assembly GCA_945885545.1. Taxonomy (GTDB): domain Bacteria; phylum Bacteroidota; class Bacteroidia; order Cytophagales; family Spirosomataceae; genus Leadbetterella; species Leadbetterella lacustris. The sequence continues at coordinate 2,399 of CAMCYZ010000279.1, forward strand.
GTGGTGAAAAAATTGATATTCAGATAGCTAGATTGCAGCGTCCTACGCAGGTGGTGGTAGCTACACCTGGCAGATTAATGGATTTGTTGGAGCGTAAGGCTTTGGACATCAGCAAGGTAAAAACCATTGTTTTGGACGAGGCCGACGAAATGCTGAGCATGGGTTTTAAGGAGGCTATCGACGGCATTATTAGTCAGATTCATCCTGAAAATATCAAGTGGCTTTTTACTGCAACTATTCCGGATTCGCTTAGGAAACTAACAGAAAAGTACATGGCTCCAGATGTGCATAGAGTAACGGTAAGTCGTTTGGAGGTGGTCAATAGCAAAATTGAGCATCAGTTTTTTATTTGTGAAGCCAAGGAAAAATTCGACTTTGTTTTGAAATTTTTAGAATCTCAAGGAGCAGCTCGTGGAATAGTTTTTTGTAGAACACGTGACGATGCCCAGATGGTAGCCAAACGATTGAAAGCCAAGGAAGTCCTTGCCGATGCCATCCACGGTGACTTGGAGCAAAGAGACCGCGACAAGGTGATGCGTGCGTTTAAAAACAAGAAAATTCAAGTATTGGTAGCTACTGATATTTCGGCCAGAGGTATTGATATTGAAGGGCTTAGTTATGTGGTTCACTATCAGTTACCTGACCAGATAGAATACTACACCCACCGAAGTGGCCGTACTGCTAGGGCAGGAAAAAGAGGGATTTCTATCGCCTTTGTGAGTTCTGAGGAACTGAAAATAATTAGAGTTATGGAGAAAAACCTGAATATCAAGTTTTTGAAAATAAAGTAAAATATTCATAACGAGCAAAAAGCATTAGCTCTTTTTGCTCGCTATTTCACTGAAACACCCTCACGTAATCCACTATCATTTTTTGGGGAAGTTTGGTGAAGGTATCTGGGTTGCCTGGTAAATTGCCACCCACTGCGACATTGAATATGAGAAAAAACTCTTCCCTGAGCTCACTTAAACCAGATGGGGTAATGTCTATAACGTGGTACTGAACATTGTCAACAAACCACGTGATTTTTTTCTCGTCCCAGATTATTGAATAAACATGGAAAGCTTCTTTTAAAGTAAACCCATTAACTGCCAGTTTTCCGCCATATTCGGCATGGGAATTGTTATGGTCCCAGTGTACAGTTCCAAGAACGGTGTTGTCAGTTTCAAAACCACCTACAACCTCCATGATATCTATTTCTCCACATTTCGGCCAACCAACAGTTGGAAAGTTCTTTCCGAGCATCCAAAGTGCTGACCACAGGCCTTTGGTGTTGGGTACTGCGGCTCTAATATCCACTCTGCCATATTTAAAGTTGAATTTGTTCTGTGTGGTCAGTCTCGAAGAAGTGTATGATTTCGAGCCAGCTGTTTCGCTTTTAGCTTCTATCATCAGGTAGCCATCTTTAACCGAGGTGTTTTCTTTTTTGTAGAATTGTAACTCATTATTTCCCCAACCGCATAGATCC
>CAMCYZ010000280.1 GCA_945885545.1 Spirosoma fluviale
CTGGAAAAACTGGCCGAATGAATGTAATAGATTTGAAATTTAACCCCACAGAGAGATATAATCTATGGTCAGGCCTGATTGGCGGCTTCTTTTTACAACTCTCATATTTTGGAACAGATCAATCTCAGGTAGGACGATATTTAACAGGAAAGTCTGTCAAGGAAAGTCGCATGGGCTTGATAATGAATGGTTTTATTAAAATTCCAATGCAGTTTGGCATCCTGTTAATTGGTGTTTTGGTGTTTGTTTTTTATCTGTTCAACGACTCCCCAGTTTTTTATAATAAGGTTGAAGTAACCAAAATAGAAAACAGCCAGTATGCAGCACAGTTTAAAGCATTAGAACTAAGAAATGCTGTGTTAACTGCTGATAAAAAGCAAGTTGTGGGAAACCTAAAAGATGCTCTCAAGTCTGACAATGAAGCCATTATAACCACGAGTAGTTCTCGCCTTAACGAGATAGTAGAAAAACAAAAAAAACTAAAATCAGAAGTTTCAGAAATTGTTAAAAAAAACAATCCTTCTGGCGACCCCAATGATGTAAACTACATATTCCTTAGATTTATAATGGATTTCCTCCCCCATGGATTTATTGGGCTTCTAGTGGCCATTATATTTTCAGCATCCATGGGTTCTGTAGCATCGGCGTATCATTCCTTGGCGGCAACGAGCTTGGTGGATGTTATTTACAAAACCAAATACAAGCCCCAAGGTGAAAAACTAGAATTAAAGTATTCTAAAGTACTAACCATTTTTTGGGGTGTATTTTGTATTGTAGTTGCTTCCTTTGCCCAAAAACTGGGTAATAGCATGATTGAACTCGTCAATATCTTAGGTTCTTGGTTTTACGGAATCATTTTAGGAATTTTTCTGGTAGCATTTTATCTCAAGTCAATAAAAGCCAAACCCATATTTTGGGCAGCTATTTTGGGACAAATATTGGTAATACTAATATGGAAATATGAACTTGTTGCGTTTTTATGGCTTAATCCTATTGGTGTTTTGCTGGTGGTAGGTTTTAGCTGGATGTTCCAAAAGATAAAAATTTAAAAATATGAGTTGGTCAAAAAAGATTTTAATTGTAGAAGACGACCTAAGAATCGCTCAAAACATCAGTAAGGGTCTTCAAGAGAAAGGCTTTGAGACTGAGATAGCTTTCGATGGGAAAATCGGATTAAAACTAGCCCTGCACAATGATTTTGACCTAATTCTTTTAGATTTAAACTTACCCGGCCTCAACGGATATGACGTTTGTTCAGAAGTTCGCAAAAAAAAGCCATCAGTTCCAATTATTATGCTTACGGCTTTAGGCGAAACGGAAGATAAAATTGAAGGTTTTGAAAAAGGAGCCGACGATTATTTGGTAAAACCTTTTGATTTTAGAGAACTTTTGGCGAGAATCAACGTCTTCATTAAAAGAAATCATAACTCCGAAAGTGACCAACTGGATACCCTAAAAATCGCAAATTTAGAGTTAGACTCCGAGTCGAAAATAGTGATGAGAGATGGCCAAAATATTGAACTTACGCCGAAGGAATTTTCTCTTCTAGAATATTTAATTAAAAACAAAGGCCGAGTCGTTTCAAAAGCCGATATTGCCGAAAATCTTTGGGAGCAAAACAACCAACAAAGTCTTAATGTAATAGAAGTTTACATTAACTTCTTAAGAAAAAAAATAGACAAAGACTTTACGCCAAAACTTATACATACCAAAACTGGCATGGGTTACATACTCAAAGAAGATATTTAGAAATGAAAATCCGGACAAAAATAGCTTTTCAATTTACACTAATTGTAGCTCTAATTTTAGTGGTATTTTCGGTATCCCTTTATTATTTGTTAGAAGGCTATACCAAAGATGAGTTCAACAACTACCTTAAAGACAGAGCTCAAACTACCGCTAAGCTTCTTATAAAAGAAAAAAACGTTGACAAACGACTTTTGAAGGTAATCGACCGCAATACTCTCTCAAGTTTGTACGCAGCTGAAGTCTTGGTATTTAATGATGAAAACTTAGTGACTTACAGTAACATAGACTCTGTCAATAAGTTTCCATATAGTCCAGAAATTTTAGAAAAAATCAGGAAATTTAAGTATCATGAGGCCGACTATCAAAATAAAAAGGTAGTAGGACTTATGTATACAGACGAAGAGCTAAAAAAAGACTATTTGATTCTTGCTCAAGCCGAAGATACCTACGGCGAACAAAAATTAGAAAGGATAAAAGATGCCATGACCATCGGCCTTGTTTCTTCTATTTTTCTAACGATTATTTTAGGATTTGTATTTGCTGGTCAATCACTTAAACCTATTTCGAGAATTAATCAAGAAGTTTCTAAAATAACAGCTCGAGACCTCACGAAAAAACTAAGCACAGGTAATAACAAAGACGAAATAGCTCAACTCGCTCGAAATTTCAACGAGATGCTTTCGAGAATAGAAAAGTCTTTTGAGCTTCAAAAAAGCTTTGTAAGTAATGCCTCACATGAGCTTAGAACCCCACTGGCAGCCATAAAGTCCGAAATACAGGTAGCTCTAGAAAAAGATAGAACTCCAGAGGAGTATAAAGAAATTTTAAAATCTTTAAATATTGACAACCAAAGACTTATTCAGCTCATAAACGGACTTTTGCAACTCGCTAAATCCGAAAAAGGCGACAAGTCATTGCAAATGGCACCGATAAGAATTGACGAGGTGCTTTTTGAAGTTCAAGACGAACTGCAGCATCAACATCATAACTATCGAATTTCTATTGACTTTGAGGAAATACCAGATGATGATGAGTCGGTTACCATAAACGGCAACAAATCACTACTAAGAACACTTTTTAATAATCTCATAGACAATGCCTGCAAATATTCTGAAAATAATATGGCAGTGATTAATATCAGGTTTAACAATAGTAATTGTATCATAAACGTGTCCGACACAGGCATAGGGATATCAAAAGGAGATCAAGAAAAGGTATTTGAGCCTTTTTTCAGAACTAAAAATGCATCCAACTATAAAGGTTACGGTATAGGCTTATCTATCTGTAAGCGAATTGTAGATATCCACGGAGGAAGAATAATTCTGAAAAGTGACTTAGGGCAAGGTAGCAACTTCAATGTTATATTACCACATCTATAAAAAAATTGGGAACTTCGAATGACTTTTTCCTAGAAGAAAACGTAGCGGGAAGGGGAATCGAACCCCTGAATTCCACTACTTTTTTACTTTAATAGGTTGATTATGAGTAAGTTAAAGATTTTGAAATGTTGTCATTTTGCCGTTTTTCTTTGTCATTTTAGCACTAATTGTCACGATTTTGTCATTAGTTTTTACTGTGCTGAATGTTGCTTTAGTGACAATTTTGGAAAAGATTTTACTTTTCGATTTGCCTTGTTTTAAATGGTTTTTAAGCTGGTTCTGACTCCACCTTATCTTCATCTAATTCCATTTGCTTTAGCATTTCAGCTTTTCTTGTTGCCTCTTTTGCCTTCCACTCATAAAATTCAATCAGATCTTCTTTCGAAATACCATAGGCTGAATTTGGATCTGCTAAAGTCAATGGTTCTTTTTCTTCGTCCCCAAATAGCAGATAAGATGGCTTAACCCCTAGTAAATTAGCTAATTCGTGAAAGATTGGAAGTTCAGGCATGCCATCACCATCTACCCATTTCTTCACTGTAGAGGGAACTTTGTTTAGCTTCCTAGACAAACTGCTATTGTTGTATTTCTTCTCGTTCATTAGGGCTTCAAGCCTTTCATTAAATTTTTCCATGGTAGAATATTTATGTGTTTTATGTTAATAAAAAAGATAATTGTCACTTTGTTTGACAATT
>CAMCYZ010000281.1 GCA_945885545.1 Spirosoma fluviale
GATCCTGCACGACTTGTGTTCCAAGTCACCAAGACCTTTTTATAAAGTAAACTCTTGCTAATGGGAGATTCAGCATCAACAATTGACAATATTTGGTTCTTAATTATATTTCGATTTTTAAACTCTAGGAAATTTTCGCTGGTCACTCTTGGCATAATTGGAATATTAGTTGCCACATATTCCTTTCGTTTACTTTCACTGGCATTGATAGTTTCTTGAACATTCTCCTTAATTATTGATTCAAAAATAATTTCTGTATCAGAAGAAGGATTTATTTCCTCTTCAATATCGGGCTGAGTCAGTAAAATTTGAAATTTGTCTACTATGTCATTAATAATTTTCTCTGAGTTCTCATACCAATCTAATGACCAAACTCGATAAATATTCCAACCTAAGGCCTTTAAAACCGAAGGCATAACCATTTCCCTATCATTGGCAGTTTGGGCATTAAAATAGTAATGGCCGTCAATTATTAGACCTAAAACATATTGCTCGGGTTTGTTTGGATTAATTATACCAATATCGACTTTAAAACCAGATGTACCGATATTGCATTTTACTAATAATCCTCGATGCTGCAATTTTCGACTTATGGCTTCTGATAGATGCCTCTTACTTTGCATATCTTGTAAATCCTCCGGCCTGAAGCTTAATTGACCCTTCTCGGCGAATTGAAGGAAGGCTTTTAAACCAGCCACTCCCTCAGCTGAGGTTCTGCTCAAATCAATTTGATCGGCATGTAATGTAGCAAAAATATGCATCTCATACCTTGCACGAGTTACGGCCACATTTAACCTTCTCCATCCACCATTACGATTTAATGGACCGAAATTCATACTTGGTTTCGAGCCATCTTCAGTTGATGCGTAACAAACCGAGAACAAAATTATATCTCGCTCATCCCCCTGAACATTTTCCAAGTTCTTCACAAACAATGGTTCATCACTGGCCATTGTCAGTTCCTCCAAATTTGGCTCAGAACTTAAGAGTTTTTGTAATTTTTCCTCAATTAAATTTTGTTGGGTTTGACTGAAAGTAACAACTCCAATACTGTATTTCCGCTTTTCTGGGTTATTGTAATGAGCTTTAATGTATTGGACAATTGTGTCAGCTTCAAATGAATTAGTACGAGTTTTCCCTTTATCATAATACCCATCTACTCGATGGTATTTCACTTTTCGATTCAAATCATCAGATGAAGGGAAGGTTAGTAATTTATTTTCGTAATAATTAGCGTTACTAAAAGCAATCAAACTTTCATGTTTGCTTCGGTAATGTCGAGATAAATACTTTGAAGGTACTGACAGAGTTAAGCAATCTTCTAGAATGCTTTCCAAATCCTCTACTTCTGTATTTTCTTCGTCATATTTAACCGTGTTGAAAAACGAGGTAGGTGGCATTTGTTTAGGATCGCCAACAATTATACATTGTTTTGCTCTAGCTAATGCACTTACTGCTTCACAAGTAGGTAACTGTGAAGCTTCATCAAATATCAAAATATCAAAATGCTTAGAATTAACATCAAAATATTGTGCGACAGAGATGGGACTCATTAACATGCAAGGTGCAATTCGAGGTAGTAAAGTCGGTATTTGGTCAAAAAGTTTTCTAATACTTAACCCTCTTCCTTTATTTTTAATGGCTCTTTGCAAAATACTTATCTCAGAACTTTGCATGGCCTCTGAAGTGGTGTTCGGCATTTGAGCTGCTAGCTTGTGCCTCAATTCCTGAATACTGAGGTATTGGTATTCTCTCGCAATCTTTTTGTATTGGTTAATTTTACTCTCAAATAGGTCTTTACTAAACAAACTTAAGGCTTCGTGTTGTGAAATAATCTTTTGTGAAATAGAAATTTGAACAATGAAATTGAAATATTTTTCTAAACTTTCTGAACTACATAGGTCATTTTCAAAATCATTTATTAGCCATTGTAAATTAAGCTTCTCCGCTTGTTTTCGAAGTTGAACATAGATCATCCAGTTTTTCAAATTTGGAAGATTCTTGTGAATATCCAGAAGCTGTTTAGATGTTTCCACTATCCAGTCATCACTTATAGTAAAATTAAAGCCTGTTAATTTTTCGTAGTTATTTTTTAGCTCTGCAAATTGAATAGACAATTGGATGAAATCATAAATGCCTGAGGTAGATGTATTGAAAATTTCAAAAGTACCACTCAAGTTCTTTTCACGACAAATTTTAGCCCATCGGGATAGAGAATTATAGCCCCAAAAGCTTGAAAGCCCATTGATATGCTTTATTGACTGGGCTTTGAACTCAATATCGGATAAATCAGTTGACACATCCTTATAGAGATTTTTTAAAACTTTTTGAAAATCTGAGAATCTATTTTGCTCTAAGATTTTTTGTACACTGCGAAATAAATTGTGGTTCAGAAATAAGTTCTCAATTTCACTGTTATTAGCTAGAGCTGTTTTCCTGTAAAGGGAAAGCGTCTTTTTAATATTTCTTGATTTTAACCATTTTGGAATGAACCAACTTTGTTGGGCAAGTTTCCATTGTTTTTCGATAGATAAAACATCAATATCAAGTACTTCTTGATTGAAATTCTTTAGAATATTTCTTTGAGAATTCTGGTATTCCCTAAATATTAAGATCCATTCTTCGAAAACCGTATAATTTTCGGAATCAGCTAAGTATTCCAGAATTTCAAAGGAAACATTTGGGAGTTTTTCGAATACAATTAATATCTGACAAAACCTTTCCCACTCCTCTCTTTTCTTGATAGAAAATGGAAAATGTACATACTCTGCCAAACGTTGAGATTTATCCAATAAGTCAGGCAAAAGCATTAAAAAAGTTTGTGTTTGAGCTGTTATCTCCTCAGAAATCGTTGGTGAGAAATTTACTACATCAAAGGGTCTTAAAGGATTTTGGGAAGGATGAACCACAACATTTGATATTGATTGAAATTGTGGCAACCAATCGTTCCATAGTTGCCAAAGTGGGGCATCAAGCAGTTCTAAGGTATGGTCAGATATAAATTTTTTACCAAAATTTTCTGCATCTTTGTTATCAATCGAACTTATGCTATCATACAAACTCCAACCAAACTTTTGTTTCTTATGTAATAAATTCACGTATTCACTAATAGCATTCTTGGCAGAATCTAACCTTTGGCCTTCATTCTGAAAATCAGCTATTCGTTCAACCTTTAAAGTTTCTATAGCCTTTTCCAGCTGCCCTAATACATCTGATTTTTTTGATTTATTGGAGTGCAATTCTAAAGTAAAAGGGGCAAGGCCAATTTGTTCCAATCTTTTATGAACTACATCTAATGCCGCTTTTTTAGCGGCTACAAATAACACTCTCTTTCCATGAAACAAAGCATCAGCTATAATATTGGTTATAGTTTGAGACTTCCCTGTGCCTGGGGGGCCATGTAAAATGAAACTTCCACCATTTTGAGCAGTTAGAACAGCTTCTAATTGAGACGTATCTGTCGCAATGGGAAGTATTATTGATTGGGATTTAATTTTGTCAAGATCAAGGACTGGTTGGTCGGCTAGATTATTAGAAAACACTAATTTACCTTCTACTAAACTACGCACCATTTCACTTTTTAAAAGCTCCTCTTGGTGCATCACTATATCTTTCCATAAAATCAATTTACTGAATGAGAAATTACCCAAAACCAATTGCTCAAGTACATCCCAGCCTTTTAATTGCATTATTGCCCTTCTAAGAATGCCCATTACCTTTGAAACATCAACCCCTTTTTCATCAGATGGGAGTTCTTCCAAACCACTCAAATTTAGCTCATATTCTTGT
>CAMCYZ010000282.1 GCA_945885545.1 Spirosoma fluviale
TTTAACAGATAAAAATTGAACCCCTTGGTGATAAGAAGGTAAAAAACCACTACTCCATGCGGCACTACTTATGGGCTGATCGCCTCCACCTTTTGATAACATTACAATAAAGGCAGGTAAATTTTGATTCATACTTCCCAAGCCATAACTTAACCAGGACCCAATACAAGGTCTACCGCTCAATTGATTTCCTGTTTGGGTAAAAATCATTGCAGGTTCATGATTTATTTGGTCAGTAACCATACTTTTTATAATGCATAGCTCATCTACTATGGAAGCAGTATGAGGAATTAGTTCACTAAGATAAGTACTGTTTGAACCATACTGCGAAAAATTACAAGCTGGCATGGCCAACGGAAATGAATACTGATTACTTGTCATACCCGAAACCCTATTGGCTCCCATTACCGAAGGGGGGATTTCTTTCCCATGCATCTTATAGAGCATGGGTTTATAGTCAAAAAGTTCCATTTGAGATGGCCCTCCACTTTGAAACAAATAAATTACTCTTTTGGCAGTAGGCATAAAATGCGGACTTCCTAGTGGCCGGTTTTCTTGCTCTATAGGTTCAGAAATTCTATTATCTTTTTTAACAGCTTCTGGTTTTGATTTACAACCAACCAAACCTTGTAATGCTATTCCACCTAGGCCTATTGCTGAGCCTAATAAAAAATCTCTCCTTTTGGCATTATATTGAATCTTTTGTATCTCGTCCATTTTTTGTTTATTTTCTGGTAAAAAATTCATCGGTATTCATGACGATAGCGGCTACACTAGCAAAAGATGCAAGGGAGACTTTATCTGATATTGACTTTCTATCATATCCAGTAGAAAGGTACTTAACAGCTTTGGCGGGTTGTTTTCCAAAGTTCTTTTTCTCTGCCTTATATAATTCGTTCAGCAGAATAATTTCTTTAGATTGGGGTTTACGACCTGTAATTAGCCTGAAACAATAATTCAATTGATTTTCTAGTGAACTTCCACCATTTTGCATCGAATGCCAAGCCAAACTACGTGCAGCTTCGATAATCTGTGGGTCATTAAGCATAGCAAGCGATTGCATCGGAGAACTTGAGACTTGGCGTTTTACAGTACAGAGTGACCTATCGGGTGCATCAAATATTTGAAGAAACGGCACAACACTCGTTCTTTTTCGGATGGTATAAATACTTTTACGGTACAAATCATTGCCGGTTGAAGTAGTATAAACATATTTCCAAGACTTATCGGTTAGCTCGTCCCATAAGCCTGTAGGTTGGTATGGATATACGCTGGGACCTCCAATATTGGATGCAAGTAATTGACTGATTTTAAGGGCGTTGTCTCGAATCATTTCAGCAGGATATCTATATCTTGGGCTATGGCTTAAAAGTAAATTATTTGGGTCTTTTTTAATAGAGGCAATACTTGCTACCGCTGACTGCTGATAGGTGGAACTCATATAAATATATTTAAAGAGTTCTTTTGTATTCCAGTTGTGTTCTTTGTACCAAACCGCCAGATGATCTAAGAGTTCTGGATGTGTGGGTAAGTCGCCTTGGCTTCCAAAATTATCTGAACTTTTTACAATTCCTGATCCAAATATCAATTGCCATATTCTGTTTACTGCCACTCTAGCAGTAAGGGGGTTTTGGTCTAAAAATAACCAATCTGCTAAGCCCAGCCTGTTCTTGGGCAAGTATTTAGGAAATGGCAATATGGCTGCTGGAGTAGATGGGTACACCTGCTCTCCATAACTATCATATATACCGCGTTTTAATACGTATGTGGGCCTAGGTGTAGGCAAATCACCCATTACCATAACCTCCTTCGTAGAATCAAGCAGCATACTCAGGTTTTTGCGAGCAAGTAACAAGGGAGTTTCTGGATTTTGTTTTGACTTTTTTATGATTGGAAACGGCAATCTTTTAAATAAAAAACTAGCTTCGGAATAAGATAATTCATTATTAAAAAGCTGAAATTCATCCACTTCGCCGCCTGGCATTGAACGGTCAAGAATACGTACTCCGAAAGTTAATCCCTTATTCTTAGACGTTTTGTGAACATTTGGATATGACCGAATATGCTTTATTAGGTGATCGTATTCTATAATTGGATTTAATTTTTTGCCATCCAAATATAGCGAAACACCTTTGGCCTTACTGCTACCATCATACGTACCTACCAAGTGGTACCATTTGTTTGCTTGTAGTTTTTCTCTGCTTAAAATGCTTATAGCATCATGAGGAAAAGCATGGGAAATTCTAAAGTTTAATTGATTATTTTTTAAAACAAGATCATAACCTTGATATCCGTACCTTTCTGAATCGGTATTATGAAAAACCGTTGCTAAAGGAGAACTATTAGGGACTTTAAGCCAAATAGAAAAGGAAAAAGGTTCGTAACGTTCAAAATAACCCACTTTATATGGTGGCAAAGACACCTCAGTTTCATCATTATACTTTAAAGAAAGCCCACTTACCCCTTTAGCTGTTTCCACTTTTTTAGCAATGGCACTTAAAGAGTTATCAATCTCGTTATTGAAAATTGATTTTTCAGGACCTTTAATTATGAGTTTATCAAAACTTAATTTGGCTACTAATTTATGACTTAAACCTAGAGCTAAATCTTTTTCGTTTTGGGTTTTTATCTCAACTTTATTGATATTTTGTTGTTGTTCCAACTTCGATATAAATGATTTAAGCTGACTTATTTTTTGCTCATGGTCTTTTGTTGGCAACAACAGTGTAGGGCCTGCAACCATATTTTTATCGCCATAATTTGGACTTCCGTTTTCGAAAGTACTATTAAAAAAAGAATACATAGAATAAAAGTCTTTTTGGCTTATGGGGTCAAATTTATGATCATGGCATTTGGCACAGCTTACACTCATGGCCAATAGGCCAGTACCTAAAGTACTGGTTCTATCTACCACATTTTCAACCCGAAACTCCTCCTCTATAATCCCCGCTTCGGTATTTTGCTTGTGATTTCGATTAAAACCAGTCGCAAGTATTTTTTCTTTTGTGGTATTTGGCAACAAATCTCCAGCGAGCTGCCAAGTAACAAAATCCTTGAAACTCAGGTTTTTGTTATAAGCCTCTATTACCCAGTCACGCCATGGACTCATATCATAATGCTTATCATCTAGATAACCATAGCTATCGGCAAATCTTGATAGGTCTAACCAATAAATGGCCATTCGCTCGCCATAATCAGGTGATGCCAAAAAACGATCAACCTGCTTTTCATAAGCTTGAGGACTTTGATCTTTTAAAAAAGCATCTATTTCTGCAATATTAGGTGCAAAGCCTCTGATATCAAAACTAAGCCTCCGTATTAATGTTTCTTTATCGGCTTGTGGGTTTGGATTTAATTGGGCGGCTTCAATTTTGGATAAAATAAACTTATCGATGTCGTTTTTTACCCAACTTGTATTTTTAGTCTTAGGGGCAGTGGTTTTTTGTGGAGCAACAAAGGCCCAATGAGGTTTGTATTTGGCACCTTGCTTTATCCATTTAACTAATATCGCTTTTTCATAGGTAGTTAATGTTAAATGTGAGGAAGGTTCTGGCATAAGATAATCAGGATCTTCACTTAGAATTCGATGCACAAAATCACTGTTTGAGATATTGCCTGGCACTATAGCCTTCATGCCAGATTCTGTTTTTTTAGAATATGCCGCCTCTGCTATATCAAGTCTTAAATCTGCTTTTTGCTTTTTGGCATCATTACCATGGCAACTAAAACA
>CAMCYZ010000283.1 GCA_945885545.1 Spirosoma fluviale
TAATGAACAATATAAAAAATAAAATATTACACCAGGTTTTCGCTGTAGTAAGGTCAGGCGAAATGTTTAAATTAGATTACAAGCACCCAATGGCAGCTTAATTATTTTAACATAAAAACTTGTTTTTATCTTAGCTATCTATGTGTTTAAAATCAAACAAATCACCCCAAAACCTCCACCGAACCCAACACATTTTCAGATAGATTTTTGAGCCATTTGAGCTGTTGGATAATTAATTTGGCTTCTTGCAGTTTGCTACGCATTTCGGTAGACAAAGTCAGTGTGCCTGATTCTATTTCTTGGTTTCGTTTCAGATTAAGTTCGGCATATTTTTTTTCTAAAATCTCAAAAGCCTCGAAACATTTGTCAGGGTTTTTGGTTTCACTTTTTCCTTTGAGGAGAGCTATTGCATTTTGCAAGTTTACACAGATATAATCCATGATTAACTCAAAGCTCTCGGAGGTATTGGTAGTCTTATGGCTCTGAATATAAGCTGAATAGGCTGCAATTCCAGAAAGAAAACTGTGATTCAATAAAACAGCGGCATAAATATTGCTCACTTGGTTTTTCTTCGATTTTGGCTCCTCTTGAAGTCTTTGAAAAGCTCCGTTCAAATTGCCATTTTTAATCAAAGCATCTTTTCGAATCAATCGGTAAGCGGTGTCAGCTTCTTGCTTGGTTCTGTAAAGATTATTTACGGCTTTAAGGTAGTTGAGGTTTGCAATTAAGGCTTTCCTGATGGCGTCTTTGATATTTTCTTTTTCCCATACTGGCCAAATGAAATACATGGCAAAAAGTGAAATCAAAACTCCAATAAAGGTATAAAGGCCTCTGTTCAAAATGATTTCGATGGAATCGTTTTCGTTTAAAACATACAGAAGTAATATGCTTATGGTGATTCCAGCCGAGGCTATTTTATAGTTTTTGTTGATGTACGAAAAGCCAACTAATAAAGAAATGGCCGCCGTGGTGCCATAAACAATATCGTTTTTGACCAAATAAACCAAAGCCAAAGTAAAAATCATTCCTGAGATAGTACCCGCCATTCGGCTTTTGGCCCTGTCTTTTGTAAGGCCATAGTTGGGTCTGAGAATCACCATGGTGGTTACTATAATCCAGTTGGTGTAAGTGGGATCAAGAGCTTGGCCTATAAAAAAACTCAACAAAAACGCCATAGTAAGCCTAATGGAATGCCTAAAAATAACCGACTCGGTATGGAGGTTTACTTTGATAGTGTTCCATGAGTAGTTTTGAGTGGTGATAAATTGGCTGTTTCTTTTTGGAACCAATTGAGATTCTTGCAACAGGTTGTTATAGATATTGTCTATCAGTTTTAGCTTTTCTAGTTCTCTTTGTTCATGGTCTAGCAAATTTCGCATCATTAGAGCACCTTCGCGAGCTTTGGGGAGTTTTACAGCGTCTACATAGACATTAATATTGTTTTCGGCCTGGCTTAAGGCTTCATCCAGAATAGGTTCTAGACTAAAGGTAGCGTTAGTTCTAAGAGCTTCGCCGAGCTTCATGAGGTATTCAGAGACCAACTCGGACGTTTTCTGATAGGGTAGAAGAAGGTCCGTGTATTGTCCCAGTTCCTCTTCAAATTCGTCAAAATCGGGATTCCATGCAATTGCCATTTCGTACAAATCTATCATTTCTATGAAAAGCAAGTAGAGTTTCCTGTTTTCGGAGGTTGACAGTAGTTTAGACTTTTCTGACATCAACATGCTACGAAGCAACTCGTGATTTTCGTTGATGGCACTCTGAGTTTTCAAAAGTTTATATTGTAAATCTGGAGTGTTGGTAGTGGCTTGCCATTTAATAGCATCACTTATTTTTAAGTAATTGGCAGTCAGTTCTATGCATTCGGCCAGTAATATTTGGATATGCCTTTTCTGAAAAAAGAATTGGCTCAGAGCCGAAACCGCCATACAAACAATACCTCCAAGGCTCACTAATTTTAAGGTTTCAAGAGCCGGCAATGCGTATTTATGTAACATGAAGCCCATCACCACCGCAAACAAACCTGCAAAACCTATCATAGAACCTCTAAAACCAAAAACAGAGAGCATAGAAGATCCAAAAATCATTAGGGACAATATAGGAATTCTGAAGTAATCGGGCAGATTATCGGACAATAAGAACCCCGACAGTACTATCAAGCCCAAAGAAAGGCTGTAGAACATACCAATGATTCGGTTTCGGTTGGTTCCTTCAATATTCGAGAAATAAGCAAACATCACTCCAACCACAATGGATATACCCGCTGGGTAATTATCGGTTGAAAATCCCCAATAAATAGGTGAAACCAACAATATACTGACTATGCTGGCTCTAAAGAAATCGAATGAGTTGATATGTTTGTTAAGCTTTTTGGGCAAGACTTGGAATGTTTTTCTCAAAAATAAAACATAAAAAAAGATATTATCGCTTTTTTAGAAAAAGGCTTTGTAATCTTGCATTTTGGTAAGAAATATTACAGTAAATCTCGAAGAAATACCTCTTCTTTGAGAATAAAATTTGAAATATGGCAAATCGCTCAGCAAAAGATTATTGGTTGGTAGGTACACAGTTCTTTTTGTTTTTTCTATTTCTTTTTCCAACAAACTACCACTTTAAGGTAGTGGCATTTATGAAAATTCCGAGTTTGATTTTGTCGATTTTGGGCTTCACTGTGGTTTTAGTGGCTTTGTTTAATTTAGACAAGTCTTTGACGGCATTTCCAACACCCAAAAATAATTCTGAACTGATTACTTCGGGTCTTTATAAGTATGTGCGGCATCCAATTTATACCGGTATTCTGTTAACTGTTTTTGGTTATAGTATTTATTCCATGTCTATTTCGAGGCTGACTGTTTCGTTATTACTCTCGATTTTGTTTTATTTCAAAACCAACTATGAAGAGCAGAAACTCTCAGATAAATACACTGTCTATCAAGCTTACAAGTTAAAAGTTGGTCGCTTTTTGCCAAGATTTTAGTGTTATTATTGAACTTAGACCAATTTTTTTTGATGAATTCTAATTTCCGTATGCGACAAATGTCCTATTTCATCTCATCGCCTTGTGCTTTTTTTGTGATGTTGTTTGAGAAACTTCAGGGCTGACATATCGTTTTGGAAGGGTGCTTATTTGAAGTTTATTTTTTATATGAAAATATTGTCATATATTTGAATTAAATATATTTTCAATGTGTTGGTCAGTTATGGTACAAGCAATTAACTTAGAGAAATTCGAAAAGGCGGCGTTTATCTTGAAAACCGTGGCACATCCCATGCGTTTGGCCATAGTAGAACTTTTAAACGCCAATGAGTCACTTTCGGTGAATGAAATTTGCGAAAAACTCAACAGTGAGCAATCTTTGGTGTCGCACCATCTGATAAACATGAAGCTAAAAGGGATTTTGCAGTCTAGTAGAGTAGGTCAGTTTATTAATTATTCTTTAAAACTTAAGGAAATCAATAATTTGCTCGATTGTGTAGAAAACTGTACTTGTCACTTTTAATATTTTTTTATTAACTATATGACAAAATTAACATATATTCATAAGTCTATGGTTTAGGTAGATTATTATTTAGCTTTTTTGATTGGAATAATGGAAATAATTGGATTTTTCGGTGCCTTATTGATGGGTATCTCTTTGGGATTGATTGGAGGCGGTGGTTCTATTCTTACCGTGCCCATTCTTGTATACTTATTTCATGAAGACCC
>CAMCYZ010000284.1 GCA_945885545.1 Spirosoma fluviale
GTACGTCGTATTCATTCATTCCTTCGGAATTGCGATAAGCAATCTCGGTTTTCGCAAAACGGTAAAATGTAGTTTTAATGGTGTCTAAATCGCTTACTGTATCGAACAAATTTCCGATGTCGTAAAGTTGCTTGATAATTTCCATACTCATACTGTCGTCTTTTTTGAAATATGGAATACCTGTGGTGTTGGGTGCAAAAGCCGTGAGTTTATCGCCTAAAATATCTTCCAAACTTGGCACATTTACACGCAATGATTTATCAATGAGTGGCACAAAATCCGATTGAATCGGTAATGAAATTAGGTTTACATAGTTAATTTCTTCAAAAAGAATGTCCAACAATACATATTCTTCGTCTTTATTGGTTTTATGCAAAGGCGTGTAGAAAAACTTGTAATGCTCTTTCTTGATTTTTGAAGAAGTATTTCGGTTTTGTAGCTCTTTTCTTAAAAATCCTTGTTCTTTTATGATTGCATCTAAAATGCTTGGCAAGTCTTTGTTTCGATAGCTATCAGAATCATTGGGTAGAATAATATCAATATCTATTGAAAGTCGTTTGGTTGAATTGAAATGCAACATCAAGGCAGTTCCACCTTTGAAAACGAATGATAGTTTTTGTTTTACCAAGCCCTCCAACAACAACAAGGCACGGATAACCTTTTCTGCAAGGATTTTGTCCGCTTTACGGTGTTTTTTTGACACTTGGTAAAGCCACTCGCTTGATATTTCGGTTAAGTTTATCACCCTATAAAACGGCAGTTATCTTTTATTGCTGCCATAAATTTGAAATTGTTTGTATAAATTGGTTTAGTTCTTCCTTCTTTCTCCGCCTGTCAGCATAACGCAGCATTTTACTTTGGTTAATAGTATATTTAGTGAATGCTTCTTTAAAAATAGTTCGCTTTTCAGCACCCTGTTGAGCATAAAAAATTACGTCATCACAAAAAATATCCACTAATATTTTTTCTATGGTTGCCGTTTCAACTTCTTTTATGTTTTGTGTTGGTGCTTCCGAAATAAGTGGTTTAATAATAATTGCTTCTTTTTCGTTCACGATATATTTTTCAAAAATATCCTTAGAAGGCTCTATAAAAACGGATTTTTTAATTTCTCTCAAAAAATAGAAAGCCGAATTAGTTATTTCTTTATCTGTCTCAACCAATAAAAAAAATCTGTTTGGTTGGTGTTGCATAAATTCGTTTAGAACAGAAGTGTTCCAAACGCATATATTGGCATAAGGAAATTCTGCTTTGAGTTTTTTGAAAATAGATTTTGTTACCGACGAAATTTCGGGAATATATTTTCTGCCTTCGCCAAGGCTAAATTTCCCTCTGCCTGTGCGTTGTAAAACTCCCTCTTGAACCAAGGCATAAACACGCCAATTGATTGTTGTCGGTTTTATGTCCTTATCAAAATGTTCGTAAAAGTCAAAAATATCCTTCGTTTCAAAAACAGCTTTGCTTTTGAAATGGTGTTTAATGCTGTCGGTATGTAGTTTGTCTGTTGTTATAACTTCTAAAATTTTTATCAAAGGTACAAAAAATTCTATAAAATGGCAGCAATAATAAAAAAGTGCCAAAAAATAGATTTTTTTGGAGTAAGAAAACAGCTTTTTTTTGCCAAATAGCGGGTGTTTTGTTTTTCAGTAGCACGGCGTTCGACTATTTTCATTCTAAACGCCACGATTCGCATTATTGTATGCCGAAAGAAGGCTTTGGGGAATTAGACAGTGCTTTATTTTGATTTTTTTGTTCGTTGTCTTATCCATTGAATTGAAATATCAAAAGGTTCTGTAATATTGATAGAAGATGTATTGTGTCCTAAAGTGGGAAACAAGGTATATTCGAAAGGTTTACCTTGTGCTTTAAATGTGTTTAATTGCTCAATACACATCTTTACAGGAATTTGTATGTCCTTCTCACCGAAAAGCCAAATTCCGGGAATTGAAATAGCATTCAAGGACGTTTTTGGGTCAGTTGCCGCAAATTGATATTTGTCAGGGTCATTTATTGTATGTTCACGGGCCTCTGATTCTGTATGATTTTTCCAAAAATTAATGTTACCGTTCGTATAAAACTGAAATCTAAGCTGTTCTAGGGTTGTAATGGTAGGGCAACTAAATAGAACCATAAATTCTATTTCTGGATTTTTGCTTGCAGCTATTGGGATTATCCACCCTGCTTGACTGAAACCAACTAATCCAATAGGTGTCTTTTTGTCTTTCAAATAATTCCGAAATATATTAACTGCCGCATTTGCATCTTGAGATAACAAATGAAGATTAGTTGCGTCAATATTATTGGTGCCAACAGATGGTCCAACATACACACCTCCAGATTCTCCAACTCCACGTTTGTCATAAGTCAAAACAGCAATTCCTTTTTTAGCAAGTCGTTTTGCAAACTCCATTTCTCTTTTTACGGGGTCTGAACCATGAACAATTACAACTGCCGCAAAGGGATTTTTAGGCTTTAAAATTGAGCCAGCAAGTGTGATGCCTTGACTTTCAAACTTTACATCTTGAATGGTAAACTCAGGCGATTGAGAAAATACAGCTACCGGAAAGTATATTAAAATTAACCAATGAAATAAGTACTGAATACGGTTGATTTTCATATGTTTATAATTTAACGCTAAGGCCGAAAGACGCTAAGAAATAATCATTTCTCTATGTGTTTAAAGTCTTAATCATGAATGTTTCATTTATAATAATTTGATATGAATTGTCTTGCTAATCAATGCTTACAATAGATAATTCTTTTGGCAGCTGCGGAAATAGAATTCCTTCAGCTCAGCCTTAGTACAAATGTATAATAAAGTTACTAATGTTCAATTACATCTGTCTGACACACCTGACATAAGGACATATTGTACTTTCTGCCCTTTTTTAGGCTAATTTTATCATTTGCTTTTCTAGTTTCACATTAAAGTTTATTTCCGCTTTCAAGGCTTTAAAAACTTTCAAAATTGTGTCAATAGTTGCACTGTTCGTACTGCTTTCAAGTTTTGATATTTGTGATTTTTGAACACCAACAAGTTCTCCAAGTTGTTCTTGTGTCAAATTTCGTTCTTGTCGAGCAGTTTTAATCATTCTCCCTAAAACCTCCATATTTAGTTCATATTCATATTCGTCTCTATCAACAGTTCCTGTCTTGCCAATGTACTTGTCTTTCATTTCGGCAAGTGAATAAGATTTGATTTCGGTCTTCGCCATATTTTATTTTTTTAATTTGTTGTCAAAATACTTTTCTCTAATTCTTACTGCCCTTTCAATTTCGTTTGCGGGTACTTTGTCCACTTTTTTGATAAAACCGTGTGTCGCCACTACTAAGGTTTCTTTTCCATCTGTCTTGTCCCAAAATGCTAGAAGGCTGATTTGAAGTCCTGCATAAAGTGTTCTAAATTCCCAAATGTCATTTTTGAGTTTCTTGAAAAGTTTTGGGTCGTTTGTTTGTTCAGCAAGGTCAATATTATAAAACACTTTTCTAGCGGTTTTTAAGTCTAAAGTCGAAATAAATTTGTCGGCTTCTTCGTATCCAAACGACCAAGTCCGTGTTTGAAAGCTAGTCAGTCAGCCCGACCTTTGTCGGAAATAATTAAATTTTATGACAAAGGGAAAATTAATGAGGGATTTGTATGATTCTTTTTTGGAGTCTGGTATAGGGCGGGCCAGTTTTTGT
>CAMCYZ010000285.1 GCA_945885545.1 Spirosoma fluviale
GTTATCAGGCGGTGGTTCAAGAGGATTTGGGCATTTAGGAGTATTAAAAGCCCTAGACGAACTCCAAATCAAACCAGACATTATTTCTGGAGCAAGTGCCGGCAGTTTAGTTGGAGCTTTGTATTCAGCAGGGTATACACCTTCCGAAATTTCTGAAATTATTCTAAAAAAAGGAATTTCTGGAAATGTTAAACTTGCTTTCAATAAAATGGGTATTTTTTCATTGGATAAATTTGAGAAGCTTATCCAAGAATATATACCTGAAAATAGCTTTGAAAAACTGAATATTCCAATAATTGTAGCCACTACCGAGATACTTCGGGGAGAATTGGTTTATTTTCGTTCAGGAAATAACCTGGCAAAAGCAGTAACTGCCTCTTGTGCTATTCCCGGGATATTTGCCCCCGTAATTATTGATGGAAAGACATACATAGACGGTGGGGTACTGAATAACATGCCCGTAGAGGCTTTGGAAGATGAGGTGGACATAAAAATTGGAGTGAATGTTATGCCAATTGAACGAAAAATGCCGGTTCATTCAGCAAAAGATATTATTATGAAATCTCTAATGATGTCTATCGGTCAACAAAGTTCTAGAAAACATGAGAAATTTGATATTTTGATTGAGCCTAAAAATATCATTCATTTCAATGGTATGAGTTTGAAAAATGCCCAACAGATGTTTGATTTGGGTTATCAAACAGCAATTACACAAATTAAAAAATCTGCTGAAATATTTTTGTAAACCCTAAAATTTCGCAATTATACTATTTGGAGGTATTTTTGGCATTAAATTGGATAATTAAAAGAAAAAACGTTCGTTAAAGCTCACAGAAGAACCTAATAATTAAATTGAGAAAAATATATTTCCTTGTACTTATAACCATTGTTTCTGTCTCATGCAGCCAATACAAAAATGGCCCCATGAGTAAAGCTTGGCACAATACAAACGCAAAATACAACGCACTTTTAATAGCTAGAGAAGATTTTAAGATAGCAAACGAAATTATAATCGCCAACAACAAAGAGACTTTTGAAGAAACACTTCCGATTTTTAGGAAAATAGATTCTACCAAGCTCGATACAGCCAAGCTTTACTTGATAGATGCTATAAAAAAGGCCTCAATAATAGCTGAGAGACACTCTAATAGCCGTCATTTAGACGAAGCCTATTTGATTATTGGCAAGGCTCGATTGGAAAAAGAGGAAATATTTAATGCTTCAGAAACTTTTAAATATGTAAACACTACCTCAAAATCAGCCTCTGCCAAAACTGAAGCCCTGATATGGTTGATGCGTACATACATCGTCAATGATGACCTCGTAAGTGCCAAACAAGTGGCAGATTTATTAAAAAATCAAAAACTAAGTGGTAAAAATAGAGCTAAATTTCTGACCACCAAGGCTTATTATCATCAATTACAAAATGAGCCTGCGTTGGCGGTGGTATTTTTAGACGAAGCCCTCAAAAACATGAAAAGGGGAACTGAAAAAGCCAGGCTTCACTACATAGTGGCACAATTATACGCTAGCTTGAATCAACAAATTCTTTCTAGAAAAAATTATAATCAAGTTCTGAAAAACAAACCCAACTATGACTTAGAATTTAATGCCAACCTAGGTTTAATCTCCAGTCAATCATTGGCTAAAAATACCAATATTGCTTTTGAAAAAATGTTGGAAGATCGGAAAAATCAAGATTTAAGAAGTAAAATATATTATAAAATGGGCGAAACCGAAGCCCGGAAGAACAATTACCAAGCTGCCATCAAAAATTATAACAAGGCCGTATCAGAATCTCTCAACATTCCTATAGAAAAAGCAGCGGCCTACAAAGCTCTTGGCGATTTGTATTTCGAAAAAATGCTAGACTATGAAATGGCAGGTGTTTACTACGACAGTACACTTATAACCTTGCCTAAAAACGAAGCCAACGGTAATCAAATAGGTCAAAAAGCAATGTTTTTGAATGATTTCATCAAATACAAAAAAGCCTATGACTTAGAGGATAGTTTGCAAAACCTAGCTGCTATGAATCCCAACGAGCTGGATTTCAAGCTAGAGGAAATGATAACTCAGAGAAAAGAGGCTCAAAAAAAGAAAGAGGAAAACAGTGTAAATAGTTCTGTTTTGAAATCCAATACTACGAGTAGCTTATCGAGAGATTTTAAACGATGGATACTTTACGATCCAGCAGAATCTATAAAGGCTAAGAATGAATTTGTGAGAAATTGGGGAAACAGAGCCCTTGAAGACAACTGGAGGCGTTCTGAAAAAACAATGGGTTCTTTCAGCCTCAAAATAGAGCGTCAAACTATAGACCCTCCCCAATCAAATCTGAAAACTACCGCGAGTTCCGAAGAAGAGATGAAGGCCTTGTTGGCTAAAAAAGAAATTGAGCAGGAAAAACAGGAAATGCTCAAAAAGATACCAACCACTCATATTCAGAAAATAGCCTCCAAAAGAAAACAAGAGGAAGCTCTGTTTCAAATCGGGAAAATTTACAAACTCAAATTTAACGACGAAGAAAAAGCAAAAACTACCTTTAATAATCTGACAACTAATTTTCCAAGGTCTATATATGAACCCGAGGCACTATATTATCTAGCCATAATGGAAAAGGATGCACAGAGTAATAGTTTCGCTACTAAACTAATAAAAGACTATCCATCTTCATCTTTCGCAAGACAGCTTAAAAAAGGTTCTGTAAAACTCAGCAAAGACAAAGAAACAGAAGCTTTGACTTTTTACTCAAAAGCATTTAATCTTTATGACCAAAATGATTTCAATCAAGCCCTTACACAAATAGATCAAGGCCTTAATGAATATGTGGGCAGCCAAATAGAAGACAAAATGGCCATGCTAAGAATTATGGTTCTTAAGAAAATAGGCAACAAAGACCAATATGTGATTTCTCTCAACGATTTTATGAGAAGTTATCCAAGTTCGGACTTGGTTCTTAAGGCGAAAGAATTATTAGCCGTTTTAAACTAAAAAAAACTATGACAGAGAAACCACCTTTTTTTAAATCTTGGAAAACCGTCTATTGGATTCTGTCTTGCTTTCTGTTGATTCAAATAATCCTTTATTTATTACTAACCCAATATTTTTCATGACCAATATTGATTGGCTATTTCTCGTACTAACACTATCTTCTATTATATTTTACGGAATATACAAAAATAGGAAGGATAGCAATATCGATGGGTATCTTCTAGGAAATCAGTCTTTACCATGGTATCATGTGGGTTTTTCTTTGATGGCTACCCAAGCAAGTGCTATAACTTTTCTATCAGCTCCTGGCCAAGGATTCACTGATGGGATGCGTTTTGTACAGTTTTATTTTGGTCTACCCTTAGCCATGATTGTTCTCAGCATTACGTTCGTGCCTATTTTTCATAAGCTAAAAGTTTATACGGCCTACGAATACCTCGAAAACCGCTTTGATTCCAGAGTTAGAATTTTCACTGCCATTTTATTCTTAATCAGTAGGGGATTAGCCACCGGAATTTCCATATATGCTCCGTCTATCATCTTATCCACTATTTTTGGTTGGGATATTACAGTAACAAATATCATAATGGGAGGAATTGTGTTGATATACACAGTAATAGGCGGTACAAAAGCAATATCTTACACTCATTTACAGCAGATGTTTTTTGTGACTTTTGCCT
>CAMCYZ010000286.1 GCA_945885545.1 Spirosoma fluviale
CAATATAAAAAATAAAATATTACACCAGGTTTTCGCTGTAGTAAGGTCAGGCGAAATGTTTAAATTAGATTACAAGCACCCAATGGCAGCTTAATTATTTTAACATAAAAACTTGTTTTTATCTTAGCTATCTATGTGTTTAAAAAAAAACCTCAAAATCCCCCAAAAACCACTTCCGTTTTCTGATATCCATAGGCTTGGCTGAGCGGAATGGTGCGGTTGTTGTCGCCCATTGATATTTCTATGTCTTCCATCGTAAACTGTGACGGATGTTCGTATCCACAGGCATGCGATAGTTCTAGGATTTCTTTGTTGATGGTTTTGATATAATTATAAAAACGCACACTTTTCAGTTCGGGATTCAAGCCAGACTCCAGCCATTTGTTGTTGGTGGCTATGCCTACTGGGCATGTATTGGTGTGACATTTTTGTGCCTGAATACAGCCAATGCTCATCATGGCTTCTCTAGCAACATTTATCAAATCGACACCCATTGCAAATGCCATGATGGCTTTTTCTGGTAGTCCCAATTTTCCCGAACCTATGAAAACTATCTTTTTTTCTAATCCGTATTTTTGAAATATCTTATAAATATGAGAAAATGCATGAACCCACGGAAGTGAAACATGGTCTGCAAATGCTCGGGGAGCGGCTCCTGTACCGCCTTCTCCGCCATCAATCGTGATAAAATCTGGCCCTTTGCCTGTTTCATTCATTTTTAGAGCAAGCGTTTCCCACATATCCAATTTACCTACAGCAGATTTTATACCTACTGGAAGTCCAGTGGCATTGGCCATGGATTCTATAAAATCTATCATTTGAGGAATATCCTCAAAAGCGGTGTGATAAGCTGGTGAAATAACATCTTTACCTACGGCCACTCCTCTAATATCTGCTATTTCTTGCGTTACTTTTTTACCCGGTAACATTCCGCCTTTTCCGGGTTTTGCACCTTGCGAAAGCTTGAGTTCTAGCATTTTTATGCATGGATTATTGGTAGTGAGTGCCTTAAGCTTTTCGAGGTTAAAATTACCTTTTTCGTCTCTTACGCCAAAATAGCCCGTGCCGATATTGAGCACTACATCACCACCTTTGGCATGGTAAGATGAGAATCCACCTTCGCCAGTATTGTGGTAGCAGCCCGCCATTTGAGCTCCCAAATTAAGCGAAGTAATGGCAGCACCCGACAATGAACCATAGCTCATGGCACTGATATTGACCACGGACTTTGGATGATAAGGGTTTTGTCTCTGCGGTCCAACTATTTTGGCAGACGGGCAAAAGCTTGGATTTTTAAATGAGGGATGTTTTGCATCTAATCGAAAAGGCATCATGGCGGGTTTGATAAATACATAACCTGGCTCATGAATATCTTGGTCGGTACCAAAGCCCTGCATGTTGTTTTCGGTTTTGGAAGAAGCATAAATCCAAGTTCGTTGCTGTCGGTTAAAGGGTAATTCCTCGCGGTTGTTGGCTACTATATACTGGCGAAGTTCAGGTCCGAAACTTTCCAAAAAGTATCGAATATGGCCTACTAGAGGGAAATTATGCTGAATAGTGTGTTTTTTTTGGAAAATATCTCGAAGAAAAATTAAGACTAAAACTGCCAAAACATAGCCCCACCAAGGAAAATCGAAATTCATTATTTTTTGTTTTTTTGTGATGAAATAGCCAAACCTACGAATGAATCAGCTGTGCCGTAATAAAGGTACCATTTGTTTTTAAAGAAAACCAAACCCTCAGCAAAAGTAGTTCCCGCTTTGTATTGTCCCGTGATTTCATGTGGCAAACTTGGAACTAAAAACGGTTTATCTGAACGTTGGAGTACGGTTTTTAAATCTTTTGGGTCAAAAACAACTCTGCCTACTGTATAAGTTCCGAGTGGAAATTCTGAAGATGCATTTTCTTTGAAATCACTATTTTTGCCATTGTAAACCAATACCACTCCTTCATCGGTAATCATAGCTGGAGGGCCACATTCGGTCAAGTTGCTATCAAAAAAGCCTTTTCTAGTTTGTATTACAAAACTCAGGTTTCCAGAGTTGTCCAATTCGGGATACCAATCATACATATTTTCTGACCACGCCAGATTTACACCATGCTCTCCCCAGTACATCCAATATTTACCGTTTATTTTGGCTGCCACATTATTTTTTCCTTCTAATTTGGTTAAAACAGAACCTGATTTCGATGCCATATTTTTGAATTTTCCTTCATAAGCCTTTGCAAAAGCAGGACCTTTTTTCTCCCAAGTGACCAAGTCTTTTGAGAATGCAATAGAAAGTCTTGGTGTATCATAATTCCATGCTGTATAGGCCATTACATAAGTACCTTCGGCAGTTTGCACTACACGTGGGTCTTCGCACCCACCTGGCGAATCATAAATGGAGAAATTATCTTCCGCTGGATATAATACAGGCTTTGGATATTTTTTGAAATTAATGCCGTCGCTACTTTCGGCCAAGCCAATTCTTGAAGTTCTACCACCCAAATTTGCTTTTGGATTATCTTCAGCTCTATAAAGCAGCATTATTTTACCATCTTTCACTACCGCTGCTGGGTTAAAAACATCAGCTCTTTGCCATTTTACGGTCGTTTTCTTCACCGGGCAGTCAAATACGAAAGAAGAATCTGCTTTTAAGATTGGATTGATTTCTGTTTTTCGAAATGAATCGAAATCTATGTGTGAAATACCCCTTTGTGAAGATTTGCATGACCAAATTGCAAATATAAAGGACAGTAGCATGAAGTTTTTGAGTTTCATAAGGTTGTTTTTTGAAGCCACTAAAAAACAAAAAAAGCCCGGTATAACCGAGCTTTTTTTGAGAAAAGAAAAGGTTGATTATGCTTTTGGATCTACAACAGGTGTCAATTTCATGGCATCTCCTTCTTTTTCTAGTCTTCGTTGCATGGCATCCACTACAATTGGAGCAGCAATAAATAGTGAAGAATAAGTACCAACAATAACGCCTAAGAACATACAGAATACGAAGCCTCTGATGGTTTCGCCACCGAATACCAATAAAATTAATAATACAAGTAAGGTAGCAACACCTGTTACGGCGGTACGGCTCAATGTGCTATTCAAGGCATTGTTGATGGTTGTTTCAATAGGCTCTTTCTTGGAACCTTTGTCTGAAAGATACTCTCTTATACGGTCAAAGATTACAACAGTATCGTTCATAGAATAACCCATTAATGTCAATACAGCACCCACAAAGGCCTGGTCAATGTCCAATGAAAATGGCAGAAGTCCGTTCAATAAAGAGAATATGCCGAGAATAATCAAAACGTCATGGAAAAGAGCTATTACAGATCCAAAACCAAATGCTATACTTCTAAATCTGAAATAGATATAAATGAAGGTAAGCACAATCGAATAAAATATGGCTTTTAATGATGACCAAATAGTATCGTTGGCTATTGTTGGTCCTATTTTAGATGTTCCTACAACTTTCCCTGGATTGTCGCTGATTGAAGCCAGAACTTTGTCTAAATTAGATTTGATTTCTTCTTCAACCGCCGGTTCTGTGTTATCAATTTTGTACGCAGAGGTGATTTTTACTTTATCAAATCCTCCAAAAGTTTTTACTTCTACGGCACTTTCAGGAAATACCGAAGCTACAGTGGCACTGATTTTTTCTGTGTTTACTGATTTTTCA
>CAMCYZ010000287.1 GCA_945885545.1 Spirosoma fluviale
TCCAAGTCTACCAGAAGAGGAATTAGATATTCAAAAGAAAATTGCCAATCAGTCGTACTTGGTCAGCATTGAAAAAACTGCCACAGAGGCCAATAAAATATTCCGGGAAGGTCTTTTTGGGGCTAATCATTCTTTTGGTAAAACCTTACAGCCTTCAGAAATCGATATTGTCGCTCGTGCAGAGATTTCTGATTTCCATTCTGAGTTCCTAAAGAATTCCAGTTTCAATGTTTTCCTTACAGGTAATTTTTCGGACAAAGATGTTCAATTGACGCAAGCTTATTTTCAGCAGAAGTCATCAAACTCTTTCTCTGCTCTTATAAAATCACCAGTTCTTCAGGATGTCTTTAATCTTAAAATAGAGAAAGAAGAAAGTGTGCAGAGCACTATTAGGCTTGGACGAAGAATGTTTAATAGACACCACCCTGACTTTTTTAAGTTTCTTGTCTTCAATACTATTTTGGGCGGTTTTTTTGGAAGTCGTCTCATGAAAAACATTCGAGAAGAGAAAGGACTGACGTACGGCATATCTTCGTCTATAGTACCATTGGTTGACGAGGGCTATTGGTCTATTGGGGCAGATGTAAAGAAGGAGAATGTACCCTTGGCCTTGGAAGAAATTCAAAAAGAGATAGATGTTCTTAAAAATCAACAGGTGACGGAGGGCGAACTTAGCCTAGTCAAAAACTACATGAAGGGCTCTGTCTTAAGTAGTACCAATACTGTTTTTGACATTATGGATAAGCACAAGGCCATTTTACATGAAAATTTGCCCGAAGATTTTTACAATGTCATGCTGCAACGAATTGATGCAGTTTCAGCCCAAGAAGTACAAGAAATGGCCAATAAGTATATGCAAGATTTGTCAACTGTGGTGGTGGGTTAAAATTAAACATCCGTCACATAGTCTTTAGACACACAACGGAATAGTGTCGTTAATAGCGTCTTAGATAAACAGCTGTTAATTAGTCTTTAGACTTAAAACGGATTAGTTCGTTCCTAGCGGCTTTGCGGTTAAATATAAACACAAGAAATAATTATGGGAAGAGTTTTGGCGATAGATTATGGCAAAAAACGGACGGGTTTGGCGGTTACAGACCCCTTGAAAATCATTGCTACTGCTCTTGAAACTGTTTTGACAATAGATTTGCTAAAATATTTGGCGGATTATATGCAGAAGGAGGAGGTAGAGCAGATTGTACTCGGCTTACCCGTAAATTTGAATTCGCAGGATACAGACATCACTGCGGACGTCCGGAAATTTGCCGATATTTTGAGAAGTCATTTTCCCGTTATTCCAGTACATTTTTATGATGAAAGGTTTACATCTAAAATGGCTCTGCAAAGTATGATTGACTCAGGAACCAAGAAAAAAGACAGAAGAGAAAAGGGAAATTTAGATAAAATTAGTGCAGTTATTATCCTCCAATCTTTTCTGGGTTCAAATAAATTCTTTTAATGAACAATTTAAAAATCTGATGTCTGCGTTTGGTATCGATTTACGTAATTTTGTGGCTAAGGTTTTGCTTCGCATTCCAGATGTACAATAGAGTATCGTTGTGACATTTGCTCGTATGTTTCTTTTTTCAAATTCATCCATTGGAATATTTTCTCCACCAATATTAAATTCTTCGTGTTCGTAAGGTTCTCTGATGTCTATTAGCTGTATATTTTCTTTTGAAAGACTATTAAACTGGTCTTTGGTTAAGGCAAAATTTTCTTTGGCTTTACTTGAGCAAAAGGCTTCGTAATCTATCAATTCCGTAATTTTTGGCCTTGCCGTATTCTTGGTTAGCTTAAATTTCCTGAAAAGCATACTTTGAAACTCCACGACTAAGATTTCATTAAAAAGTGGGCTTTCTATTCCGCAAATTATCTTTATGGCCTCCAAGGCTTGTAAGCTACCTATCACCCCGGCAATAGGCCCCAGAACACCACCTGTGGCACAGTTTGGTGCAGTTTCTGGATCTGGTGGCGTATTGTAAAGGTCACGATACGAACATGAACCTTTATGATTAAATACAGACACCTGCCCTTCAAATTGATGGATGGCTCCATAGACATACGGTTTGTTCAGTATTTCACAAGCATCATTCACCAAGTATCGGGTAGGGAAATTGTCGGATCCGTCTATTATGAGGTCAAATTCTGAAAAAATCTCCAGAGCGTTTTTACTTGATAGGGGCGTGTTATAGCCTAGAACTTGCACATTGGGATTAAGTGCTTTTATTTTTTGCTTAGCTATTTTAATTTTCTGTTGGCCGATATCCTTAGTTTCGAAAATAAGCTGACGGTGCAGGTTGGAGAGTGAAACGGTATCAAATTCTATCAGGCCGATTGTTCCAACGCCAGCTGCTGCGAGATAGCTCAAAACCGGCCCACCAAGGCCACCGCAGCCGATAATTAACACCTTTGCCGCACTAAGCTTTCGTTGTCCTGCCAAGCCCATTTGTGGCAGAATAGTTTGCCGAGCGTATCTTGAATTGTATTCTTGTGTCACGTTACCTTATTTGATGGTAAAAATAGGGAAAAGTACTTGATTATACCTATTTGGTAAGGACACCAAAAGTTTTTATTCCTAGATATTATTTTTTTAAAGTCTAGAAATCCTAACATTTACTCTTTTTACCGGTAAAACACGCTTTTCACATCTCCGATAGCAATAGCCTCTACTCATTGATAAACATACAAAAAATGAAGCCATAAACTTCCATGAGAATTCAGGCTAAATATGTTATCCAATAATGCTGCGAATAAAATATATTCTCAACTGCCAAGCTTCAATAGTACATAAGCACAAGATATTCATTTTTATAGCTATTTTACTCTTTCTTCTTCAAATTTCTTCTTTTAGGAAAATAATTGTTTATTGTCACCACCTGAGTAAATATAAAATATTGAATTTTCAGTTCATAAACAATTGATAATTATCAAACCTGAAGGGGGGGGGGGTGGGTGGGGTATTATTATAATGAATATCATCCCCTTTGAGTAAAAAAACCTGAAAGTGGTTATTTTTCAGGCACTTATAGTGAAATTTTGCATTTAGTCGGACATCAGTAATATTTTATTAGGTACAAACTCATTTTGTTATGTCAGATACCATCAGTTTTAATTGAAAGTGAATTATCAAACTGGGCTTTGAGGGTTATAAATTCAAACTTATTTATATAGGATAGTTCGTAAATTGTATCGTAAATAAATACAAATGAATAGTAAATGCGATAAATTTACAGTTAGTGATGGAGTTGCTGAAGGTGTTTATAGTAAGATTCAAGTCGAAAGCCAAGGCTTATCTTAGTGTGGACAATTATATAAATGTAGCGTTTTGCAATGAAATCAATTCATTTTAAATACTGCAGTTTTTGAATAAAAACCCAAAAGATTTCATCCAAAAATGTGTTTAAATGTTAATTACAGAATTAAGACCCTATAGTTACCTATAGGGACTTTTAATATTTCGAACTGATGTCTAATTTCAATTGTCAGAAATAATTCTTTGGGTTAAGGTGCCTTTGGCCGTTATGAAACGTGCTAGAAGCGTGTTTCCATTATAAACCGCAGGAATTGTGAATTTTTGCTTCTCGATTTTTGACTTCGCCATTTGATGACGTGAAATCTCCT
>CAMCYZ010000288.1 GCA_945885545.1 Spirosoma fluviale
ATATCTTCGTTGAATTCCGCAAGTTTTGTGTTTTTACTATTGTTACAGTCGAGGTATTGTTCCAGCCGATTGATCTGTGAAGTGTAAGACCTGATGGTACTTTCTTTTACGGTGGTACGACTAAACTTGATAAAGAACTCCATTGCTGGCATAACTAGCACATCGGTTTTTGCGGCCTTACGGCGTTTGTGCTTGTTTGGATTGACAAACGAGTTTTTATCTACTAGTAGTTCGCGTATGATGTCGGAGGTAAGCTCGTAGTTTTCTAACCGTTGTTGCTTTGTGGCATCTGCTATAACTACTCGTTTACGCTTTAGAGCCTGTGCGGTGTCGTCCCAAACGTAGTATTCACAATACCAGGGTTTGTCCAAACTTTCGTCCTTGGGTTTAGCAAGTCGAGGCAGTTTATGCGGATATTTCTCTCCGTCCGTAGGCATAAAAAATTCAAGTTTTTTAATCCAGTACGCTATGAGTGTTGTCATTAATTTGTCATTGAACCCAATAACAAACCCTTAAAATGTGCCATAAAGTGCTGATAATCAGTAACTTATGACAAGTAGCGGGAAGGGGAATCGAACCCCTGACCTCCGGGTTATGAATCCGACGCTCTAACCATCTGAGCTACCCCGCCGTTGAATCGAGGTGCAAAAGTATAAAACTTTACATTACTTCCAAAATATTTTTTAAAACTTCTTTAAAAAATTAATTATTTATTGTTTTTTCTTGGATTAATAAAGCAAATACTTTAAATCGAACAAAAAAGATATTTGTATGTCAAAATTCAAATTTACCCAAGAGTTTCCATTTAAAACCTCGCCTAAGGTTTTATACAATTATATCAGCACGGCAGGTGGTTTGCAGCAATGGTTTGCCGACAAAGTCACTATGGACAGTAATCATGTATTTCATTTTACTTGGGATACAGAAGTTCATAAAGCCGAACTAACTTCTACTAGACTAAATAAGTCTACCCGTTTTGACTTCATCGGACCCGATGAGGGTAATTTTTTGGAGTTTAAGCTAGTTACTAGCGAAATAGACAATTCCATATTTCTGAAAGTAACGGATTGCTCCGACAATGACGACCCTATTGACCTCGAAACGGTTTGGAAAGGCCTCATTGCAGAACTTAAAGAGATAGTTGGAGGATAAGTCTTAATAAAACTTAATTATTTTGTTTTGGAGCAAAAGATGTCGATTTTTGCATCGAAAACTGCTTCTATGAAAAAAATCGACAAGTTATTTGTAAGAGCCTACATTGGTCCGTTTATACTTACCACTGCTATAGTTGTATTTATATTCCTGATGAGGTTTTTGATGATGTATTTCTCCGACTTTATCGGTAAAGACCTCGGGTTTTTGGTTTTTGGAAAGCTTTTCATGTACTTTTCTCTAATTACCGTTCCAACCGCGTTGCCTTTAGCCACACTTTTAGCTACACTGATGTGCTTCGGCAACTTGGGCGAACACACAGAACTCACTGCTATGAAATCAGCAGGAATTCCGCTCTCTAGGCTTATTCTTCCCACTTTCATTTTGTCACTTTTAGTGGGTGTTGGATCATTTTTCTATAACAATTATGTAAATCCCTGGGCAAATTTAAAGGGTTATTCCTTGTTATGGGATGTAAAAACAACCAAAATGACCTTGAATATCCAAGAAGGTATTTTTTATAAAGAAATACCTGGTTACAGAATAAAAGTACAGAAAAAGCTCCCTGATGGCCGTACCATGAAAAACGTGATCGTTTATGATCATTCCTCCAATAACGGCAATAAGAACATTACTATTGCGGATTCTGGTAAGATGTACACCATGTACAACGATAATTATCTTATTTTTGAGCTTTTTAATGGCAGAAATTACATGGAGCATCAAAATAGCTTCAATACATACGATGAAACCCAGTTCACTAAAAATAATTTCAGGAAAAATAAAATCGTATTTTCTTTAGAAAGTTTCGGTATTAAACGAACCAACGAAGAACAGTTTAGGTACCATGAGTACATGAAAAATATCAGTGAGTTGACCACTAAAATTGATTCTTCGAGATTAGAAATTGCGAAAAGTATCAAAGATCAGACAGAACAACTTAAGGCTCAAAACTCATATCTTTTTAAACCAACCCGCAAAGAAGATAGCGTAAAAATTGCCAAAATCGTACCGGGTCCATGGATAGAAAAGAAACTTGCTGATCTCAAAACGGGTTACCGCTCCAAAGAAACCGAAGAATACGCACTTTCGCACATTCAAAACCTCAAATCACAAGTAGAAACCGACTTGAGTATTCTTATTAATAAACAAAAGGACATTTGGAGATCCGACGTGGAGCGTTGGCACAAGCTCACCATGGCTTTTTCGTGTCTAGTTTTCTTTTTGATAGGATCCTCGCTAGGGTCAATCATCAAAAAGGGTGGTTTCGGTATGCCTGTTTTGGTATCCATCAGTTTCTTTATATTTTATTATGTACTCATGCAGTTGGGCGATAAATATGCCAAAGAAGGTCTGATTCCGGTAATAGTAGGGGTGTGGATGCCAAATTTAGTTTTGTTAGTTATTGGTCTTTTTTTAATGAGGAAAGCGTCCAATGATGCCAGACTTTTTGAAAACGATACCTATAATGCCATTTTTAGTAAAATTTCTACTATTATAAAGAGGTTAAGGAAAAAAGAAATTTCTGCTTTAGCCTGAAATATTTTAATTGTTTGCTAATTAAATATTTCTAATTAAGTGTTATCTTTGCAATTATTTTTATTTAATTATCATTTAATCTAGGTTAAAATCAATGTATTTAACTCCGGAAAAGAAAGAAGAGATTTTCGAATCGAAAGGTCTCATCAGGAAAGCATCTGACACTGGTTCTGCTGAATCACAGATTGCATTGTTTACATTTAGAATAGCTCACCTTACCGAGCACTTGAAAGTTCACAAACATGATTATTCAACTCGTGCTGGACTATTAAAATTAGTAGGTAAGCGTCGTAGATTGTTAGACTATCTTCAAAAGATTGAAATCGGTCGTTACAGAGCTATTATTGCTGAATTAGGCATTCGTAAATAAAAATGAGGGAATCTTTCACGAGATTCCCCTTTTTTCTTTAAAACATGAATTATCATCCCCGCGGAATAAAGGATTAAATAGTTGTATCAAAAGCGGAAATACAACACAAAAATTAACTAAATGTTTAACATTTTTTCTCAAACCATCCAAATGCCGGATGGACAAATTATTACACTAGAAACCGGAAAGTTAGCTCGTCAAGCCGACGGATCGGTTGTACTCAAAAGCGGTAATTTGGTGATGTTGGCAACTGTATGTGCCAACAAAGAACACAAAGAAGGTACCGATTTTCTCCCATTGTCAGTTGATTATCAAGA
The DNA here is from genome assembly GCA_945885545.1 of Spirosoma fluviale. Classification (GTDB taxonomy): domain Bacteria; phylum Bacteroidota; class Bacteroidia; order Cytophagales; family Spirosomataceae; genus Leadbetterella; species Leadbetterella lacustris. Next base: position 3,379 of record CAMCYZ010000288.1, read on the forward strand.
AAAATTTGCCTCTGCAGGTAAAATTCCCGGTAGTTTCCAAAGAAGAGAAGGCAAACTTTCTGACAACGAAGTTTTAATCTCAAGATTAATTGACCGTGCACTTAGACCTATTTTTCCTGAAAATTTTCATGCTGAGGTTCAAGTAATGGTAACATTACATTCTGCTGATG
>CAMCYZ010000289.1 GCA_945885545.1 Spirosoma fluviale
CTTTGATTTGTAAAAAAATAAATCAAAACAAGTGAAAAAATTAATTCTCATCATCGTACTATTAATTTTGGCCTTTGTTGGATGGTATGTCAGCACAGGTTACTTCTCATCCGGCGAAAGGGCTGGAACTATTTCAAAACTAAGTGAAAGAGGCTATATCTTCAAAACAAACGAAGGCGTGCTAAATGAAGGTGGCTACTCAGGCGAAACAGGAACTTTAACTCCAAGGTATTGGGATTTTTCGGCCATTGAAGACTCTGTAGTACTTAAACTTAAATCTGCCTTGTCATCAGGAGAAAGAATAACCTTAGTTTATCATGAAAAATTCTTGAAATTCCCATGGAATGGCGACACCAAATATTTCATTATTGATGTGTTGTTTTTACCTAAAAGAGTAGAGCCTGTAGTACCTCAAGAAATTATACCTTCACCAGTTACTACTCCAGTAGATACTACTGAAACGATTTAGTAATTAAAGGACATCGAAACAAAAAAGGAGCTAGCTGCTCCTTTTTTGTTTTAGTGAACCGTCACACATTCAGTGCTTAGTTCTTTTCCTGGAGGTGTATAAAGACTTTGAATATCGTAATCTAAGCCTCTAAAAATTAGCCAAGCACCAAGTAAAATGTAAGTATAAGTAATAATAGTTTTAAAATGAGATCCAACATGTTTCCTGATTTGGCTCATACCCAAGCTTATGGGTAGCATAAGTGGAATTGTTCCCAGACCAAACAACATCATTGTTAGAGCAGCGTCAGACCAATTGGTTGCCAAAAAAGCACCAGCAAGAGCCACGTAGACCATTCCGCACGGGAGAAGACCATTTACCAATCCAAAAGAAAACTGAGCGAGAAAAGACTTACTTTTAAATAATTTTGCAAAAACACCTTTCAGCAAATTCGAAAACCGATAGAGCATATTCGGATTGGAGATTCTGTTTTTAAAAGTATAAGGCAAAAACACATAGGCCAATACCAAAATACCGAAAGCTATAGAAAGTGTTTTTTGGCTAATGAAAAAACCAACTTTTTCACCAAAAAAACCTGCGGTAGCACCCAATAAAGAGTAAGTAACTACCCTACCCAAATTATAAGAAATTCTCCCAAAAACGAATTTCGAAGAAAACCGACCATCATAGGGCAATAACAAGGTAAGTGGTCCGCACATACCAATGCAGTGCAAACTACCAACCAAACCCAACAAAAAAGCTGACCAAAGCATGGCTTATAATTGAATTTTTTCTTCTTTGTAATATTCCTGCCCAGCTTTTTCCCACTCCAATTTCACCATCCAAAGGCCATCAGCCAATTTGCCGGTATATATTTTTTGTTGGCCATTGTAGTCTAAATTCATCGGGATTTTATAATCCATTTTTTGGCTAGAAGGTCTGTAAAAAACCACTGACCCTGTAGAGCCAATAGATTGCTTTGTCAAGTCTAAATAGACGCTATCCACGTTGTTTTTTACCAATATTTGCAAATCTTTGCCCAATGCATTGGCATTTCTAGTTTTCTGAATGCGAGTTTCATACGCTAGCTCGTCACTATAATAGTTTTCTGTTACTAAAAAAATATCTTTTTGTTTTATACACAAAACAACCAATGTGAGCATAAAAACAACGAATCCTACATAAACGAGTGTTATTTTGTGTCCCCAGTTCATAGTTTTTTAAATTTATAATGTCAATCAATTAGGTCCCTGAAAATTGGTTTTAGCTTCCTCCAATTGTTTGTCTTTTTCCATAATCTGGATCTTGATTGGAGTTGACCTTTGGGTGATTTTGTCTTTTGGAAATTCAATAAAAAATACCACTTCAGCCTTTGAGCCAGCCTTGATTTTTATTGGATTTTGCCCAATAAACTTCAAAGTAGCACCCTGCTCTTTGATGTTGATATTCAACACTTTATCGGTATTAGTTTTGTTCACCATTTGTGCATTGTACAGATTCGTGATTTTGTCGCCATTTTCTTGGTAAAGCTGCCCAGGAACACGCATGAGCGTGGTTTCGACCGAACTTCTATTGACCAACAAAACACCAACCACAGAAACTAGTGCCACCAAAACCAGAGTATAGGCCAAAGTCCTGATAGTAAACTTAAATGGAACGTTGTTTTTGATGGTATCTACCGAAGCATATCTTATCAAACCCTTTGGACGATCCACTTTTACCATCACTTCGTCGCAAACATCAATACAGGCTGTGCAATTGACACATTCAAGTTGAATTCCGTTACGAATATCAATACCAGTAGGGCAAACTTGAACACAAAGTCCACAGTCAATACAATCTCCCTTTGGGGTTACAGATTGTAATTCTTTTTTTGAAATTCTGGATCGAGGCTCACCTCTGACTTCGTCATAAATAATGGTCATGGTATCTTTTGTCACCAAAACCCCTTGTAAACGTCCATAAGGACAAATGGCTACGCAAACCTGTTCACGAAGTTTTGCAAAAACAAAATAGAATAAACCTGTAAAAACAACTAGGCCAATAAATCCCGAAAGGTTTTCTGTTGGAGATTTTGTAACTATTTCCTTTACTCCCTCTATTCCTATCAAATAAGACATTGTAAAATGGGCAATGATGATAGAAAAAGTAATATAAATTAAGTGCTTAAGTGTTTTTCTCCAAGCTTTGTTAAAATCCCAGGGAGCTTCGTCAAATTTCTTTTGTGTGCGGCCTTCGCCTTCTAGCCAAACTTCTATCGGGCGGAAAATCATTTCCATGAAAACAGTTTGTGGACATAACCAACCACACCAAATCCTACCATAAGTAACCGTAAATAGAATAATAAAAACAACGAAGGTGATCATTCCTAAACCAAATATGATAAAATCCTGAGGAAGGAAAAGCTGACCAAAGATGGCAAATTTCCTTTCAAAAATATTCATCATTATAAGCGGAAGACCGTTTATTTTGATAAAAGGAGCAGATAAAAAAACTGCTAGAAATATAATTGTAGCAATTATTCGTTTGTTAAAAAAAGCACCTTTTGGCATTTTAGGATAAAGCCAAATCCTCTTACCTTCCTTGTCAACAGTGGCGAGGGTATTTCTGAACTCGTCTTGTTCAGAGTCTGCGTAACTATAAATATCATCGATATTTTCCATGATTATTTTTATATTTTATTCCAATCGAATTTTGAAATTGACTAGGGAGACTTCTGAAAAATTTTACAATAAACCTCGCCCCATCCCTCTCCACAGGGAGAGGGGGACAATGGAATTATTTTCAAAAGCCTCCCTATTTCCTGACGAATCAAGAAATAAGCCTTTTTCGTTTGCGAGCAGCTATTATTTAGCTTGAGTTGAATCTCCACTAGTGACTGTTGACGCCACATCTCCTACTTTCTCTCCTTGTGGAGCTTTAGGATTGGCAGGATTAGTACCTTTCATGGTCATGATATAGTTCGAAACCTCTTGAATTTGAGCTGGTTTCAGGGTAGCTTTCCAAGAAATCATTCCTTTTTCTGGAACACCATTTTTAATAACACCAAAGATCTCGTTGATTGTGCCGCCGTGTAACCAATATTCGTCTGTAA
>CAMCYZ010000290.1 GCA_945885545.1 Spirosoma fluviale
ATAGGCTATAAACTTCAGAATGTCTTTGGCCGTCACGAAGTCGGGGTATTTGGGTTCTGCTTCTGAGTAGTTAACTAAAAACTTACATTGCTGCTCATGAGGTGTCATGTTTTGAAATAACAAAGAACCTTCAAAAGGAATAATTCCAGCCAAAGACTTAAAAAAAGTCGATTTACCTGAGCCGTTTTGACCCACAAACCAATGAATTCCTTCTGAGATACTCAACTGAGGTATTTCAAGAACAAGATTTTGATTATATTTTTTTCGAAATTCATTCACTTCCAACATCATAAAAGCAAAACGGTTAGGTGTTTTTGATATTCAAACAAGCCTTAGAATAAAATTTTGGTCTCAAAATTGCATAACCTACTTGTCAGGTATCCCAAAAATAAACAATATGATTAAACTTTTTACTATTTTATTGATAATGGCCTCCACGGTTTTTTCTTTTCTGTTTGAAAAGAAAACACCACCAAGCCCCGCAAAAAAGAAATTTTACAGATACAATACAGACACTAGTCGGGTATTCTATTATTCTTTTAGCCAAGAAAAAGTTGTAGACTTAAAAGCAAAAGCTTTACCATTAAAAAACGAAAAACTAACCGTTGCCAAAGGAACTCAAGTATTGCTAGAATCCCCCATTTTTCACGCCAATGCACTTTACCTATGGGAAGGACCCAATGGTTTTAGGTCGTATTCTCAGAATGTATTGCTTGAAAATGTGCATACTAACCAAAGTGGCATCTATACCGTTTCGGTAAAAAAAGCGAATGGTTTGGTTTCAGGCAAAATAGAATTGACGGTGGTAGAGAAAGATTTTTAAGGAGATTTATATCCTCTGCTTACTGTAGAATTATTATATTTGAGCAAAAAAACGATAAGATTTGATTTTAATTAAAGGCATAAAACTACCCAAAATACTTGGCATAGCTCTTTGGCCTTTTGTATTGGTTAAAACCAAAACACCGGGAAAAACAATCCTCAACCACGAGCGTATTCACCTCCGCCAACAAATAGAAATGTTGGTTCTGCCTTTTTATGTTTGGTATCTTTTAGAATGGTTAATACTGCTTATAAAACATCGAAACATCGATAGGGCCTACCGAAATATTAGTTTTGAAAAAGAAGCCTACAGAAACGAAAACAACTTTCACTACCTCAAAAACAGACCTTTCTGGAGTTTTATAAAATATTTAAATATCAAATAGTTTGAGAAAAAAGCTTCTCTGCTTTCAAGTTCTTTGACAAATATTGATCAAAAACCATACAAATATTTCTAACAAAAGCCCTTTCTTTTACCAACAGTCCGTTGGTTTTTATTTCCAAAATACCGTCTGCTTCCATCTCTTCTAAGGCCCAATGAAGCTCTTCTGAATCTATGGTGGCAAACTGAGTCTCTGTCCAAGAAGTTTCGAAACGACACATGAGGTTAAGAATCTGTTCTCTTACAAATAGGTCTTTCTTCGTCAAAACGTGCCCTTTTTCTACAGGTAAAATTCCGTCAAAAACCTTGGCTTTGTATGCTTCTACATCTTTGGCATTTTGAGCAAATGCTCCCCAAGTATCACTGATCGAAGATGCCCCGAGTCCAATCATGGCTCTTGAAGATTGGGTGGTGTATCCCATAAAATTTCGGTGGAGTTTCTGTTGATTCATGGCCACAAAAAGCTCGTCGCCCGGCAAAGCAAAGTGATCCATACCAACTTCAGCATATCCTGCTCGCTCAAAAAGCTCTAGTCCAACCTCATACAAAGCCCGCTTTTCGTTGGCCGATGGCAAGTCTTCATCCTCAAAACCTCGCTGACCATTGCCTTTTATCCAAGGCACATGGGCGTAAGAATAAAATGCTATTCGCTCAGGTTTAAGCTCCAAGGTTTTGAGAATGGTATTTCTGACTGATTCTTTTTTCTGAAAAGGCAAGCCAAAGACCAAGTCGTGACTCACCGAAGTGTAACCAATTTTACGTGCAAGGTTGGTTACATTTTCAACAGCCTCGAATGGTTGAATCCTATGAATGGCTTTTTGAACCACAGGGTCATAATCCTGAACACCGAAACTTACCCTTCTAAAGCCCAAATCATACAATGTCTGAAGGTGCTCTTCTCTTGTATTGTTAGGGTGTCCTTCAAAACTAAAAGCCTGATTTTCTGACAGATAAGCATCTTTAAAAATCTCTGTCAACAGTCTTTCAAGGTTTTCCGCTGAAAAAAAACTGGGAGTTCCACCACCCAAATGGATCTCCTTTATGATGGGTTTAGTGCCTAAAATATCTAGATACATCCGCCACTCGGCCAAAAGGGCATCTATATAAGAACCTTCCACACTGTGGTTTTTGGTGATTCTTTTATGACAAGCACAAAAAGTACAAAGGCTCTCACAGTAAGGTAGGTGAATGTATAAACTCAGTCCATTTTCAACAATTTCTTTTTTACCAAAAGACTGAAGGCCGTGTTGCCATTTTTGGGTGTCAAAGTTCTCTAAATTCCAGAAAGGCACAGTGGGATAACTGGTATATCTTGGCCCAGCAACATTGTATTTGTCGATAAGGTTTTCAGCGTGAGTTAATTTCATTCCAATCAATTTTTGACAAAAATATCTCCTCATAACAGATATATTTTATGATATTTGTCAATCGAAAGATAATAAAAGTGTTTTTTACATCGATTTCACCCTATTTATGAAAATAATTATCATCAATGGCCCAAATCTCAACCTTTTAGGCAAACGTGAGCCTGAAATATACGGCAGCAAGAGTTTTGAGGATTATTTTGGAGAATTAAAGTCAGTTTTTCCGGAGGTTGACTTGGAATATTTTCAGTCTAATTACGAAGGAGCCATTATTGACAAAATCCATGAAATAGGCTTTAGCTATGATGGAATTATACTTAATGCCGGAGGTTTAACTCACACTTCAGTGGCCCTAGCCGACGCTTTGGGCGGCGTAAAAACCCCAGCAGTTGAAGTTCATATCTCCAACATTCATGCCAGAGAGGAATTCAGAAAACATTCCTACCTAACTCCCAAATGCAAAGGACTCATCTGCGGTCTCGGCCTTAAAGGCTACGAACTGGCGGTTCGGTATTTTGTGGGGTGATGGGATGGTTGACTGGTTACTGGTGGACTGGTTATTTGTTATCGAGTAGAGCCTAAACTTTATTGCACCCATAAATTCATCTGAGGTCTATGTATTTGTTAAAATGAAACACACATTACTAAGCTTTAGATAAACAGAGAAATGATTATTTCTTAGCGTTTTAGCGGTAAATTAAAAACACAAGAAAAAAGCCAGCATAACTGGCTTTCAAACTTATAATTTCTTCTTACTGGCAACTTGTTTTTCCTGAAACTCAATGAACTTATTGAACTCTTCAATCGGTATGCGTTTACCGAGAATCCGTTTTTCACTGTCGAGTATATAACTCGTTGGAGTTGAATATATATCGAATTTGTTTCGGAAAACATACCTACCTTTTGAATCCCAAAGGTTTCGCATTTTGCCTGTTTTGTAGGTACTTACAAACTTCTTAATTTTATCGAGGT
>CAMCYZ010000291.1 GCA_945885545.1 Spirosoma fluviale
ACACATTCTTCGTCAATCAATTTTCTATAAATATGTTATCCCTCCGGGATAAAACAATAACGCAAACATTAAAGACCCCTGCTCTGGGAGGTTCTACCAACGTTGGGGTAAGGAAGCCGATTACGAACCTAGCAACGAATTGCTCAAAAAAAATACAAGCCGAGAAATTGAATTTAAAGGTAATACCGAATCCGAAGGATTCAAATGTTTATAGAAAAATATGATAAACGAAAGAATGACCACAACGGGGTCAAATGTTTATAGAACAAATTACCATACGATACATACGACCCCTTCGGGGTCGCACACATTCTTCGTCAATCAATTTTCTATAAATATGTTATCCCTCCGGGATAAAACAATAACGCAAACATTAAAGACCCCTGCTCTGGGAGGTTCTACCAACGTTGGGGTGCAAAGCAAGTATTACTTCCAATTTTACTAGTTTCAGTCTTCAGACCAAGCGGCAGAATTTTTCGGTCTTAGACCGATACCATAATGTATAAGAAAAATTCAGCTCAAAAATAGCAATACTACACATTCCAGTTCAAAGTGAGCCACTTTTGTTCAAGTCCTAGGTAATGATTTCATTTTAAGACCATAACCCTTAAGTTTCGCTAGGGCAGGAATTTTGTGTTTTTTAAGAGTTTTTTAAGAAGGCATTAAGGCAGGGAGGTAATTTGTTAATTAGGCAATTTGCTAATGAGGTAATTTGTTAATTAGCCTTACTTCATGTGACTCCGTGCAAAACTCTGTGTACTTTGTGGTGAGATATAAACACTTATGCACATAGGACACATAGAATAAAACTACATATAGAAAACCTATGATCTCTATGTGTCTATGTGTTTTAAAAAAGGCAGCGAGGCTACCATAAAGTTTGTAATATTCCATTTGCTCAAGGCTTGTTAATGCCCTAAATTTGCTATCGGTTGAAAGGTGCATGTTTATGTCTTGTTTCACAAAGCAAAACAAAGTAAGGTCAAGCAGTTTGGAAGCCCCCATGAAATAATCCGTGATGATCATTATTGTACGAAAAATTAAAATAGTAATATTTTTAAGCTAGTGCCGCATATCAGCCCCAAAAACCCAAAGCTAGAAATCAAATGAACCAACGAAATAACCTTGAGCAAACAGCACTAATATCCGAGCTTTCTCTATTAATAGAGCAAAGTAAGCAGCAGCTTGTTGTGCAAGCGAATAGTACGATTACAATATTGTTTTGGCAAGTAGGCAAACGCATAAATGAAGATATTCTCCAAAACAAACGAGCCGGCTACGGCAAACAAATTGTGTCGACGCTGTCTAGACAATTAGAAACCAAATATGGCAGAAACTTTACAGAGAAAAACGTAAGGAGGATGATGCAGTTTGCTGAGCATTTCACAGATAATGAAATTGTCGTTACACTGTCACGACAATTGAGTTGGTCGCATTTTTTGGTACTAATACCACTTAAAACCCAAGAAGAAAGAGTGTATTATGCTCAAGTAATTGCCAAGCAAAGCCTTGGAGTGCGAGACCTACGTAAGCAAATTTCCAATAAAACTTTTGAACGAAGCAGTATAGCCAACTTACAAAACACCAGTAGCCATCCTGCCATTCTTAACACATTCAAGGATCCATATCTATTAGATTTCTTAGGCCTTCAAAATACATATTTAGAAAAGGATCTCGAAGCCGCTATCTTGAGAGAATTAGAGTCTTTTATTTTAGAATTGGGCAAAGGCTTTGCCTTTGTCGAACGTCAAAAAAGAATGGTAATAGATGGCGAAGACTTTCATTTAGACCTTCTTTTTTACCACCGTAACTTAAAACGTTTGGTGGCCATAGAGCTAAAACTAGGTAAATTTGAAGCCCAACACAAAGGCCAAATGGAGCTGTACTTAAAGTGGCTAGATAAATATGAAAAGACAGAAGGAGAAAATACACCAATTGGATTAATCCTTTGTGCTGAAAGCAGCAGAGAACAGGTAGAATTATTAGAAATGCACAAAGACGGCATAATGGTAGCTGAATATTGGACCGAACTACCACCCAAAAAAGAACTCGAACAAAAGATACACAGTATCTTAATAGAGGCAAAAGAACGCATAGAACGCACTAAATTGATGATGTAGAATTGTCGCATTAACATAAAATCATTCCCGGCTGTGCCAAGGATATTTCCTTCGTACGTGCGTACAGCGGCTTTTAACCGCAGAAAAAAGTTTAAAGAAGAGTTAAAATTATAAAATATTCCGCACCGCTTAAAATTCAGACTAAGCGGAAGTATTTTTCGGTCTTAGACCGATACTGTCCGCTCTGCTCTTAACAACCTTCGATAGATTTAGTAGATAAGATATTGGCGGGTAAAAAAGCAGGCGAAGACACGCAGGCTTTGGACGCAGAAATTGTCCTAAGGGAATATAAACGCTATAAGCTTACGCACGGCGAAGTGCTAGTAATAGACCCTACTTTTGGCATGAGTGAGGAGGAGCATGAGGGGTGGGAGAAATGATTGAGAATTGTATCATGGAATTGAAAAAAGTGTAAATTTGTAAAACAGAGGCTTAAAAATGAAGAATATGTTACGAATACCCATGAATCAAGCTCAAATGATGGTTTTGAACATTGTGCAAGAGCAAGATTCTGAGCAAGATTTAGCAGAATTAAGGCAATTATTGATTGATTTCAATCATCGAAAAATGCAAAATCATCTTGAAAAAACTGTTGCAAACAAAAAATATACAGCCCAAGATTTTGAAAAAATACTAAAAGGACACGCTCGTAAAACCCACTAAAATGTTACGAATTGTCTTCGATACAAATGTTTTAGTGGCAAGTATTTCCTAAAAATCGCTCCACTTTTTTCAATTAGAGAACAAAACCAAATCATAAAAGAAATTGAAAGCCGTTTATCTGTTTGCGACAAATTAGAACAAAGTATAAATGAAAGCATAATAAAAGCCGAAGCCCTTCGCCAAAGCATTTTGAAAAAAGCCTTTGAGGGGCGGTTACTGAGCGAAGTCGAAGTAGAACTTTGCAAAAAGACAGCAGATTACGAACCTAGCAACGAATTGCTCAAAAAAAATACAAGCCGAGAAAGCAGGAAGAATTACGAAAAAGAAAAGCAAGAAATGAAGCCATTTGATATCACAAATAGTCCCATAGAAACTCACTTCGAGCAAGTTCATTCTATCATTGATTTGCACCGAACCCGTGCCTTAAAAGTCGTAAATAATGAAAGTTTGCTTATTTGTTGGAATGTTGGGCAGTATGTATCCGAAAAATTAAAGGCCAGCGAATGGGGTAGTAAAGTTGTTACGCAACTTTCAGAGTATTTACGCACCAAAGACCCAAGCCTAAAAGGGTATAGTCGCAGTAGTATATACAATATGGTTTCTTTTTTTGAAGCCTATTCTTCGCCTCAATTTATGCAGCTTACACAAAGTCTTGAATTTATGCAGACAGAAACTAAACAAATTCAAGACTATGATAATCAAGAAA
>CAMCYZ010000292.1 GCA_945885545.1 Spirosoma fluviale
GTTCTTTTGGTTCACCCCAAATAAGAGCGTTGTAAGTTCGCTCAGTGGTGTGATCGGCAAACTGTTTAGCTAAAAACTGCATGGCATATTCTGTTTTGGCTATCACCAAAAGTCCTGAAGTTCCTTTGTCTATTCTGTGAACTAAGCCCGGACGTACCTTGCCATCGATTCCGGTTGGCAAATGGGCGAAATGATGCACCAGAGCATTTACGAGGGTCCCTGTGTAGTTGCCATGGCCAGGGTGAACAACCATTTCTGGTGATTTATTCACAATCATCAGGTCGTCGTCTTCATATACGATATTGAGCGGAATGTCCTCTGGCAAAACTTCGCTAGGAATACCGCTTGCTTTTGCCAACGAAAGTGTAATTTTGTCCAACGGCTTGACCTTATAACTCGGTTTAACGTTGTTTTCGTTGACTTTAACAGAGTCCGTCTCTATGGCATTTTGAATGCGATTTCTCGAAATGTTTTTTAGATGATGAGAGAGGTATTTGTCAAGACGCATGAAGGTTTGACCTGGGTCAACATTGATGACAATGGTTTCGATGATTTCGTCGTCCTCGTCGTCAAAAGCGTCTATGTTTTTTTCTAATGTATTCATATAGGTGCAAATTTCGTAAAATATGCTTGAATTCGAAAGTTTAATAAATATTCCAACGCCATTAATCGAGATTTTGGACGATTTATTTGTCGAAAATGACGTAAAGGTATTTGTAAAACGTGACGACCTCACCCACGAGCATGTTTCTGGTAATAAATTTAGAAAATTAAAATATAATCTGCTCGAGGCAAAAAACATGGGATTCAAGAAAATCTTGACCTTTGGAGGAGCGTTTTCTAACCATATTGCGGCGGTGGCAGAGGCGGGTTTTCTTTTTGGTTTTGATACGCTGGGTTTAATTAGAGGAGACGAACTCAATGCCGAGAGCAGTCCAACACTCAAATTTGCTACTCAGAAAGGAATGAAGTTTGAGTTTGTAAGTAGAGAAGCGTACCGAAACAAGGCGGATCTTACGTCAGTATTTTCTAACGAATATTTCGTGATTCCGGAAGGTGGTTCTAATTATTTGGCATTGAAAGGGGTGGCTGAACTTTTGGAGGAACAACTGTATCCCGATTATATATGCACTGCAGTGGGTACAGGCGGAACTATGGCTGGTTTACTGAGTAATGTCAAGTACGAAGGAGAAGTTTTGGGCTTTACGGTATTAAAAAATGGTGATTTTTTAAAAGATGAGGTCTCATTTTTTTTGGAGAAAGATTTTCCAGAAAACGCAGAGCTTGAAACGAGATTTCATTTCGGTGGCTATGCGAAATATAACGATGAACTTTTGAGTTTTATAAAGACTTTTGAGTCTAAACACGGTTTTTTAATGGATCAAGTTTATACTGGAAAAATGTTTTTTGGTGTGTATCAAATGATAAAAGAGGGGTATTTTAAAAAAGGAACTCGGATTATGCTTTTGCATACCGGTGGTTTGCAAGGACGTCTTTCTGGTCTTTAAGTATTAGATCAGTGGTTTCTTGTCCAATTACTTTCTTTGTAAACTATTACACAAAGTCTCACAAAGGTTTTCACAAAGTTGAACAAAGAAATTGGTTTCACTTTTACACCTTTATTTACTTTTTTAGGTCTTAACTTTGTGTATTTTGTGCCTTCTTGGTGAGTCTTTGTGGAATAATCTGATTTCAATAATGGTTATTACATATTTAAATTGGCGGGAATGAAAAAAACAGATTGCATATTCAAAAGTACAAAATCGACCTATATGTTTGAAATTAAAACTTTTCTGAATCAGAATGGTTTTTAGTTTGTTGTATTTGTAACTCATTTTTTAAAAACAATATCATGAAATTAAAGTCTCTTTCGGTGTTTTTGTTTTCTGCACTTATTCTTTTATCATCTTGTTCGCAAGCACAGAAGAAAACTAAAAAAGCTCAAACAAATTTATCGGGCCTTTCGAAAGCCTATTTTGCGAGCGGTTGTTTTTGGTGCGTTGAAGAAGTATTTGAGTCGGTCAAAGGTGTAAAAGAAGTAGTGAGCGGCTATGCAGGCGGAAAATCGCTGAATCCTACTTATGAGGAAGTGGGAAGCGGCAGAACAGGCCACGCAGAGGCGGTTGAGATATATTATGATGCTAAAGAGATAGATTTCAAAACATTGGTAAAAGTCTTTTATGGATCCCAAGACCCCACAACCGTAGGCCAAGCACCAGATTTTGGGCCTCAGTATCGCTCCATTATATTCTACTCCAACCCAGAAGAAAAAGCAATTGCGGATGCTGCCAAAGCCGAACTTTCAAAGTCTGGAGTTTATAAAAAGCCAATAGTGACCGAAATTACCAAATTGGATAAGTTTTATGATGCCGAAGATTACCACCAAGATTATGTCAAAAATAATCCAAGCCAATCTTATGTAGTTGGGGTTTCAGTTCCACGATTCCAAAGATTTAAGAAGAAGTTTCCGGAGTTGTTAAAGTGATTTTGCAATCTTTAACATTCGGCTTAACTGATTATGTAGGCCGAATATTATCTTCAATATCCTTTGAATATGTAGAAGGAGCATTTAAAATGATATTTTTATCAGTACCAAATGAATCATTAAAAAAAGCTCTCTCTTTTGTGCAATGTTGAGAATGATTTTTGCGTAGAACAGTCCATTTTTCTTTTGTATTTGTGGGTAAGATATTCAAATTTAGAGTGCTTATAATCTTCATTCTTCTTAAAAACGCCCCATTTTTTAATAAATTCGGAGGCAAAAATTTGTAGTATTTTTAGTGGATTTTGAGATAATGCTTATTTCAATTTCCTGCTCATAAAGTGATAGGTTACTTGGGATTCTTAAACCCTTTTTTTGATTTTGTAATATATTTAAAAGCTCTATTTCTGATATTTTTTTAAAAGTTGCATTTTTTTCTATTTTGTGTATACATATTCTAAAAATTGTGGATTGTTAACTTCATCACCCTTGGCAAGTAGAAATACATAAGAGGGGGGGGGCAAGTGAGAAATTTTATTCGAAAACTAAAAAATAGTCTTAATTTGGACCTTGTGGGTAAAACCGATTCGATTAATTAGCACTTGTTATTCAAAATCGGAAGCGACCCCTGCCCACCTTCTCATCCGTAGTGTGACGCCCGAAAACAAAAAAAGCGAATCTTTCGATTCGCTTCTAACTCACTTGTGACCGTGTAGGGATTCAAAGTCGGAAGCGACCCCTGCCAAACCTTCTCATCCGTAGTGTGACGCCCGAAAACAAAAAAAGCGAATCTTTCGATTCGCTTCTAACTCACTTGTGACCGTGTAGGGATTCAAAGTCGGAAGCGGCCCCTGCCAAACCTTCTCATCCGTAGTGTGACGCCCGAAAACAAAAAAAGCGAATCTTTCGATTCGCTTCTAACTCACTTGTGACCGTGTAGGGATTCAAAGTCGG
>CAMCYZ010000293.1 GCA_945885545.1 Spirosoma fluviale
CCACAAAAGAAATCTCAAATAATGATTATGCTGGAAATTTTGGTGCATTTTTGAAAGCATCAGACGACCAACCCTGGGCTTTTTGGCTCGGTTTCACTGAACCGCATCGAGCTTATGAGTACGGAAGTGGTGTAGCTAAAGGAGGGAAAAAGCTCGACATGATTGACAGAATTCCCAAATATTACCCTGATTCAGATACCACTCGTCATGATTTGTTGGACTATGCCATGGAAATCGAGTACATGGATAGCCACGTAGCCAAAGTTTTGAAAACACTGGAAGAAGCAGGACAATTAGAAAATACTTTGATTGTATTTACCTCAGATCACGGCATGCCTTTTCCAAGAGTTAAAGGCAATCAATATGAAAACTCCAACCATATTCCTTTTGCTGTGATGTGGAAAAATGGCATCAAACGCCCTGGCAGAATAGTAAATGATTACGTAAACATGACGGATTTGGCCCCAACATTTCTAGAGATTGCAGGAATTGACCCTAAAAAATCGGGCATGCGACCTATGATAGGCAAAAGTTTGGTTTCAATTTTTAATTCAAATAAATCTGGACAGGTAGAAGCAGATAGAAATTTTCAGTTAGTTGGTCAAGAACGCCACGATTTTGGAAGACCCAAAGACGTGGGTTATCCTGTGCGGGGAATGCACAAAAATGGTTTTTTGTACTTGAAAAACTATGAACCCGACCGCTGGCCTGCTTGCAACCCCGAAACAGGTTATCTCAACTGCGACGGCGGAGCAATAAAAACCATGCTTTTGACAAATCGTAGAAAAGGAATTGATACTTATTACTGGAAATTGTCATTTGGTAAACGGTCTGGCGAAGAGTTGTACGATGTATTTAAAGACCCCGATTGTATTAATAATTTGGCTCAAAACATTAAATTTCAGACCATTAAAAAAGCGATGGAGAAAGAGATGGAAGCTAAACTTTTGGCACAAGGAGATTTACGCATGCAAGGCTACGGGCAACTTTACGAACAATATCCAGGTGCTGAAATCAACGGCTTTTATGAGCGATTTATGAAAGGAGAGAAGTTCAAGTTGGGCTGGGTAAACGAAAGTGATTTTGAAACGGAGGAAATAAAAAATTAAATTAATGTCATTTAACCCTTAAGCCTTATGAAATATTTACGTCAGTTAGAGTTGTTTCTCACCCGTTTCTTTCGTCCTGTCGAGATGGCAGCCCATCGGTATTTGTTGGCACCGATTCGGTTTTTATTAAAACAGATTGACCCCTTGGCAGCGAAAATCGAAGGGACATTGTTTAAGAAAATCTTACAACTTACCATTTATCCGCTTTTCTTGGTTTTGACTTTCGTAATAGGATTTAAATTGGTCGAAAACGGCATTACTTTTAAAACATTTACAGATACAATAATTGTTTTTTTAGTTTTTGGGGCAGTTTTTGCACCACTCGAAAGGCTCATTCCTTGGAGTAAACGATGGCAAGACGACACCGAACTACCTTCGGATTGGTTTTTGTTTTTTGGTGGAAAAGTTTGGGGCGACTATATCAACAAACCCCTCAGAATAGCGGCTACTGCTTGGGTTGTACAAGAAATTTCGCCCGAGTTTGGAAAACAGATATGGCCCATACAGCTACACCCTGTTTTGCAAGTCCTCCTTTTGCTTTCTGTAAGCGATTTTTTCAGGTATTGGTACCATCGTTGGATGCACACCAATGAATTAATGTGGCGTTGGCATGCGGTGCATCACTCGTCGGAAAGGTTATATTGGTTCAATGGCACTCGCTCGCACCCACTCGAAGGCTTGGTTTCCAGCATTATTTGGGCTATCCCTTTTGCTTTAATTAAAGCCCCTGTGGAGATTGTCTTTGTCACCAATTTGCTAGGACGTACCATTGGAAGGTTCCAACATACTAACATGGATTTAATTTTAGGCCCGTTCGATTATATTTTTTCTTCGCCCAAAAACCATAGATATCACCACTCAAAAAGTCATGTTATAGGGCATACCAACTACGGTGGCGATGTAATTTTTTGGGATATACTGTTTGGAACATTTTACTTGCCCAAAGGAGAAGAACCAAGTGATGACATTGGCATTGAAGAAATGCCGAACTACCCCAAATCATTCTTTGGCTTGATGATGGCCCCTTTTACTTATGGAACTTTGAAAAAAGAAATGGAAGAACTGAACCAAAGTAAAAAATTAACTACATTGGAAAATCAAACGGAAAATCATAATGCGTATCGTTCAACTAATTCATAAAAATCATCAACGCCATATTGCGTTAGTTGAAGAACCTAATTTGCGATTAATTAATAGCTTTGAGTCTGTATATTTACTTGCTGACCAAGCCATTAAGAAGCAAATTGACCTAAAATCCTTAATCCAAAGTCATTTGTCCGATACACTTGTTGAGTACGATTCGGTTTACAATCAAAAATCTGATTGGCGATTGTTGTGTCCCATCGACCACCCAGACCCACGTATTGTAATGGTAACAGGTACAGGCCTTACGCACAAAGCAAGTGCAGAAAATCGACAAAAAATGCACGAAGCTCAAACTAATAATGAAATTACAGACAGTATTAGGATGTATAAGTGGGGTGAAGAAGACGGAAAACCCGAAAAAGGAAAGATTGGCGTTCAGCCCGAATGGTTTTATAAAGGCAATGGCTGTATTTTAAAGGCTCACAATGAGTCACTAATAATCCCCAATTTCGCCGATGATGGCGGCGAAGAACCCGAAATAGCTGGTATTTAAATTAACAACCAGGAAGGGAATCCTCACCGAATAGGTTTTGTGACTGGCAACGAATTCAGTGACCATGTGATGGAAAAAAAGAATTGTTTATATTTAGCTCATTCTAAAATTCGCACTTGTTCGATTGGCCCAGAATTAGTTCTAACGGATTATTTTTCAAACATTTCAGGAGAAGTTTCTATCGAAAGAAATGGGAAAATTATTTGGAAAAAAGACATAAAAACAGGTGAAGAAAACATGGCCCATAGCCTTGAAAACTTAGAATATCATCACTTCAAACATCCCAATCATCGTCTGCCACATGATGTACACGTTCATTTTTTCGGAACAGGTGCTTTTAGTTTTGGTGACGGACTTCGACTCCAAGAAGGAGATATAATGTCTGTCTTTTGGGAAGGCATGGGTAGAAAATTAAAAAATCCATTGAAAATTGACCAATCTTCTGCTCAAATATTAGAGATAAAACCACTTTAAGTGTTATGTAATTTGTTTTGATATCTATTTCTAAAAATAACACAATACGGCTAAAACGTATCCAAACGACCAAGTCCGTGTTTGAAAGCTAGTCAGTCAGCCCGACCTTTGTCGGAAATAATTAAATTTTATGACAAAGGGAAAATTAATGAGGGATTTGTATGATTCTTTTTTGGAGTCTGGTATAGGGCGGGCCAGTTTTTGT
>CAMCYZ010000294.1 GCA_945885545.1 Spirosoma fluviale
ACAAATCCAAAAACCTACGTACATTTTCCAATCAATGAGTATGATGACTTATATAGTTACTTTTTAAAAAATGGAAATCGGTTTGAGCAATCTCAATATGCCAGTAGAAGTGGTTCGTTTTATTCTAAATACTTTGCACCTTAAATAGGCTCACCTTCAGACTATAAAGATGCCCTCAAAACTCCGTCACCATTTTCAAGCTCAGTTCTACCACATCCCCCACGTTTTGGAAGGTCAAAAAGGCCTTGTTTTTGTAGTGTTGCGATAGCTCCTTTTGTAGCTGCATCAGGTTGGCGTCTAGGTGCTGTTTGTCTTTTTCCATGCAGTCCAGCAGCGGGTGTAGATTAAGTTTTTCGTGTTTCATGCAGATGGCCATCAGTGAGCGTTCTTCAGTTTGGTATTGCTTCACATGGTTCAGCCCCCAATTAATCAGACTATCGAATCCGAAGGTTATTAAAATATTTCAAAACTACCTATATTCAAACACAAATCGAGCTGGATTTCAAAACGCTCTTGCTCGAAACTTATGTAGAATGAAAAAAACCACCCTTTGGATGGTTTTCCTTATAAATATCACTTTGTTTTTTATCACAAACCCACGTAATCCGCCGTAATCATTGGCGTAGATTTGGCTTCGAGGAGCGAATAGCCCATCAAAAACTCATCAACTGCTCTTGCGGCTTCTCTTCCTTCTGATATGGCCCAAACTACTAATGATTGACCACGACGCATATCGCCAGCGGCAAATACTTTTTTAACCGAGGTTTGGTAATTGGTTGCATCAACGTTTCCTCTGTTGTCAAGCTTAACGCCCAAATCTTCAATCAAACCACTCGCTTGTGGGTGAAGAAAACCTGCGGCTATCAAAGCCAATTCGGCTGGATAAACTTTTTCAGACCCTTCTATTTCTTTCATCACCATTCGGCCATTCTCCAAAACCCACTCAATGTTTACCAATTTTAGGGCTTTCAAATTACCGTTTTCGTCACCTATGAATTCTTTGGTATTTACGCTCCAAGCACGCTCACAACCTTCCTCGTGTGAGGTAGAAGTACGCAGCATCATAGGCCACTGTGGCCAAGGAGTGCTTTCAGCTCTGTTAGCTGGCGGCATCGGCATAATTTCGATTTGCGAAACCGAAGCTGCCTTGTGTCTGTTGGAAGTACCCACGCAATCTGAGCCAGTATCACCTCCGCCAATCACAAAAACATTTTTGCCAGTGGCCAACAATTCACCATTTTGATAAGATTTTCCTTGGTGATCTTTGGCTAAGTCAAGAGATTTGCCTCTTTCGGTAGCCACTCTTTTGTTTTGTTGACTCAAGAACTCCATTGCAGGATAAATCCCTTTGAGTTCACGGCCCTTTATTTCCACATCACGCGGAACGGTGGAACCACCTGTTAGCACGATTGCATCGTATTTCTCGAGCAATTTACCCGCTTTAATATCTACACCTACGTTTACACCGGTTTTGAATTCAATACCCTCCGCTTGCATTACTGCCAAGCGTCTGTCTATTATACTTTTTTCTAACTTAAAATCTGGAATACCGTATCTTACCAAACCACCTATTTGATCGGCTCTTTCGTACAAAGTCACGGTATGACCAGCCTTGTTGAGCTGCGAAGCCGCCGCCATTCCTGCAGGTCCTCCGCCTATAACTGCCACAGTTTTGCCTGTCCGTTTCTTTGGAACCACCGGCACAACCCAACCGTTTTCAAAAGCTCTCTCAATGATGGATTTCTCAATATATTCGATGGCCACAGCAGGCTTATTGATACCCAAGACACACGAAGACTCACACGGTGCGGGGCAAATTCGGCCTGTAAATTCAGGAAAATTGTTGGTAGATGACAAAAGCTCGTAGGCATATTGCCAGTTGCCATCATACACTGCATCGTTGAACTCGGGTATGATGTTTCCGAGCGGACAACCGCTATGACAAAACGGAATACCGCAATCCATACAACGAGCGGCTTGATCTTTGGTCTGAGCTTGGTCATAGCCTAACTCAACCTCGTTATAATCGTTTTTCCTTTCGTTTACATCTCTTTTTTGAGATGCTTTTCTTTCAAATTCTAAAAAACCACTTGGTTTTCCCATGATCTAAAAAGTATATTAATCTTTTTGAAATTCTTTAATTAAGCGGCAACACTTTCTGCCATTCTTTGCATCAAAATCCTCTTGTAATCAGTCGGATACACTTTTACAAACTTCGCAATTTCGGTTTCCCAATTGTCTAAGATAAACTTCGCTACTTCGCTGTTGGTGTTGGCATACTGCTTCCCAATCATATCTCTTAGCAAGTCATAATCGAATGACTCCAATTCTTCTAGATTTACCATTTCGGTATTGCATTTTGAATCAAAATCGCCTTTGGTGTCATAAATAAAGGCTAAGCCTCCACTCATACCTGCCGCAAAGTTTTTGCCTGTCTCACCAAGAACAACTACAACTCCACCTGTCATGTACTCACATCCGTGATCTCCAATTCCTTCCACTACTACTTTGGCACCAGAGTTACGTACACAGAAACGCTCGCCTGCCATACCGTTTATGTAAGCTTCGCCAGAAGTAGCTCCGTAAAACGAAACATTTCCTACAGCCATATTCTCCGATGGCTTAAATGTTGCTTTTCTGTCAGGAAACACCACTAGTTCGGCTCCACAAAGACCTTTACCGAAGTAATCGTTGGCATCGCCTTCGAGTTCAAACTTAATACCTTTGGTAGAAAAAGCTCCAAAAGATTGCCCGGCAGTGCCTCTAAATTTATAACTGATTGTTTCTGCCGGAAGACCCTCACCGTCATAAACTTTCGATATTTCGTTGGAAAGCATCGCTCCTATTGACCTATTAAGGTTATTAACTACATACTCACCAGTTACTTTCGATTGATTCTTCAAAGCCGCCTGTGCATCCTCTACCAATTTCCAGTCCAAAACATTGGCTATTCCATGGTCTTGTTCTTCTTGTTTGTAAAGTGCCACCGACTCGTCGGCTTCTTCTTTGTAAAGTATTTTAGAAAGATCTAAGTTTTTGACTTTCCAATGCTCAATATCACTACGTTTTTCAAGCATCTGCGACTGGCCCACCATTTCGTTGATAGTTCTGAAACCCAAATCAGCCATTATTTCTCTAACTTCTTGAGCCAAGTATTGGAACATATTCACCACATGCTCTGGTTTTCCACTAAATAAGGCCCTAAGTTCCTTGTTCTGCGTGGCTACACCCACTGGGCAGGTATTGAGATGACATTTACGCATCATAATACAACCCACAGCTACCAAGGCCGCTGTTGCTACACCAAATTCTTCGGCACCCAACAAAGTAGCAATAACGATATCTTTACCCGTACGTATCTGACCATCAGCCTGAACCGTGATTCTACCTCTTAGTTTATTCTTTACCAAAGTTTGGTGTGTTT
>CAMCYZ010000295.1 GCA_945885545.1 Spirosoma fluviale
TGTTTTATAAGCAGTATTAACCATTCTAAAAGATACCAAACATAAAAAGGCAGAACCAACATTTCTATTTGTTGGCGGAGGTGAATACGTTCGTGGTTGAGGATTGTTTTTTCCGGTGTTTTGGTTTTAACCAATACGAAAGGCCAAAGGGCTATTCCCAGTATCTTGGGTAGTTTTATGCCTTTAATTAAAATCAAATCTTATTATTTTATGCTCAAATATAATATTTCTACAGTAAGCGGAGGATATAAATCTCCTTAAAAATCTTTTTCCACCACTGTTAATTCTATTTTGCCTGAAACCAAACCATTCGCTTTTTTTACCGACACCGTATAGATACCACTTTGGTTGATATGCACATTTTCAAGCAATACGTTCTGAGAATAAGACCTAAAACCATTGGGCCCTTCCCATAGGTATAGTGCATTGGCGTGGAAAATGGGTGATTCTAACAAAACCTGAGTACCTTTCTTAACGGTTAGTTTTTCGTTTTTTAATCGTTGCGTTTTTGCTTTTAAGTCTACAACTTTTTCTTGGCTAAAAGAATAATAGAATACCCGACTGGTGTCTGTATTATATCTGTAAAATTGCTTTTTTGCGAGACTTCCTGGCGTTTTCTTTTCAAAAAGAAAAGTAAAAACAGTGAAGGCCATTATCAATAAAATGGTAAAAAGTTTAATCATATTGTTTATTTTTGGGATACCTGACAAGTAGGTTAAGCAATTTTGAGACCAAAATTTATTCCTAACGCTTGTTTGATAATCAAAAACACCAAACCGTTTTGCTTTTATGATGTTGGAAGTTAATGAATTTCGAAAAAAATATAATCAAAACCTTGTTCTGGAAATCCCTCAGTTGAGTATCTCAGAAGGTATTCATTGGTTTGTGGGTCAAAACGGCTCAGGTAAATCGACTTTTTTTAAGTCTTTGGCTGGAATTATTCCTTTCGAGGGTTCTTTGTTATTTCAAAACATGACACCTCATGAGCAGCAATGCAAGTTTTTAGTTAACTACTCAGAAGCCGAACCCAAATACCCAGACTTCGTGACGGCCAAAGATATTCTGAAGTTTATAGCCTATTCCAAAAAGGCCCCAAATGGCCAGTTGGAGGACTTGGTTGCTCATTTTGGCGTTGTGGATTATTGGGAAAACAATATTGGTACCTATTCCAGCGGAATGCTCAAAAAAGTCTCCTTGGTGTCGGGCTTTCTAGGTCGGCCTCAACTCATCATTTTGGACGAACCTTTCATATTGGTAGATGCAGCTTCGATTGATAAACTTTATGAAATAGTGGCCCGTACACAAGTCGAGTATGGGACGAGCTTCTTTCTTTCGTCGCACCAAGACTTGCTCCCCGAAAAGCTCAAATTAGACTCGGTATTTACAGTTGATAATAAAACAATTGTAAAGAAATGAAAGTAGTTTTTGCTGTTTTTCAGAAAGCCATTATTTGGGATTATTACCGAAAAAATTTGTTGTTTTTGCTGGTGGTCGTATTGTTTGCTTTTGGTTTTTTGAAAGGACAAGAACACCAAAGCATCGTTAAGCAAGCCCTCAACTCTCCAAAATTATTACTTTACGCTGTATTCTTGTGGCTTCTTTATGGAGTCAAAACCTATCTTTTTGTGCTGCGGTCGCTCGGTCAGCCGGACTTTAGGTTTTTGTTTCATTTGAGGTTGTTGAGTCTGTGGCAGCGGTTGGTTGTCTGGTTTTATGTAAGTTTTATGCTCAGTCAATTGACCTTCTTGTATGCCGTGTTTATGGTAGTTGAAGGTTTGGCTCTTGGTAAGTTCATGTCGGTGTTTTTTGTTTTTGGTTCGCAGTTTTTTCTTATGTTGTTGGGCGTTTTTATATATGAACGCCGAATCCGCCAAACTCCTGAGGCCAAATTTATTTTCTCATTGACCTTTCCTCAGTTTTTTAAATTCCGACTACCAGCCGTCCTTTTTTATCACAAATACCTGCTTTATAAAGAACCCATATTGCTACTTTTAACCAAGTTCTTTAGCATTTTTTCGCTGCTGTTCGTGGTTTGGTTATTTCCTACAGATGATTACGATCAGCGGCTATTTAGTATGTTGGCGGTTATTGTTGCGGTTTCCCATTTACGTATCTGTTCTCAATACATCTATTTTCAGAATAGGCATTTGGCGGTTTTTAGGAATTTACCACTGAGTTTTTGGTATAAAAGTTTAATGCTCCTTCTCGGATATTTCGTTTTGTTGCTGCCAGAGATTTACCTTTTCATCGCACAGGTTCTTCCAATTACACGTTTGCCTTACGCCGTTTCATGGTTGATTTTTTTAGTCAGCACCATCGTTTTTGTACATGGTTTTCAATATCTATACAGGCTTAGCGACGACGCAAAAATGCAATACTTTTTCTTTGGTTTTGTGTTTTTATTGCTGTTAATTATGTACAAAGTTCCGCTTCTGATACTCAGCGGCATTTTTCTTTTTACGGGCTTTTGGCTTTTGAAAAAATTCGAAAACAGCTACGAAGCACCACAATAGTTTTTAAGATTTAATGGCTTCAGGAATCTTCTTCACATATAGTCAAGATGTATTTCTAGATTATTGGGGTGTTTATGAAGTAAAAAAATATTGAAGGCGATTTTCTAATGAGTTTTTTGGGTTAAATTTGCAAACTTGAAATAGATTAAGTCCGAATGTATTTACAAATTTGTAATCTGCATTAAGGTAGGATTTTCTGGATTTCGTTAAAAATGATTGGAATGCAAGAAGAAAAATTTATCGTAATTCGTGATGCCATTGCCAAGAAAAACCCGAAACTTCTAAAATGGATGCCAGGTTTTCTTTTACGCTATATCGAAAGAATTGTTCATGAGGAAGACATTAATAAAGTGATGCAAAATATAGGGCATCTGGATGGTCTAGACTTTGTAGATGCTCTTATTGGTCAAGAACTTAAAGTAGATGTTGAGCTTAAGGGGGCGGAAAACATCCCGCTCACTGCTGGTGTTGTTTTTGCTTCTAATCATCCTTTAGGAGGACTCGATGGGGTAGCTTTTATGCATGCTCTAGGGAAATATCGCAAGGATATAAAGTTTTTGGTGAATGATATCTTGATGAACATCAAAAATCTACACCCACTTTTTATACCCATAAATAAGCACGGATCGCAGGCGAGAGAAGCCATGCGGGCTATCGACGAGACTTATGCCAGTGAGCAGGCCATGTTGGTTTTTCCTGCTGGTCTTGTATCCCGAAAGTCCCAAAGTGGACTAATAAAGGATCTAGAATGGAAGAAAAGTTTCATAACGAAGGCTAAGAAATACAAAAAAGATATAATTCCTGTTTACATAGAAGGACGAAATTCAGACTTTTTTTATAATTTAGCGAGATTTCGTAAAAACATAGGAATTGGGGCCAATATCGAAATGTTTTTCTTGGC
>CAMCYZ010000296.1 GCA_945885545.1 Spirosoma fluviale
AGGGAGGTAGGGCCTGAATCTATGTATAGGTTTGAATCTAAGACACAGCATAGGTTCTCCTTACTTCCCACTTAGGAAAAATTACCGTCGTAAATTTAACCCAATTACTCATTTTTCTTTATCAGCTTTTTTTATGCAAATCTAAAGGAGGCACTGCGTTCTGGGTCGGCTCTTAATGCTTCCGTATTGTCGGTGGCAATGTATCCCGGAGCAATTCCGTTTACGTTGATACCTTTTGAGGCCCATTCGTTGGCAAATGCTTTTATCAAGCTGCCGATTGCACCTTTACTAGCGGCATAGCCCGGCACGTTAATTCCTCCTTGAAAAGTAAGCAAAGAAGCCGTAAAAATGATTTTTCCAGAGCCGTTTTTTATCATTTCTTTACCTATCTCCCTCGTTATAATAAATTGTGCATCTAAGTTTACGGCCATTACGCTGTCCCAGTATTCGTCTGAATGTTCGGCGGCAGGGTTACGCATGATAGTGCCTGCATTGTTCACCAAAATATCAATTTTAGGATGCTTAGCTTTTGCCTTTTCTATAAATGTGTATATTGATTTGCGGTCAGAAAAATCGGATTGAAAAGGGTAAAATTTCCTACCAAGAGATTCTACAAATACCTGAATGTCACTACCCTCAGAAGGCATAGTGGCTGAGACTCCAATAATGTCAGCCCCCGCTTCGGCTAATCCCTCGGCCATGGCTTTGCCAATGCCTTTGTTGCAGCCCGTTACCAATGCTATTTTGCCTTCTAAACTTATTGTAATCATCTTCTTTCAAATATCCTGTAAGATTAGCAAGGTTTGGCCTCTAAAACAAACAATGCTTTCTATTAATTTATGCAATCGTTTTCAGGATTTTTTTATATCACCGCAATTCCCTAAAACGCAAGCACTGAATGGCTTTTTTTGATTACAGAAGATTTTTTGAGGACATTCGAACTTGCGAAAATGCTTGTTTTTGGGCAATTTTCGATTCAATGTCGCGTACTTAAGGTATTTATTTACTCTAAAACCTCACGGCAGCGGCCGACCGTCCTAAATTCCTCTCCAAAGCTCTCCACTGTTGTTCAATCCGCATATAAAATAGGCACAAGAACCGCCCGAATCCTTTTAGATCAGCTTGAGCCTAAACAAAAGATGAAAGATTTTGAAAAAATCGTACTTCAAACGTATTTGAAAATTAGCTAGTATATTTGCATTTTTATTTGTGAATTTATGCGTCCAGAAAATAGATTTTTAGGTATAAAGACTTTTTTTGCTTTGATTTTGGGTGTTTTGCTAAAAAATATCCTTTTTGACTATTTGTTAAAATCTCAGGATGTTGCCCTGTGGCCAAGTTTGCAGCGTGCTGCTTTTTACACGATTTTTAATGTTTTCGACGGCTTGATTTTTTGGTATATTTTTAAGGATGTGCTCGGAAGTAGAACCAAAACGGCTCTTTTGGCCATTCTTGCCATAGTTTTCACCTCTATTCCTTTTTTTATTGACACCCCACTTATTCGTCTCGACTATGACAATTTACTAATTTCTTCGGCTTTGTATTTTATACCTTTCTTTGTTTATATTATTCTAAAAAAATCTCCGAAGCTTATCTTTTTGCCCATCATGATGGCTATTATTCCGACTATCAATCTGGAGATTGCCAATGGTTTTACCGGAAATTTGTCTTTTATGAGGTTGTTTTTCAGCAACGGATGGCTAGAGCAAAATATTGGCAACGGGGTTTTCATAGACTTTGGATTGGCTCTGATAAAAACTTGTTTTTGGACTGCCATTGTCATACTTTTTCATGAAATCAATCATCAGTTTTTTGCCTATAAATCTTGGCGATTTTATGTAGAGTTACCAATCAAAAAAGGATTCCTAATTATAGTGGTGGTGGTTTTCAAAACACTCATATACTGGATGGTAGGTTCTCTTTTGATAGCCATGGCAGGCAACAATGCTGTTCCGCTTTTTACCAACAAAATAGGCCTAGCTCTCAATGGACTCGGTTTTTTTGGTTTTTTGTGCATCAGCAGTATTTATTTCAGAAAATATATCACACTGTATTTTTATCAAAAATCGGGGCATTCTAACTGGTTGTTTTTTTTCTTCTTTATTCCGTTTTTAGATTTCGTGGCACTTCTGATTACTATCTTGGTCCCTTTCAGCGTTTCCAAAAAAGCCATTAATTTTGGATTTTCTAAAAAGATATTGGTTGGCCTAGTGGCTTTTGTACTGTTGGCTTATGCTGGAGTTTGTTATTTTAAAAACATCATGAACATACCCACCACCGAGAAAGAATTAAAAACAGGCCTAGTAATTGCCCAGGTTTTGTTACCAGTTTTCTCTGCATTAGGGATTTTGTTGAGTCTCAAAAGCAATGTTTTTCATAAGGCCTTATTGAGCATTTTGATCGTTTTAATACCCGTGGTTGCTCTATATTTGGTACCCAAAATAGAGCTTTCGGGTAAAATAGAATTGTTGGTCAATACGCTTTCTATATATCTTCATTCAGGTTTAATTCTCTTTTTTATTTACCCCACACTCTATTTTAAGGAATACTTGAAAATTAAATAGCATCGTTTTATGGACATTTCGGTCAACAGAGAAAGTCTCTTACCTGGTTTTCTTCCATTAGAAATATAGTAACTAAAGTTTCGGAGGAAAATAAAAGACTAATAATCAAATACTTACAAAAAAACAATTACTCCTAATTGCTAATTATCAGTCAGTTATGGTTTTCAAATTAAATACTAATTGTTCCTTATATTTTTTGTGTAGTCCGTTGTAAAATTTCGACACCACAATTTTTCTAGGGTGAAAAATGTCAAATTCGAAATTTACAGGCGGACGGCTAGTCAGGATCATTACACAAAAAGTGTTTTTTTTGTTACTTTTTTTCAACTGGGCCGGCAACCCGGAAAAAAGTAAGCCTGCCTGGCAAGGCACACATGGTATATAATTTTCGACAATTTTTAACCCCGAAACTTTAGATAGTAAAACTGATTTTTACTAAAGCCCACAATTGCCAATCAGGCATCTCTCTTTTTAAGCCGTTTGACATAAAATCGCTCCCTAGATATTCTTTTTCAGGTTGGGATACATTTTTCTTAAAAGCTCATCTTTTAGCCTACTTTCTAGTTCTTTTTCGGCCAAAAGAATTTTCAACCTTTCGTTTTCCATCGCAAGTAGTTTGTGCTCAGACTCCAACTGCCGGTGCTTCGAATGATTGAGGGCATCCTCGCCTCCAAAGGTCAGTTTCCGCTTCCAATAATAGTACGTGGCTGGGGAAAGCTCATACTTCGCCAAAGTTACTACTACTCCGTTGCGTTCAGCCTCCGCCAAAATGCCAAGTTTTTCTTCTTTGGTAAACTTCTTGGTTCCCTGTTGCGTTTTTTCCATCTGC
>CAMCYZ010000297.1 GCA_945885545.1 Spirosoma fluviale
TTTTAAAGAGAAACTTGAAGAATTCAATATAGACTTTGCTAACGTATTTGCGTTTGGAACAAGTGCAATAAGAAATGCAACGAATCAAGAAGAGTTTATTGAAAGAGTAAAAAACGAAACCAAAATAAATGTCATTGTAATTGATGGCGACAAAGAGGCGGAGTTAATATACAAAGGGGTCAGCAATGCTGTAAATATCAATAAAAACGCCTTAATTATAGATATTGGTGGCGGTAGCGTGGAGTTTATACTTTGTAATCCTGACAAAATACTTTGGAAGAGGAGTTTTGAAATTGGCGGTCAGCGATTGATGGAAAGATTTATGAAAAAAGATAAGATATCGCAAACTGAAATAAGTAGGCTTGAAGAATATCTCCGTCAGGAACTGTTACCACTTACAAACGCCATCCATCAATATCAACCAGAAGTTTTAATAGGATCATCAGGTTCTTTTGACACTTTAAACGATATGTTTTTTTGGAAAAAAACACATACCTTTGCTCCTACTGATATTGTTGGGTTTGACTACCCTATCTCTGAGTTTTGGATAGCCTTCGAACAGCTCATATTTGCCAATCACGACGAAAGAATGAAAATCGGGGGTATGATTCCGCTACGTGTAGATATGATTGTTGTGGCGGTTTGTCTTATAAAATTCGTTTTGCAATCCTACCACATCGAGGAAATAAAAATATCAAACTATGCCTTGAAAGAAGGTGCTTTTTTTAATATGTAAATCTGGAGTTGTCATTGAATTGCTTATTATTAATGCACTTTTCTAATCCCTTAACACATTCCCAAATTAACATATTAATAAGTGCATAATAATTTTCATTTCCTAAAACACCTCAGTAACGAGCTAAAAGCTATACTTTTAGAAAGTATTTTATTGGCCTGTTTTAGTCAAGAAAAAGATGAACTTATCATTGGATTTGAGAAAAATGACCAAAAAACATTTTTGAAATGTACTCTAAAGCCAGATTTTTCGTGCTTAACCATCCAAAACGAGTTTGCAAGAGCAAGAAAAAACACAGTTAGTCTTTGGGAGGAAATCTATGGCTTGAAGGTTCAAGATATCGAGATTTTCGAGAATGAAAGAGCAATTAAAATAGAATTGCAGAATAATTATTTACTAATAATCAAACTATTTGGTAATAGGCCAAACCTACTTGTATATCATAATTCTGACCAAATTGCGATTTTTAATAATTCCCTCTTTACAGATAAATCATTAGCTATTTCGGATTTTGAAAAAAATGCAGATTTAAGTTTTCAAAATTTTCAAAATCAAGAAGGAAATTACAGAAAAGTATTCTTTACATTCGGCAAAAATCTGTTCAATTATCTAGATTCACATATTCTGGGTGCTTCAGTCGAGGAAAAATGGAACTTTATTCAAGAATTTCTCAAGAATGCCGAAACGCCAGAGTACTACATTGGCTTTCTCAACGAAATCCCAAGTCTATCTATTTTTCAGATTGAAAATTATAGATTTAAATTTAATAGTGCCTTAGAGGCTACCAATGCTTTTTATCTTTTTTATCAGAAAGAATACACTTTTGCATACCAAAGGCAGCTCCTTCTGACAAGTCTTGAAAAAGAAAAATCGAAGACCCAAGGGTATCTAAAAAACACGCAAGAGAAACTAGATATCCTAAAGACAGGACAATCAAAAGAAATCACTGCCAATGTACTTATGGCTAACTTACACGCCATAAATGAAGGCATTACCGAAATCGAACTTTTAAATTTTTATACCAACACACCTATAAAAATCAAGCTAAAGGCAGAGCTTTCACCCCAAAGAAATGCTGAAAGCTATTATAGAAAAAGCAAAAACGAGCAACTAGAAGTAAATGCCATTGAGAAAAATATTGAAAATGCCGTTTATAAGATTTTCGACCTTGACGCTCAAATTGAAAAAGTAAAGGCAACAGAAACTTTCAAAGAACTTAAAGGGTTTGTTAAAACTCAAAAGAAAGTAACAGAAGAAATAGAAAGCCCTAAAAGCTTATTTCGAGAATACGTTTTTGAAGGAAACCTGATATTGGTTGGCAAAAATTCTAAAAACAACGATACATTAACCCTAAAACACACCCAAAAAGAGGATTATTGGCTACATGCCCGTGACTGTGCCGGTTCACATGTGGTGATTAAACGAAAAAATAAAGAAAATTTACCGAATCACGTGATTGAGTTTGCAGCAAGTTTAGCCGCTTACTATTCTAAAAGGAAAAATGAGAGTGTGGTTCCTGTCATTTTTACCCAGAAAAAATTTGTAAGAAAAACAAAAGGATTACCTGATGGTCAGGTGATTGTCGATAAAGAATCTACAATTATGATTGAACCCTTTCAGCCTTAATGTTTGATAATCTTATGTAATAACAGCTCTTGACCTTTTAAACTCTTGTAGCTTGTAAGATCAGTAATATCAATATCTTACTTATATTTGTTGTGGCTTTTACTAAAAATCCTTCATTTTAAAATCAAAAAAGTAATCAATTAAACTTAAAAAATAATAATGAGAAGTTTACATCTTGAAGCAGAAGTAGGTCAGATTGCAGAAACGGTATTGTTGCCTGGAGATCCCTTGAGAGCGAAGTTTGTTGCAGAAAATTTCTTAACCGATGTAGTTTGTTATAATAAAGTACGTGGCATGTATGGCTTTACGGGGACATACAAAGGTCAAAAAGTGTCAATTCAAGGCACTGGTATGGGCATGGGAAGTGCGGGTATTTACATTCATGAATTGATAAATACTTATAAATGTCAAAATCTGATTCGGGTAGGAACATGCGGTTCTATTCAACCCGAACTAGACCTTGGTCAGGTAATTTTAGCCATGAGTGCATCTGGAGACTCAGACGCTAACAGCTTGTTATTTAAAGGAATGCATTATGCAGCAACTGCCGATTTTGGCTTGCTTTATAAAGCTTATGAAATGGCCAAGGAGTTAAATATTAAGACACATACAGGTTCAGTTTTTAGTACCAACACCTTCTATGACCTTGAACCTAACCGTTGGGAAGTTTGGCAGAAACACGGGATTTTGGGAGTAGACATGGAATCGCAAATATTGTTTACCATTGCCAAAAGATTCGGGGCAAAGGCTTTAGCACTTTTGACCGTCAGCGACAATATAATAACCGGATCTGCCTCTTCTCAGCAAGAAAGAGAAAACACCTTCAATGATATGATGAAGATTGCCTTAGGATTGGTTTAAAAAATTGAGGAATAGAAATACCTATTCCTCATTCCAAAAACTTCCACTCGGTCACTTTATCCTTTTTCAAATCTTCGCCTTTTAATACAGCTTTAACTAACTCAACAGGCATAGTATTATTCTGTAAAATAGTGTCATGGAAGAGCTTCTCTGGCATTT
>CAMCYZ010000298.1 GCA_945885545.1 Spirosoma fluviale
TCTAGGTTTGGGATGGCATTTTTTAATTCTTCGCTAAAAAACTCGGGGTTGATATTCCAGCTTATTTTTCCGTACAGACTCGACACCACGCCGGGCTCCCAAATGGGCAAAATATGAATGGAATCGTGGCAGCTGCCGGTGGTCAGTAAATATTTTATAAGGTTAAAGAAATTGCCGATTGTCCGTATATTCACACCAGCCATATTGCTGGTTTTTAGCCAGTCGCCGTTTTGTTGGCCTGCTAAGCGACTGGGATAGGCAATGCTAGGGTTAAGAGCTTGTACAAGTTTGTCGGTTCCGAAGCGTGACTGTAGAATTTGTAATATTTCAAACACATTCAGTCCTACCGCAATTTCCGGAATGAGTTGTTTTACAAAACTTGTTTCTTGATTAAAATAGGCACTCTTATATTCAGAATGGCCGTTTCTCCACACATCAAAGGGACTTTGAATGGGGTTATTTTCCATCGTTTCTTTATTATCATAGGTATTTCGGAACAAAACTATCAATAACTGAGAAAATCCGACATGTTTTCCCATTTTTTTGACTTTCTATTTACTCAAAAAGTCGATGAGTTGCACAGTAAATTTGTAACATCAGGTAGAGATTTGGTTAATATTTTGAGCTTTTTATGATTCTATAAAACAAAAACCACCTTTGAATATTATTTTATGTAGAAATTTCGTTTTATCCAATACTTACAAATTCTATAAATGAAGGCCATTCTCGCAGGTTTGCTTTTTGCAGTAGTTTCAAATTTTTCATTTGCCCAAAACAATTCCGAAATTATTGTTGGCAAAAACTATTATGGCCAAGCTATAAACGAGCGTGAAATTTGTAACTGGGTCGCGTTTTCGACCCGCCCTGAAGTGAGCAAGGCCATAGAAAACATTGTGAGACGCTCGGGCTTAAAGCAGAATTTTTATGTGATGGAATGCCCCAACACCGATAACTGCTTTGCCGCCACCCGCAATGGCGAGCGGTTGATTGTGTACGACCCAAAGTTTATCAACAAACTCAGCAATGTTACCAAAACAGACTGGGGAGCTTTGAGCATTCTGGCCCACGAAATCGGGCATCATTTGCAGGGGCACACTATCAAACAAGGCGGTTCAGAACACGAAAAAGAACTAGAAGCCGATGAGTTTTCGGGTTTTGTGATGTATCAAATGGGGGCGAAGCTCAAAGAAGCTCAGTCGGCTATAGCGAGTTTAACTACCGAATATACCACTTCTACACATCCGCCAAGAAGCCAAAGGCTAAGAGCCATCGAAAAAGGATACATGAATGCCAAGGAGCTTTACCCCGACATTCAGGCCAACAAAAAACCAGAGCCACCTACCGAAAAGGAGTTGGACGAAATCGTCACTGAAACTACGGTTTCAAATGATTCAGAAACCACGCCCGTACGTAAAAGAGGCTGCGTGGCTGGCAACTGCCTGGAGGGCTTTGGTGTAGCCATAAATTCTAAAACTGCAGAGAAGTTTGAAGGCAGTTGGCACATGGGTAAACGCCATGGGCAAGGCACAGAATACTATAAAGATGGCAAAAAGAAATATGAAGGCTCGTTTGCCAATAGTTTATACAACGGAAAAGGCTCACTTTTCCTTAAAAATGGCGACAAATACATTGGTGGGTTTTACCAAGGCAAAATGAACGGCTACCAAAGCACCTACATCTACAGAAATGGCGATAGATTAATAGTCGATTTCATTGCTGGCCAAAAGCAAGGCAAAGCCAAGGTCATTTACTATGGCGGAGTAGAAGGCACCAAATACTTCAAAAATGACGTAGAAATTTTCTAGATGCAGTTATACATCAAGGTTTTGGAGAAACATTTTCTACTGAAGTCATTTACGCCCAAGCAGGAGATTTCAAATAAAAAACCAGCTATCTGCATTTCGAGCATAAAAATTCTTTTATATTTGCCCCTCCAAAATCTTACCATTTTATGTCTTGGTTTAGAAGAACTGAAAAAGGAATTAACACGCCTACCGAACTCAAACGTGAAACACCCGACGGACTTTGGTACCAATGTCCTGAGTGCAAAAACGTCATGCACACCCGTGAGCACAAGCAAAATGCCTTTACCTGCATTCACTGCAACTATCACGATAAAATAGGCTCGGAGGCATATTTCAACCTCTTGTTTGACGAAGGAGCCTTCACTGAGCTTGACAAAGACATGATTTCGGGCGATCCGCTCAAATTTGTAGACACCAAAGCCTATCCCGACCGTATAAAAACCACCGTTGAAAAATCTGGTTTGAAAGATGCTTGTAGAACTGCTTATGGCAAAATGCACGGGCAAGATGTAACGATTTCTTGCATGGACTTCGGCTTTATAGGGGGCTCCATGGGCTCGGTGGTTGGTGAAAAAATCGCCCGTGGAATTAGCCATGCCATTAAGACTAAAACCCCATTTTTGATGATTTCAAAATCAGGCGGAGCCAGAATGATGGAAGCAGGATTTTCATTGATGCAAATGGCCAAAACTTCAGCCAAATTGGCCTTGTTGGAAGAAGCAAAACTACCTTATATATCACTTTTGACCGACCCAACCACCGGAGGTGTAACAGCATCCTTTGCCATGTTGGGCGACTTCAACGTAGCCGAGCCCGGCTCATTGATAGGCTTTGCTGGCCCAAGAATCATTAAGGAAACCATCGGAAAAGACCTTCCAAAAGGATTCCAAACTGCCGAATTTATTCTCGAACACGGTTTTCTAGACTTCATCGTTGACCGCAAAGGCCTCAAAGACAAATTAGCCAGTCTTTTGGCTTTATTGGCTAAGAAGTAAAATTAGGAATACCGTAATTACTGCTTCGGTTTAGCCTTATTTTTATCTATAACAGTTTCAAAGGTGCTCACTTTTGACACAAAAAATGCCCCCAAAGCTTTTTTGGTTGACTTGCTGTTTAGATTAAAAATATTGGTAGGAATATTGCTCAGCGGAGTAGCGAAAATTCCTCCGTTCGACGATTCCTGTCGTAATTGTAGTAAATAAAAGTACGCTTCTGTAGGTATAGAAAAGAGCTCCACTTTCAGTTTGTCTTTGTCCAAAAACAAGGTTTGGTTTAAGGATTGTCTAATAGGCAAAATAAACATCAAACCGTCAGACTTTGAACCCGGCGAAAAGCCGGCATCGTAGGCCAGCGTAATATCTGAGGGTTTAAATCTCAAAGTGTCGTTTTTGTAAGACCGCATCAAATAGGTATCTCCTTCACCCACGGGGTCATTGGCATAAAACTGAGCAAAAAAACCGTCTTTAGGTCCACCGTTTGGCGGGGTTATAGGAAATGAAAACGCCTCGTAACCAACCGAGTCTATCTTGGGCACTCTTTTGAGTTGGGAGAGTGAATAATACTGTTCGT
>CAMCYZ010000299.1 GCA_945885545.1 Spirosoma fluviale
GAGCTCTTTTGAAGCATTTTTAAAAAAATACTTACTCAAATATCCAAATATCACTCAAATGCCGCTTGGTTTCATTGGCTCGGTGGCTTTTTATTATGCAGAAATCCTCGAAAAGGTGTGCTCTGAGCATGGACTTAAAGTCTCAAAAATCATAGAAAAGCCTATAGAGGAATTGGTGAAATTTCATGCTAATATTTTTTAATAACACAGTTATAATTTAAACACATAGAAGCATAGATAGCATAGTTTTTAACCGCAAAGACGGGAAGACGCAAGGAAAATGAGCGAAGCGAAAAACTCAGTGAAACTCCAAAACGCAACGTGAGTCAAAGAACACTGTGCGACCTGTGTTGAAACTTTTCACAGTTTCCCCTCACGAATAACGATCATTCCTCCAAGGATACGCCGTATTGGAGTAACCTCTCTCCTCCCAAAAACCTTTTTGGTTTTTCTCCAAAAACTCTATTCTTTTTATCCACTTAGAACCTTTCCAAGCATAAAGCTGTGGTGTAATCATACGCACTGGTCCGCCATGTTCTTTGGACAACGGTTCTCCATAAACCGTATGCACAAGCAAAACATCAGACTTCAATGCTTCTTCGATAGATAAATTAGTCGTGTATGTGTCATATCCATAGCACATTACATGTGTAGCTGATGAGTTTGGCATCACCAAAGCCGCCAAATCCAGCAGACTTACGCCACGCCAAGGCATATCTAGCTTTGACCAAGTAGTTACGCAATGAAAATCGCTTACATCATCGGTTTGCGGCATAGCCATAAAATCGTCCCAAGTTAGGGTGACTGGATTCTCCACGGCACCATCAATCTTTAGTCGCCAATTTTGCAGCTCCACCGTTGGGTGATAACCCAAGTCCAAAACCGGCCATTTCTCTGTCAAAGTTTGTCCCACAGGCGTCTGCGGCATTCCATGCCTATTTAACGGACCTTTGCCCATTGGTTTATCATCCGATATCGAAGGCGAAAGTTTGATTTTCTCCTCAAACCTGGCCTTCAATTTCATTCTGGCTTCTATGATTCTATCTAATTTTTCTTGCATGTCTGAGTATTTGTATAAATATACTACCAAACCCAAGACCAAAAAGTTTTGTTAGAAATGAATTTTTTAATATGAATATATGTTCATATATTAATCAAGCAAAATTGCCCGAGTCTAAAAGAACAAGGGTATTTATATGTAAAAACAAATAAACAAATGGGCAAGTTAGGTTCAGCAGTAAAAATGAAATGTCCCAGGTGTGGCCAAGGTGAATTGTACGACAGAGATAATCTGTTTTCATTCAAAGGCATTTTCAACATGCAC
This sequence comes from Spirosoma fluviale, assembly GCA_945885545.1. Classification (GTDB taxonomy): domain Bacteria; phylum Bacteroidota; class Bacteroidia; order Cytophagales; family Spirosomataceae; genus Leadbetterella; species Leadbetterella lacustris. The sequence goes on from CAMCYZ010000299.1 coordinate 1,325, forward strand.
AAAAACTGCTCAAACTGTGGACTTAAATATGAAAAAGAAGTGGGTTTCTTCTATGGTGCAATGTACATTTCTTACATGCTCAATATCGCCCTTTTCGTAACTGCCACTGTGGGTTACTACATGTTTTTTGAAGAAAAATATGATTGGAGATATTATATAATAGTCTATTTGCTCATTACATTTACCTTGGTGAGGTGGATTTACCGCATGTCTCGCTCCTTGTGGCTAATGATTATGATAGGTTATGATCCTGATAAAAAAGATACAATTAAATAAATATAAAAATGACTGGAAGTTTTGATGAATTGATAAAATCAGAAAAACCTGTTTTGATAGATTTTTCTGCCGAATGGTGCGGACCATGCAAGGCCTTGGCACCGATTTTGAAACAATTGGCTGGCGAAATGGGGGATAAAATTAGAATCATAAAAATAGACATCGATAAAAACCCGGCTTTGCAGCGAAAATATAACATTTCTGGTGTTCCAACTATGATGGTTTTTAAAGACGGACAACAAAAATGGAGACAGTCTGGCGTGTTGCAGTTGTCTCAACTAAAACAAGTTATGAATGGTTTCTTGAACTAAGAATTCCGAAAACACAAAAAAAGCAGATGGCAGCACCTGCTTTTTTTGTGTCAAAGTTTCATAAAAAGAAAATTTAGCTACTGATTAGCAATATTTTACAAAAAAAATTTCAAAATTATATTTGGAAAACTTGAACCTTCTAATTTCGACCTCTTTCAAGCCCAAAATACGTTTTTTGAATGATCAATGCCCAAAACCGAAACCTCTCAGTCCGAAAAAATACATTATTCTGAGAAATTCCATTAAAATCAAATCCTACAATCACGAAAAATAGAAAAATCCTTACCCCGAATTCAACAAAAAATATTTCGAGCAAAAGGCATGAAGCAAAATTATATTCTGCGTAATCATAAATACTCTTACAATCGTTATTTTTTCTCTAAAAATAATACAACAATTTGATAAGATATTTGTTATATTTGTATCGTTAACAAAATAAAATTCGGAAGCGTAATGAACAAGAGATTAATAAAGTATTTAGTCCCGGCCGTATTATTCGGTACTTTCTTAGGTACAATGTTTGTTTGGAGTGTGGCGTTTGGACCGGCAAAAGTGAAGAAACAAATGGTGATTTGTTACAAATTCAACGAAAACACACCAAAAGACCAAGTGGACAAACACATTAGTGATTTTTTAGACTTGAAGAAAACATCAAAAGAAATTGTTAATTATACAGCTGGATACACAGTGGGTAAAGGCAATCAAAAGCCTGATTTCGATGTAATGCACTATTTAACTTTCAAAACAGAAGAAGATATTGCCAAATTTATCAAAAGCGATTCTTACAAAAAATTTGTAAGAAGGCATAAATATAACTGGAAGACTGAATTTGTTTTGAACGCGGATATTAAGTAGGAAAGTTTTAGGGTATAAGAAAACGAAAAAGCAGAGAATTATCTCTGCTTTTTTTGTCTAATTTGTTAAAACCACATAAAATCCATCACTCACCTCCAGACTCGACTTCCCCTTCTTTGGTTGTCGTTGATTAATCTAATACCATTTCTTTCAGAGTACGAATATTGATAGTGGTTGTTATATCTGCTGCTACTGATGTGTTGGTAATTTCTATTAGAGCCGTGGTGCAGTCTTGTGCAAGTCTAGCCGTACAGTTGAGGCTTTGACTAGCCTTACCTACTAATAGTGCCTGCAGCCATAAAAACCGACAAAAAAGCTCAACGAAAGAATCAAAACCAACAATTCTCCAGCAAGAATTCGTTTCATTTTTAAAAGGTAAAAATTTTCTGAAAGATATATTTTAAAACTAAGACGTTGCACAACAAATCGAGCATTTCCGGACTCTTAACATTTCATTTGTAAGAAAATGACTTTTTGGGAATAATGAGATTTTCTTTTAATTTCGGGAGGTCATAGAAGAATAATCACCAAATACGGACAAGGTAGTATTTTGCTAATGAAACTTGCTTGAC
>CAMCYZ010000300.1 GCA_945885545.1 Spirosoma fluviale
TTTCGGAATATGCAAAAAACACAATGTCAATCCAACAGAATGGTTAATATTCGCCCTAAAAAACATAGACAGCGTAAAAATAAACCAAATAGAAACTCTACTACCCCAAAATTTTAAACTTATAGAGGTGTAGTTGGTGGGGTGGATACGGTATATCCACTGGCTGGCAGTATGCCAATAAAAAATTCTACTTCGGTAAGCTCATCTGTGAGCGGGTCGGTAAGGTGTAGTTTTTTGCCCGCAAAGTCAATCATAAGCTTGTCGCCAGCCTTGTATTCAAACACATAACTGATGCTTTTGGCTTTTAAATAACGCCTATAATGTTCGCAAAACTGAGAGTATTGCACACCAGCTGGGTAGCTTTCTTTGTATTTTACCCAAAGGTAGAGCTTGGTAACGCCAACTTTTAAAAGATCTTGCTCCATTTTTGGGAAAAGTGCCAAGAGCTCCGTATGAATGGGCTTTTCAAGGGCTGGTGGGGAGATGATGGAAAATAAATCCTTGTCGCTAAGCCTTAAAAGTTGGCTGTATTCCAGAGGATGTGCCTTAAATATTCTCTCATATTTATCAACAGATTCCCTCGAAACTGCAGCAAGGCGGCTGACTTTTCGTTTTTTAACGCCATTAGCCAATAGTCTGAGTACTTTTTTGATTTTTGTCATGGATAATAAAATGTTTGCCATTTTGAAGTTTTTTTTCTTCAAAATAGTTCACAAATCATCATCATAAAATGGCCTGGTTTGCTCCGGAATATTATGGGTTTTTCTAGCCATTTAGTGGCCTGGTTTGCTCCAGAATTGGTGGCCTACTTTAGGCCGGAATATCTAATTAAATGCCAAAACAGTTAATCTGTTCCCATGATTGGCACATATAGCTAAGTTTTCACCCTTTTCTTGCCAACCATAGGGAACATATGCTAATACGCTTATTCCTGTTTCGTCACCGTAAAACAAGTCAATATGACCTAATTCGCTTTGATTTTCTAAAAGAGTTAAGAGCTCTTATTTGATGGCTAACAATTCTGAATCGGGTTTGCCTTTTGTTCTGAGCCTTATACGTTTGTATCGCCAGCCAAGACTTTTAAATAATTCTTTAATGTCTTGATATTAAACGATTTATTTAATTCTTTTTCTAAGATAACCTTTGCATTCTCTAACTTTTGTCGTTCTGTTTTAACTACTTTTTGGATGAGTTCTGCTTCGGTTATAACATCAAAAATTGCTTTACGCCCCTGTCCTTCTACGTTACGAAGGCAGTTGATTCCAGATATTGAATAATCGGTTTTATAGCGTTTAATCCACTTATTTACTTGATTTTGGCTTTTAATACCAACAATCTCGCAAATATCTGAAGTCTTACGATTAGAGGACTTTAATAAAATAATCTGACTTCGCTGTCGCAAAACATGACTTTCGCTTTGTTTATAGATTAGTTCGAGTTCTATTCGTTGCTCAGTTGTTAAGGTTATATTTAATACTCTCCCCATTGTTTATTTGAAGGAAAGTTACAAAATATTATTAAATAATTTATTCTTATTACTTTATACTATTTAAAACTCATCAAATAACTGCACAAATCGGACAATTCTTGTTCTTTTAACCCCATTGACGTTGGGTCGGGCATTAAAGATTTTGCCATTTTTTCTTTTTTCTTAATATCCGCTACTTTTACTACGTGTTTTTCGCCAGCGACATCTTTTAACGTTAGATTTTTACCATTATCCCCAATCAAAAAACCCATGTAAAATTTTCCTTGCTTGGTTTGGATAGTGTATGTTTCAAAACCAAAAACCATACTTGCCGAAGGGTTGATAATGGCATCTAAAAGGCTCAATTTATCAAACTTCTTATGAACATTGGTTAAATCTGGGCCTATTTCATTACCTTTTTCGCCATGTTTATGACAAGTAATACAATATGTAGTGAAAGTTGTTTTCCCTTTTTCCACATTTCCTTCCATGCGATTAATAAAATCTAATTTAAAGGGGACGCCATTTCTTGGAAAAAACTGACTTGCTAAAATCCGCACCTTTTGATCAGGATTATTCAAAATAATCTCGCTTATTTCTTTGGCAATTTTATCGTTAATTTGATAGCCTGCTTTCAAATCAACCAAAATGTTGCCCCCATCGGGGTCTTTTGCCATTTCCTTGGCAATCGCTATTTTTTCTGATTCGGACGTATTTTTACCGATTAATTTCTCCTTCAACACCAACATTTTTTTCATATTTGATGAAATATGTTCAGTCGAAATACTTTCCCAATTCATTAAATCTGCCCAATCGTTGGTTTTTCGGAAGTTTAACCACCAAATGGCTTGCGTAGAAATGTTTTTCTTGGGCGATTTAGATAATTTTATCATCGTTAAAACAGCATTTTTATCTTTGATAAAGGCTAATGCCGTCAGCGATTTTGAACGACTTTTTTCACTTAATGAATTAATAATATTTGCCTTTAAATCTTCAACCGCTGTGCTGGGGTGCAAACGCCAAGCAATGTTTACTAAATGTTCATCTTTAGCATTTTTGAAGATTGTTTTTGCTAATTCATACAATTGATCTTCTTTTCGGTCAGCGGCCGTTCCAATTGCTTCCAAATACCAATCATCATTACCATCATATTTTTGCAATAAATTCGTTAATGCTTTTTCCGCTTTCTCAAAAGGAATATCTCTCAATGCAATTGCCACTTCTCGACGAATAGCAGGATTTTGGTCAGAAGCCATCTTTTCACACAAAGAAACAACATTACTTTGCCCTCGTAAAGCTCTAAAAGCTACCAAACGTATATCTTCATCATTTGAGTTTAGTAGGTTTTCAACAAATGTTTTTCCTTCATTTCCAAGTTGAGCTAAAAGCCAAATAGCTCTCGCTCGATGAAATGGATTTTCTGACGAAAGTAATGCTTTCAAGGCAGGAATAGACTTTTGCTCGCCCAACAATAAAGCCTCAAACCCTAAATAACGTACATTTTGTGCAGGATTCTTCAAGGCTTCTATTTGTCCTTCAGTGCTTGAAATATCTATTTTAGGGGCAACTAATTTTTTACCTTTTGGTGTAAGTCGATAAATTCTCCCATAACCTTTTTTGTCGTGCATGGCGTGTCCACCAACAATTGGGTCATACCAATCGGCAATAAAAATCGAGCCATCGGTACTTGCACAGACATCTGACGGGCGAAACCATTTTCGGGTATCATTTCCCGTTTCATACCACTCATATTTTTCACTTGATTTTAAGCCCTGAGAACTCACTAAATCATTTCGTTTGAGTTCAAACCCTGCTCCTTTTTTTGTAGGAAA
>CAMCYZ010000301.1 GCA_945885545.1 Spirosoma fluviale
ATGCTTTCCGAAATATTGGATGAATTGGAGAAATCGGGTTTTATAGAAATCTACGCCTCTCACGAAAAACTAAAGCGAGAAAGTCTTTATCGTTTGTCTGACCAATACTCGATGTTTTATCTCACATTTCTAGACAAATTATCCAAAAACGCAAAGTCAGATTTTCAAAGTATGAGTAATCTGCCTAAATGGAAAGCATGGAGCGGATATGCATTTGAAAACATCTGTTTTTACCACATAAAGCAAATAAAAGGAGCTCTGAGTATTGGCGGGGTTTCTACTAAAATATCATCGTTTTTTGCACAACCCAAAGACGGATTGCCAGGAACACAAATCGATTTATTGATAGATAGAACAGATAATTGTATAAATCTATGCGAAATGAAGTTTAGTTCGGAAATGTACGAAGTAACAAAAAAGGACGTGGATAATATTGCCATAAAAAGAAATGTATTTAGACATCAGTCAAAAACAAAAAAACACATTTTTACCACATTGATAACAACTTTTGGTGCGATTGAAAACACAAACAAAGTGAATTATATAGATCAAGTGGTGACTTTGGATAGTCTATTTAAATAAAAATCACACTACAAATATACAACCAACCCATTAAACCAAAAAAAATCCCCTTCAGATTGCTCCGAAGGGGAATTTTTATATCGTTTCGAGATAGTATCAATCTACATATTCTCTCGTACGTGGCTCGGCCTTAAAAACCAAACCCCTATAGTTTTAAAATCAGAAATTACCGTATAATAATTTTATTTAAAAAAATTAGGAAAATTCACCCCCCCCCTACATAAATTGTACCAAATTTAAGTAATTTTAGATAAATTTATCAAATAACACACAGTAAATCAGACTCTTCTGATAGGTAAATGCTATTCCACCTTTAAGGAAGCACAAACTTTTTAACAAAAAAACAATGAAAAAATTAATTGCACTAATTTTTATTATTCCAATACTTTCCTGTTCAAAGAGTAAAGAAATTGATAGTCACAATTCACTGGATTATTTAAAAATTGAAAAGGTGGAAACAGAGTTGGAGCAGCAAAAGCAACTTGACATGTATATAGCACTCAATTCTGAAGAACGGTTAGAAATCTGGAATAATCGAATTACAAATTTTATTAAATCCGGAAAACTAACCGCTTCACAAAAGGATATCTTAAATTTGGTAAGTAGAAAACTTGACAAAAGTGTATTTGAACTAGATGTGAAAGGAACAACTAAAGCAAGAGATATAGAAACAGAGATTACCCCTATGGTTTTAAAAAGTTTCTCCAAGCAAGAAATGAAACAAATTTTAGGTAGTTTAAAACCCATTGGAAAGAATTACAAATCTGGATTAAAACCTAATTCTATTAAAACGGGTTGCGAATGCAACGGAAGTAGTGTGTGGGATTGTGATAGATGTACTGGAGGATGTAGCCAATCCGCTCATGGCTGTGGAACCTTTCTCCTTTTCTCTTGTAATTACATGTGTGCCGGTATACCACCAAATAATCCATAGTATATGAAAAAAGTAATAAAATGGAATATTGTTGGATTCTTATTGTTCTTATTATTTGTTCCAATTTTAAAATTAGAAAAGAGTTACTTAATACACTTGTGGTCTTTATCTATCTATTTTCTTACTGGTATATCATTGGGCAAAAAATTTGAATTCAGCCAGTATTTCATTTTATTACCTTTAAACTTAATAATTAGCATAATTGCCCTGTTTTCAAATCCTCAGTTATTTCCATTAATCTTTCCTTTGGTTAATATTTACTCTGTCCTAGGCTTTCTTTTTGGAGTCAATAGCGTCATGAAAAACCTCAAGTTGGTGACCCTTTATTCCTTTCTACTTATTATCCTTTCGATTTATCTTAATAAAATATTTATTCCAAATTTTTCTTTCAATAAAGCAATTCTAGATCCCTCAAAATATCCAAATCCAAAAAACATAGAAATATCTAACTTAGATAATAAAACAATATTCGATTCGGATCGAGAAAAACATATTCTTATATTGAATTTCACTTTTGTTGGCTGTACTCAGTGTGTTATTAAAAACCCATATTTAGAAAACATATACTCAAAATTAAAACTAACGAAAAAAATTAGAGTAATTGACGTGTATCTTGAATCGAAAAATTCCTCTGTGGAAATAAAATCATACCTACAAAAACATCCAACTAAACTTGAAATTGCTTATGATAAAAATAATCAATTAGCTACAATATTCAATTATGATGGTGCACCTCATGAAGTTATATTAACAAAGGATTTAAAAGTTGTAAGAATCATGAGTGGGTTTAATAGTGATCTAAAAGAAGAATACTTAAAAAATACTATCCAGTTAATCAATAGTTTGGAGTAAATATCATCAATAAACGAGACTTTAGAAATTGTAGCTAGTGGATTTGACCTTTGGACGGCGATGTGAGCGTTGCGATCTCAACCAAATTGTAGAATAATGTAATCCCGAAATTGACATATTTTCAAGATTAATAGGAATTAGACTATCACCCCAAATCAAAAAAAATCCCCCTCAGATTGCTCCGAAGGGGAATTTTTATATCGTTTCGAGATAGTATCAATCTACATATTCTCTCTTACGTGGCTCGGCCTTAAAAACCAAACCCCTATAGTTTTAAAATCAGAAATTACCGTATAATAATTTTATTTAAAAAAATTAGGAAAATTCACCCCCCCCTACATAAATTGTACCAAATTTAAGTAATTTTAGATAAATTTATCAAATAACACACAGTAAATCAGACTCTTCTGATAGGTAAATGCTATTCCACCTTTAAGGAAGCACAAACTTTTAAAAAAAAACAAAAATGAAACATTTAATTTGTATTCTACTATTATCCTTTACTATTCTTAGTTGTAAAAAAACAGAAGTTCTTGATTTTGCAGAAAACCCAAGCACATATGATGCTACAAGTGAATTCGAGAATGCACCAAAAAACATGAAACGTCACTTATTTAATTTACTAACTCCTGAAGAAAAACTGAAAGTTTGGAATCAAAATCTAGGAAATTATATTTCTCAAACTACCTCCCCTGAAAAAAAAGAAGCAATATTAGTTTTAAAGAGCTATTTAAAACTTGAAATATATAATGATACCTCTAAATTAGACAGGTACGATAATTGATTATCACCTTTTAAATTTAGAAACATGAGCAAGCAAAACAAGAGGCGGAATTTTGACAGTAATTTTAAAGCCAAAGTGGCATTAGAGGCTATTCAGGAAAAACTTACTTT
>CAMCYZ010000302.1 GCA_945885545.1 Spirosoma fluviale
CAATCTTCAATTTCTTCCCTTTAATTTTTTGGTCTTTTATATTTTTGAGGAATATGTTAACTTGGTCTGTTGCAATGGCCACATAAGATGCGAAATCTTGTACTTCTATTTTGCCCAAAGCGTCTTTTTCTATTCCGCCTTTTTGCAAACAAAACCCTACAATATCTATTTTGTTTATCTTGTCTTTTTTGCCTCCACTAAAATATAGCGTGGTCCACGATTCTTTGGTAACTGCGTGTTGTTTTTGTTCCAAAACGAGCTCCTCGGGCAGCTGAGAAATATATTGAGGCTGTTTTGCATTTTCTTCCAAAAAGAAATATGCCACACCTGTGGCGTTCATTCGTGCCGTGCGTCCATTGCGATGGATGAATTCTTGCTCATGAAAAGGCATGGAATAATGGATCACATTTTCTACTTCGGGTATATCCAAACCTCTGGCGGCTAAGTCGGTACTCACCAAATATCTTACACTGCCGTTTCTGAATCTTATCAAAGCTTTTTCACGATCCACCTGCTCTATTTTTCCATGAAAAACACCGCAATTTATGCCATTCTTTGTCAACAGATTGGCCACTTCTTCTACCTCATCACGCTGATTGCAAAATATCAAAGTTGGCGTTTGGGTTATTTGTCCAAGTAGCAAGTTGAGCGACCTTATTTTGTTATTGGTTCTGACATATTTCAGTGTTAAACCTTCGTTTCTTTGTCCATCGTTGATAAAGTCCAAGATATTTACCTCGTCTATTTTCAAGAATCCAGGCAGGCTAATTCCTTGGGTAGCAGATACAAAAATGTATTTATTCAAATTGAGCAATCGCTCCAAAATAAACTGCATTTGTTCATGAAATCCCATTTCCAAAGACTTGTCGAATTCGTCAAAAATGATGGTTTCCACCTGCATAGAATCTATTGTATGGCGGGTGTAATGATCGGCAATTCGTCCGGGCGTACCCACCACCAAGGCTGGAGGATTTTTAAGACTGTTCACCTCCACTTCCATGCTGTGACCACCATAGAATGCACTTATTTTATGTCCCGAACCTATGCTTTTCCAAACGGACTCTATTTGTAATGCCAACTCACGTGTAGGAACCAGAATGATGGCCTGAATTTGATTTTCAACTGGTTTAAGAATTTGGAGCAAAGGCAACAAAAACGCCAAAGTTTTGCCCGAACCAGTGGGCGAGAGAAGAAGCGTATTTCTGTTTTCTAAGATACTCTTTTGAGTGACAAGTTGCATTTCATTCAATGCTGCTATACCTATTTTAGCCAAGATTTTTTCCATATACAAAGGTAAGGAAAGTTTTTGTTGGATGTTATATTTAACCCATGGGCACACAAGTATCATAGGTTTCAGCATGTATATTAAACACCTAGGGATCATAGAATTCTATGTTTACTATGTGCCTATGTGTTTTACATAAAATATCCAGACAGCTATGTGTTTATCAAAAAAAAGTCTTCTTTCTTCCAGATTTGTCCTGAAAAAATTACCTTGCAAAAAATTTAACCCTAAATGAAAGAAAATAAACCCAATTACTTGGTTCCGTTTGTGTTGGTCACTTGCCTGTTTTTTATGTGGGGCTTTGCCAATAACCTCAACGGCATCCTTATTCCACACCTTCGTAAAGCATTACAGCTAAGCAATATGCAATCTACTTTTGTAGATACAGCAGTGTATTTGGCTTATTTTTTAGGGGCAATTCCTGCAGGTTTGGTTTTGAAAAAATTTGGTTACAAAAAAGGAATAATCTTGGGTTTATTGGTCTTCAGTTTGGGAGCGTTTTTGTTTGTTCCAGCAGCGAATTCTCGTACCTACAGCATTTTTCTTTTGGGTTTATTTATTATTGGCATTGGCTTAACTATTCTTGAAACCGCTGCCAATCCTTACGCCACGAAGCTGGGCGACGCCAAAGACGCCACCACCAGGCTCAATCTTGCACAATCGTTCAATGGACTTGCCGCATTTTTAGCTCCAATTGTAGGTACTATCTTTATATTATCTGGCAAAGAATATTCATCTGAGGAACTTAATCTTTTGCCCCAAGTAGAAAAAATCGCCTATTTGACCTCAGAAGCGGCTTCTGTGAAAATGCCTTACATGATTTTGGGCGGATTTTTATTGGTGATAGCCGTACTTTTTATGGTTTTGAAATTTCCAGAATTTAAAGAAGAAGACGAAGGCGAAACTACCGGCAGCATAGTAGGAGCCTTAAAACACAAACATTTGACTTGGGCCGTAATAGCTCAGCTTTTTTATGTTGGAGCCCAAGTTTGCGTAACCAGTTTCTTTATCAGAATGGCCATTTCAGGCGGTGGGGTTGACGAAAAAACGGCGGGTTATTACCTCGGTATTTATGGAATCCTCTTCATGGTGGGTCGTTTTCTTGGTACCTTTATCATGAAATATCTTGCTCCAGCCAAGCTGTTGAGCATTTATGCTGCCATGTGTATTTTATTGAGCTTGGTGGCGGTTTATGCCGATGGCAAAAATGTGGTTTTGGCATTGGGCGGACTCGGTTTCTTTATGTCCATTATGTTTCCGACCATATTTTCATTAGGTATTAACGACCTCAAAGAAAACACCAAACCCGCTTCCTCTCTGATAGTTATGGCCATTATTGGTGGAGCCATTTTTCCGGTAATTATGGGATACATCATCGACAAATCCAACGACAACATTCAGGTGGGTTACTGGGTGCCATTGGTCTGTTTTATAGTGGTTTTGTATTATGGATTGGTAGGTCACAAAAAAGCAGCCTGATATGAAAAGATATTGTTTTGCCCTAGATTTAAAAGACGATGAGGTCTCTGTAGCCGAGTACGAAAAAATACACGAGAACATTTGGCCCGAAATTCGAGAAACGATAGTGGTAGCCGGCATTACAGACATGCAGATTTACAGAATTGGCACCCGCATGTTCATGATTATGGACACCGAGGACAACTTCTCGTTTGAAGCCAAATCAAAAGCCGACGCCGAGAATCCCATTGTACAAAAATGGGAAAACTTCATGTGGACATTTCAACAAGCCCTACCCACGGCCAAACCTGGCGAAAAATGGATAATGATGAAACAGATTTTCGGGTTGGTGTAGTTGCCTGCAACTGATTTGAGATTGGCTTTAGCTTGTGCAGGATATTGGGGTACAACACACTTTAGTTGGAACAATTTCAACTAAACTAAGTTAGAATAACACTCAAAAGAATAGAAATTCGTATATTTCTGATTCTAATTGT
>CAMCYZ010000303.1 GCA_945885545.1 Spirosoma fluviale
TTGTCTTTGCATATTTATCCAAATCCTAGCCCGGATGTCATTCATGTTTCTTGGAATGCCGGTCCACAAAGCGAGGTTGATTTCAAAATTATAGATAACATGGGTCGTGAAGTTTTTTCAAAGAAGATTCCTCAAATCCCAAATCGAATGAATGAGTTTGAATTTTCAAAAAAGGACTTATTGAAAACCGGTATCTATTTTATACAAATGGGCATTGCTGTTCGGAAATTAGTGGTGGAATAGGGAAGGGGATTTTGGTATTAGGTATTAGGTATTAGTGTCTTGTCCTGAAATAGGTTGACAGTTGGGTTGATTAATAATTATTTGTAAATATATATTTAAGCCGCATATAATTCAACTGGTTTTTTCATTTTTAAGGCTAAATGTGGCCTTAGTTCATTGTAGGTCTTGATGGCTTGTAGAACTGCCTTCTGGGCAGTTTTCAAGTCTTTGAATGTTGAGTCTAAATTGAATTCATTTTTCAATATCCCATTGACCCGTTCTGCCATCGCGTTGTCGTAACAATTTCCTGCTTCGCCCATACTTACTCTTATTCCTTTTTGCTCCAATAATCCAACATATTGGTTGCTGCAATACTGAATCCCCCGGTCTGAATGATGAATCGTATTATTCCCAATCCTATTTTTTGTGGCCATCTTTAAGGCTCTAATACATCCAGTTAGCTCTAGCGAATCACTTACATCATAGCCAACTATTTTTCGGCTGTAGGCGTCTGTTATTAAGGCTAGATAACAAAAACCTTGTTGCTTTCGAATATAGGTGATATCACTTACCCATATTTGGTCGGCTTTCGTAGGAACTTTTTCTTTTATTAAATTCCCATGCTTATAAAAGCGATGAAAACTATTCGTAGTCCTTATATAGCTTTTTTTAGCTTCTACCAACAACTCTTGTTGACGTAGCCATTTGAAAAACAAATCTCGGCCAATGAACACCTTGTGCTCGCGCAAACTGGGTGCAATCAAATGATGTAATTTTCTGCCGCCTAGTCTAGGCATTATTTTACGATGCTGCATCACAAGCTCTTTAAGAATTGGATCTTGTAGTTGTCTGGCAATAAAAACCCCTCTTTTATGTTTATAAAAGCTAGCTCTAGCCTTACCAAATCGCTTAACTACAATGGCTATCTTCTGGCCTTTTTGGATGGATTTGATGCTAATATCGTACCAGCTTTTTTTTTAACTTCTTCGATGTCTAGGCCTTGTTGTTCGCAAATAACCTCTAAGGTACTTTCTGCAATGACTCGATCTGTGACTATGTCGGCTATAGACATCTTTAAGCGTTTAATCTCAAGCTTTAAGGAAGCTATCTGATCTTTTTCTTGGGGTGTTTCCACGCGAATCGTTTTTGGTATTAAGCCAAAATTACCACTTTTTTTCGCCCAATTCGAAAGTGTGACCGTTCCTTTTATTCCGTAACGTTTTCGAATCTCATTTGCACTATAAATCCCCTTCGAAAGTTCTAATAAAACTTGTTGCTTGAAACTTTCACTGTAACGATAAATTTTCTTTACTTTTAACATAAGTATTCAGTTTGTAACTGTCTACTTTTTCTAGGACGGGACACAGGTAAGAGGTATCAGGTAATAGGTAATAGGTATTAAGTAATAAGTTGTTGATGCCTGATTAACGTTGACCGTTATTGTGATTTTGAAACCTTAATAAATTATTCATTCATAGGTTTCAGTAATTTTTTATTTACCCAATTTTACCCTTTGGGGAGGTGTTTATTTTACCTTTTTATTACACTGGTTTTTTTAATTGTTAAGCGAATTTAATAAGTTTTTTTCAAATGCAATAGGACTTAGTTTACCTAACCCTATATGAGGTTTATCTTCGTTATAGAGTTTTACAGCTCGGTCAATATTTTTCTTTAGATCTGCCGGTGTTTTGGTTCCCCAAGGGATTAAATAGTTATTCTTTATAATTCCATTAATCCGTTCTGCCTTACCATTTTCCCAAGCATATTCGCACATGCTATTTTGGAATTTATACTGCTTAGTTAGCTTTAAAAAATGATCATCGTAGTATTGACCACCCCCATCGGAATGAAAGATGATTCCTTCTTTAAATGGTTTTTTACGGACCTTTATAGCCATTTGCAAAGCAGGTAAGCTAGTTTGCTCAGTACTTCGTTTAAACGAGGTGTGATGGCCTAAAATTCGTCTAGAATAGTTGTCCAGAATGAATGTCAGGTAATAAAAAATGCCATTTATATCAAAATAGGTAATATCAGAGCTCCAAGCTTGATCAACGCCTGTCAACCTTATATTTTGCAATAAATTAGGAAATCGAATCACTCCATTGCTGTCCGTCGTTTTTTGATAATTTTTAGTCATTTTAACCATAAAACCACATTCCCTGCATAAATTCTCAAACTTATCTCTACCGATAAACCCAGGCTTAATTTTATAATGTAGCATTCTACAACTCATGGTTGGATGATTTAATCGGACTTGCTTCATGATTTCAATCAGTGTAAAAACTTCTTCTTGTTGTTTTTTACTCCGTTGCAACATTTGATGAAAACTTTGCTTGCTAGTGGCCAACGATTTGAAAAAGAAATTAAGGCTATAGTTTAAACGATGTTTATTTTGCCAAAAATAAATCAATGTTTTGTCCCGAATTTTTTTTTAATATCCACCTGATAGGTTTCTTCTGCAATTTCAATCATCTTTTCTTGAAAGTCCAATTGAACTTGTTTTTGACCTACCAAACGCTCTAATTCAGCAATTTTCTTTTGTAATGCTAAAATTTTAGTTGTGTCGCTTTTTGATTCCACAATCGTTCGAGTTAGTTTTTTGGCGCCAGAATAAATACCCAGCCACCGATGAACAGAAGTATACGATACTTCGTTTACCTTACAAACATCTGAAATTGTAGACCGTTTTTCAATGATTTCTCGAACTTTTTCTCGTTTAAACGATTCACTAAAAATTCGACGTTGACGCTGCGGGATACTCAAGCTAAAGGATTTTGTGATTTTTGCCATTTTTTCGTTTTTTAAATTGTTATTATCTTTAAAAAACGGTCAATCTATTTCAGGCACTGACAAGTAAAAGATGTGATAGGTAATATGTAACAAGTATTTAAAACAATTTATAGCCAGGAAATATAAGATTTATTATATTCTAATTCTTAATACCTATGTCCCG
>CAMCYZ010000304.1 GCA_945885545.1 Spirosoma fluviale
CATTGACAATCCTGTAGTGGATTTATTTGCTGCCGAAACAGCAGGAGTATTGGCTATGACCTATTATTTTGTTGGAGACAAATTAGACAAAATCAATCCCCTGATTCGAAAAAGAATATATTCTGAAACCAACAAGAGGATTTTTGTACCTATGCTCACAAAATCGAATCAGTATAAGTATATGAGTAAAACCGAGCCCGTGAACAATTGGAATCCATGGATAATGTCAAATTGGATGCTGAGTACCTTAATATTGGAATCTGAAACTGAGCGAAGATCAGAAATGATACACAAGGCCATGCTAGGGCTGGACTTATACTTAAATGGCTTAGGCGAAGACGGAGGCTGTGACGAAGGGCCTAGTTATTGGTTTGCTGCCGGGGCAAGTGTTTTTGATTGCTTAGAATTATTACAAAATGCCTCGAAAAACCAAATAAATGTTTTTAACAATGACTTAATTCAGAAAATGGGAGCTTACGTTTATAAAACGCATATTGATGGCCATTATTCAGTAAATTTTGCTGATGCCGACCCAAAACTTAAGCACGATGGCCTGATGTTGTACAGATTTGGTAAAAGTATAAATGACAAGCAAATGCAAGAATTAGGCAAATGGGCTTTTAATGAATTCTTCGACCTCGATAATAAGCAACATGGCCAAAGCCGAAATAGCACTGATTCTAATTATGGTTCCATGCGTATGCGAAGAGTTGAAAATCTATTGACTATTAAAGAAATCAAAGGTTTAAATCATAATTACTCGCCCGTTAAGGACTCTTGGATAAGTGACATTCAAGTACTTACCGGAAGAGCTTCGTCGGGATTGTATTTAGCAACTCATGGCGGACACAATGCCGAAAGCCACAATCATAATGATGTGGGAGATTTCATTGTGTATCTCAATGGCCAACCTATGATAATTGATGCTGGCAGAGGCAACTACACGTCTCGGACATTCTCGGCCCAAAGATATGAACTCTGGTTTACGCAATCTGAGTATCATAACTTGCCAATAATAAACAATGTGGGACAAAAAGTAGGTAAAGATTTTGCAGCTTCGAAGGTTCAAAGCATCGTAAATGAAAAAGAAGTCAGCTTAGAAATGAATATCGAAAATGCTTTTGAAAAGTCAGCAGGTTTAGAAGCGTGGAAACGAAAAGTGAAATTAGATCGTGTAAAAAACCTAATAGAATTGACAGACGACTATACCCTACTCAATGAAAAAAATAAACTTCAACAAGTATTCATGACTATTTGTAAGGTAGATTTAAATACAAAAGGAAAAATCATACTTAATGGAGATCAATCCAAATCACTTCAAATATCCTATGATTCAAAACTTTGGGACGTTTCATTGGATTATCCTTCAACAGAGGGTATGGAATATGAGAGCTTTAAAACCAAATGGGATAGCAAGCCAGTCACAAGAATTATTCTGAACGCAAAGATGCCGAAGCAAAAAAGCAAGCATCAATTTTTGATTTCCCCTACACAAGAATGAAAGAAAATTTCAAAAAAATTCGGTTTTTCTTTTCTGTGAGTGCATTTTTAAAATAATTTTTCTGAGGCTCATTCTACATCAGACCCTGAAGATGGTTTAATTTTCACGGATGCGAAAATAGAACCAAACCAGAAAATGTAAAATGCGATTTTTAATATATACTAAAGCTAATAATGCAATGAAAAAAATACTTATTCTAATTTTTTTGCCACTTTGTAGTTTTACTCAAGTAACTGAAAGAAATATTTTGATGAATAAATATTCATTGGATTTTATTTCCCAAAATCTCATACCGAAAAATCAATGGAAGCCCTACCCGAAAACAGCCGAAGAATGGAAGGCTACACTTACGCCAGAGCAAATTGCAGAAATCATTACACAAGGCGAAACCGCCCTCAAAAATCAGATTGCCGAAATCAGCGGTACAATGGCAATGGATTTTAAACGTTCGGGCGATAGAGAAAATCATAGCAAAGCGTCTTATGGCAGACGAAACCAACTCATGCCATTGATTTTGGCAGAAAATATCGAAAATAAAAACCGATTTACCGAGAAGATTTTCAACCTTGTATGGGCTATTTGCGAAGAAAGTTTTTGGGGAGTTCCAGCCCATATTAGCAATACAGGCTTGCCCGATGTTGAAAATCAAATTGTTGATTTATTTGCAGCCGAAACAGCCGCACTTTTGGGTATCACAGATTATTTAGTTGGTGAAAAAATGGACAAAATCAACATTTTAATAAGGAAAAGAATCTATTTTGAAACCAATAGAAGGATATTCCACCCTATAAAAAAATGGGAAAATTATAACTATTTAAATCGTACAAAACCCGTCAATAACTGGAATCCTTGGATAGTTTCAAATATTTTGATGGCAAATCTTTTCCTAGAAAATAACGAAAAAGAGCGTGCATCAAATGTGAAAGATTATATGTATTACCTAGATGCCTACCTCAACGGCTTGGGTGAAGATGGTGGATGTAACGAAGGACCGATTTATTGGTATCATGCAGGTGCTTCGGTCTTTGATTTCCTGGAAGCAGCGGGAAGTGCTACCAAAAAGAAAATTAATATTTATAACGAGATATTGATTCACAAAATGGCGTCATATATCTATAAAATGCACATTTATGACAATTATTTTGTCAATTTTGCCGACGCCGACCCAAAAGTTAGCCAGCCCGATGGTTTGTTGTTGTATCGTTTTGGAAAGGCCATCAACGATGAAAAAATGATGGCGATGGGGCAATGGGCATTTCAGAAATATGGCCAAGAGATTTCGATTCCTGGGCGGCATACCATGCGAGTAATGGATAACCTGATTTCAAGAAATAAAATGCCCACACAAACTATCGACTATCAACCCGAAGGAACATACTATTTAAATGATATTCAAGTTCTTACAACCAGAACCAAGCAGGGATTATTTTTGGCAACACATGGTGGCCACAATGGCGAAAGTCATAATCACAATGATGTTGGTGATTTCATTGTTTACGCAAATGGCGAACCTGTGATAATAGATCCGGGTCGTGGAAGTTATACCGCACGAACTCAGACCCAACGATATGAACTTTGGTTTACCCAATCAAATTATCATAACTTACCTATTATTAATGGTTTAGGACAGAAAGCTGGAAGAAATTATGA
>CAMCYZ010000305.1 GCA_945885545.1 Spirosoma fluviale
GAGAGAAAATTTGCTTTTAAACATAAAAAAAACCAAGAAAAAGTGGAATTATTTCTGGAACACGGTAGTCTGTTAGTTATGAAAGATACCACACAAACGCATTGGTTGCACAGGCTTCCGCCCACCAAGAGGGTTGCCTCGGCTCGTGTCAACCTGACGTTTAGAACCATAGTGGACTAAATCTTCTCAAAAAAAATAATATGTTTAATGTGCAAACCACGAACAACAAAAAAACAAGATTTTGGCGTTTCTTACGTTGAATTGGTAAATTAAAAGAATTTCAATTGTCCATAATTCATTAATCTTATATAATGCCAAATCAATCAATGTCAGCTTCCCGAAGAATTATGAAAGATACGATTTTAATTATTGTCGGGATTTTCTTGGCGGCCTTTGGATTCAAGGGTTTTTTATTAACGAACCACTTTATTGATGGTGGAGCCACAGGTATTTCGTTATTGATATCGGCATTAACTAAAATCCCACTGTCCTACCTGATTATTGGCGTAAATTTGCCCTTTATCATACTGGGTCACCGTATCATAGGAAGGCAATTTGCTATTAAAACAGCCCTTGCCATAACAGGTTTGGCTGTGGTTTTGGCAACCGTTACATTTCCAAACATTACCAACGACAATCTTCTTGTAGCTATTTTTGGTGGTTTTTTTCTAGGTGCGGGCATTGGTTTTGCCATTCGAGGTGGAGCGGTCATAGACGGCACCGAGGTTTTAGCTATTTATCTCAGTCGTAAATTCGGCACCACCATTGGCGATATTATCATCATTATCAATGTCATGATTTTTGGTGCAGCGGCCTACTTATTGGGAATGGAAATCGCTCTATATTCTATGATAACCTATTTGGCGGCCTCCAAAACCCTCGATTTTATTGTTGAGGGATTGGAAGAATACATAGGAGTAACGGTAGTTTCAGACAAAAATGAGGAAATCAGGCAGATGATAATTAATGAAATGGGCAGAGGAGTGACCGTTTATAATGGAAAAAATGGTTATGGAAAACGTGGCGAAATGAAAGAAACGGATATTCTTTACACCGTAATCACTCGCCTAGAGCTTAATAAACTAAATTCCGAAATCGACAAAATAGAACCAAACGCATTTGTAGTAATGAACAGCGTAAAAGACACCAAGGGTGGCATGATCAAAAAACGACCTTTGCATTGAAAATACAGGCATCAAACTATATTTTCAATATCTTTACAATCCAAAAACAAAATATATGCAATCAAAAATAGAGGAATTTCAAGATATTATTCCCACGGGCGGAACTTGTATGGCGAGTGCAAAAATCACCGAAGAAGGATTGAAAGTGGGTTTTATGTACCGTGAAGAACCTGAAGATGAGTTTGATACGGGCTGGAGATTTTACTCCGGTACTGAAGACGACAACTATGTGGAAAACCCAGATAATATTTCTATTTATGACGTAAACACGATTGCAAACTATGACCGTGCTATCATACCAATGCTCAAAAAACCGATAGGTTCGGAGTGGGAACGCGTGGAAGGCACCAACAGATTTCAGCCTTTAGAGGAAGAATAAAATTGAAGTTTTCTGACATGGGGTTGCCAAGCCGTGGGCATATTTTTGCATAAAAATCAAAAAAATGCAAATGATTAACATCATTGGTTGCAGATATGCGACTTTTAATGGTAGTTCGGGTAGAATCTTGAATAAATGAAAATTTAATGAAACCCTTAAACGTAAACCCGTGGACACAAAAAGCCGAAACTCGTTACTGATAGACCTCAGCCACACCATTGAGCATGGTTTGGTAACATACAAAGGCCTCCCCGCCCCTATCGTTTGTGATTACTTGAGTAGAGAAAATTCCAAACAGTTTTATGAAGAAGGCACCGAGTTCCAGATTGGAAAAATAGAAATGGTGGCCAATACAGGCACATACTTAGACTGCCCATTTCATAGATTTGCTGACGGCAAAGATCTTTCAGAGCTCGGCCTAGAGGCGTTTACTGACTTGGAAGGAATCAAAATTTCAGTTCCTTACACCGAAACCTTGGCCGTAACCAAGCAACATCTCGAAGGGTTTGAATTAAGAAACCGAGCAGTACTGATCCAAACCAACTGGTCAAACCATTGGAATACCGAAAAATATTACGAAAATCATCCATATCTTACCCAGGAAGCCGCTGAATATTTAAGAGATTGCCAAGTAATGTTGGTGGGTATCGACTCGCACAATATTGACAATACCCAGTTTAACAGCCGCCCGGTCCATACCACACTTTTGAGGGCAGAAATTCTAATTGTAGAACATCTCTGCAACCTTTATTTAGTCCCGCAAGACAACTTTACCTTCAGTGCCATTCCTCCAAAGTTTAAAGGAGTGGGTACTTTTCCGGTTAGGGCGATGGCGAAGCTTCGAAAATCTTAAATTCCAAAAATCCTGAATCAAAACACCAAAAATCCTCTCTTCGAACCTCATATGAAAATTAAAAATACAAATATCAAATCAATACTCTACCTTTACTGACTGATTAGTCAGTTTATGAAAAGAAGAACAGTAATTTTAATATTTATCATGGCAGCCGCAATGAGTTTAAGTGCCTTTTTAAGAATGGCCGTTTTCGGAAGAATGCCTTCTGGAGCCAGATTAAAACGTTTAAAAAAATCTCCAAATTACAGAGACGGAGCATTTCAAAACCAAAGTTTCACCCCAGATTTGACAGAAGGTGCCACCTACTTTTCGGTCATGCGTGAATTTGCCCTTGGCGACAAAAAAGGCCAACAACCTGAGGTCAATATTCCAGCCCATAAAACCGACCTGAAGCATTTAAACCCCAACGAGAACACTTTGGTGTGGTTTGGGCATTCATCTTATTTTATACAAATTGACGGCAAAAAAATCCTTATCGACCCCGTACTCAGTGGAAATGCCTCACCACTGAGTTTTACTACCAAAGCCTTTGCCGGCACTGATAGATACTCAGTTGACGATTTTCCAGAAATTGATTATTTGTTTATTTCACATGACCACTACGACCACCTTGATTACAAAACAATTGTAAAGCTAAAATCAAAAGTCAAAACAGTAATCACCGCCCTAGGAACAGCTGAACACCTCGAATATTGGGGATACAACCCAAATATCATC
>CAMCYZ010000306.1 GCA_945885545.1 Spirosoma fluviale
AATGGCGAACCTGTGATAATAGATCCGGGTCGTGGAAGTTATACCGCACGAACTCAGACCCAACGATATGAACTTTGGTTTACCCAATCAAATTATCATAACTTACCTATTATTAATGGTTTAGGACAGAAAGCTGGAAGAAATTATGAAGCAAGAGATGTGAAATCAAATATTCATGAAAAAGAAGCATCTTTACAAATGAATATTGCATCGGCTTACGAAAAAGAGGCAGGTGTGGTATCATGGAATCGTTTGGTTAAATTAAATCATCAAAAAAATCAAGTTGAAATTTCGGATGATTATGAATTAAACGAAGCCAAATCTTTACAGCAAATATTTATGACAGTTTGCGAAACAGATATTTCAGTTTTGGGAAAAATAAGCTTCAAAACCACTTCTGGAAAGGTTTTTAACCTAAATTATGACAAATATATATGGGATACAAGCATTGATATACCCTCCACCGAAGGCATGGAATACGGAAGTATTAAAACCAAATGGGATAATAAAACTATTACGAGAATCATTTTAAACTCAAAAAATCTAAAGAAAAAAAGTGTTTTAAAATATGTATTGTCACCCACTCAATGATTAAAAGATATTAGCTAAGGAGAAATCCGCTGGAGCAAATTTCTTTAAAATGAATGATTTCAATATCGTTTATTCTTTTGCAGCAAAGCCTCTAAAGGGAGACTATGCTGGAGCGAAACCCTACTTTTGCTAATTTCAAGGCTCCTAGTAGTCTGTTTCGGAAAAAACTTTCGACGGATGATTAAACTTTACAAACAGCCCTAAAAAAAACAAATATGAAACAGTTACTTTTCATCTTTCTTATGCTAATTTCTTTAGAAATTTTTTCTCAAAACACGGTAGAGCAAATTATTATTGATGAAAGCAGCAATTCTGAATCCATCATCCAAACTATTAAAATAGATAGTGTATGGGCAGGACACCCCGTGGGTTTTTGCTTGTATTCTCATGGAAACCGTCAGTATATTGCCTATTATAATGCTAACCGCAACATAGTGGTGGGTCAAAGAAACTTGAATGAATCTAAATTTCAGCTGCATATTCTTCCCGCCACTACTCGCGAAACAGCAGGTGGAACAAGCACCGTATTAGGCTGGGATAGTCATAATTTTCTGACACTTGGTATAGATAAAGAGGGTTTTATTCATCTTTCTGGAAATGTTCATGTAAACCCACTCACCTATTTCAGAAGTACTAAACCCAACGACATCACAACACTGAAGCAGGTATTTGAAATGGTGGGAACCGAGGAAAAACGAACGACCTATCCTCATTTTCTACTTACTCGCGAAGGTGAATTGCTCTATCATTACCGCGATGGTGGAAGTGGTAACGGTAATGAAATTTATAACACATATAATTGCGAAACCAATTCTTGGAAACGCTTACTTGACACACCGCTTACCGATGGACAGGGTTTGATGAACGCCTATCAAACCCAACCCACCCTTATGAAAGATGGCAATTATCACATGTACTGGGTTTGGCGTGATACTCCCGACTGCTCTACCAACCACGACCTTTCGTATATGAAAAGCCCCGACCTTAAAAACTGGTTCGATGCCTTTGGAAAACCCATTCAGCTACCTGCTACACTCGGTCAGCAATCGTTGATCGTGGATCCAATTCCTGTAGAAGGAGGTATAATTAACTTGGCCGCAAAATTGTGTTTGGATGAAAAAAACGACCCTGTTTTTTTGTATCACAAATTTGATAAAAATGGAAATACACAGTTATTTTCGGCTCAAATTCAGAATAAAAGTTGGGTTTACCATCAAATCACGAATTGGGACTACCGATGGTTTTTTTCAGGAAATGGAAGTATCAATAGTGAAATTCTGTTAAAAGGATTTACGAAGCGAAATGATGGAAATTATGAAGTTGATTTTTGGCACATAAAATACGGAAATGGAACTATCTTGCTAAACAATAAATTTGAAAACATTGGAAAGGTACAAAAACCTGAATCTATGAATACAAGTTTGAAAGTGGAAGG
Organism: Spirosoma fluviale; assembly: GCA_945885545.1. Taxonomy (GTDB): domain Bacteria; phylum Bacteroidota; class Bacteroidia; order Cytophagales; family Spirosomataceae; genus Leadbetterella; species Leadbetterella lacustris. Next base: position 2,027 of record CAMCYZ010000306.1, read on the forward strand.
TAATTTCCCAGGATTGCTTATTCAGACCTCTGAAGATATAGGTGATTCAGAAAAAGGGGGAGGAAGATACATTTTAAAATGGGAGACCATAAAAAGAAACCGTGACCGTGCCCCTGAAAAACCTTGGCCCGGACCGAGCCAGTTATATCTGTTAAAAATTTTGTGATTCAATTTCTTCTAAAAATCCCTGCCTATTGGAAATATTGGTATTTATACAAGGTAGCTTTTAGTTCGTAGCTATCAGCTATTATTTGTGATTTGTACTCATTGTATAATGCGTTCCAGTAGATATTTTGATATTTTTAACAAGTAACTTTTAGCTATTAGTTGTGATTTTCTATATTTGCCGGACGCGATCCCGGTTCATATCCTCGGTATAGTAACATCACGAGGACAGCCCTTACCGCCATTTAGAGAGGTTTTTCATCATGTTTTTTTTTGCAAACTAAGCCAAAACCAAAAAAAGTAAAATTTCTTGTTGTGAGGATGTATATTTCGGTGATGTTGACCCGATTGCATAAATGAGCTAGTGAAATCTCATAGGCCATTAGTAATTAAGGCCATCGAGCTGATGCACGCCATAAGAGATTATCAAAAGGGCAAAATAGGCTGATGTGATTTTGGTTTTGGACTCTTTTTTCTTCGAAGGAGAGATAATGTTTTTGAGTCTCCTTCTTTTTTTGCCCAAAAAATACGCTAGTAATTAGAAATATGCTTAATTTGGGTCTAATTACACCATTAACCTTCATTTTTATTCATGAAAAAAACATTACTCTTAGTTTTTACCCTAGTTTCCTGCCTTTCGGCATTTACCCAAAACGAGTATTTTCTGCCGAAGAAAAATCTTAATCCTCAAATACCCTCTCCACAACAATTCTTGGGGTATCCGATCGGAAGTCACCATACTAGATATGACAAGATTGTGGAATATATGCGGGTTTTGGAAAAGGCATCAGACAGAATAAAAGTGGTAAGTATTGGCGAAACAACTGAGCACAGAGAGCAAATTATAGTTCATTTTGCCAAACCCGAAAATCTGTCTAAACTGGAGACTATTCGTAAAAATCATTTGGACATTGTTGAAGGCAAAAGTGTAGATTTTG
>CAMCYZ010000307.1 GCA_945885545.1 Spirosoma fluviale
GTTTCGTTGAATGCCGTGGTAAGCAAGGCCATAAAAACGGAGATTCTTGGCAAAGATTTTTTATGGAGCCTGGGCTTGGTTTATAACATTAATAACCAATACAATAAATCAAAATAATAGTTTAATTCAAGCCCCTCCACTCATTTGGACTTACCCCAACTTTTTGTTTAAAAAGCCTCGTAAAATGTTTTGGATATTTGAGGTAGAACATTGAAAAATTAACAAAAAAATGTAATTTTGCATACAAAATATATGCATTATGTTTACAATTCAATTAAGAAATTTGCCTGTAGAAACATACATGGCTATTAAAGCCGCCGCTAAGGTTTCAAAACGTTCAATGACACGAGAGGCTTTAGTGTTAATTGAGAAAGGTTTGGAAATATCTAATTACAAACCACAAACCAAAGCCGAAGCTTTTGCGAGATTGAAAGAATTGTCCGTCGAAAATCCAGTTGAAGGTGGGCTTAAGCAAATTCTAAATTATATACAAGAAGATAGGGCACGATGATTTTAGATACCAATTTTTACATTAATTTTTGTCTATATCCTGATGAAAAATTATTTGGCATAATAAAAGATAATAAATTACTGGCTCCAGAATATTTAAAAATGGAGGTAATTAATATTTTGAGAAAATTATATTTCTTTCAGGGAATCCCGAGAACAAAAATTGATGAATATGAAACCATTATTTTCGATTTGATAGCTGAGTTTGTCCCTGATAGGCTATTGCTTGATTCAGCAAAACGTTTTTCTTTTGATTTGAATCATCCTATTTACGACTGCATTTTTTTAGCCTTGGCCAAGGAAACAAATAATACCTTTTGTAGCTTTGATCAAAAATTGATAAAAAAAGCAGAATCAATCGGAATCAGAACTATAAACTTAAAAAATTAATTCTCTAATTAAGTCCCCGAAACTCCAGTGGACTTATCCCAACTTTCTGCTTAAAAAGCCTCGTAAAATGTTGTGGATATTTGAAGCCGAGTTCGTAAGCTATTTCGCTAATTGATTTGCTAGTGTCTATAACCTTTTCCTTAGCTAAGTCTAAAATTTTCAAATGAATGAGTTCTAAGGTTGTTTTGCCTGTCTCTTTTTTTAATAAATCTCCTAAATAATTCGGCGAAAGGTGAAGTTCTTCAGCAAAATATGTAACAGATGGCAAACCAATATTTTGGAGATTTTCACTCAGGATATAATCTGTCAAAAGATTTTCAAACTTCTCAATGACTTGGTGGTTAGCGGTTTCTCTCGTAATAAACTGCCTATCATAAAAGCGAGAACAATATTTCAAAAGCAACTCAATGTTAGCAACCAATATCTTTTTGCTGTGTTTGTCAATGTTTTGTTTTACTTCGGTTTCTATATTTCCGAAACAAATATCTATCAGAGCTCTTTCTTTCTCTGAAACATGCAGTGCTTCGCAAGAATCGTAGCAAAAAAACGAATATTCATGAATGGTTTTGGCCAGGGAAGTGCCTTTAATGAGGTCAGGATGAAAAACCAAAGCTAATCCATAAGGCTGATGCCATTCACCTTCAGGTTCAGTGCCGCCCACTTGCCCAGGACCAAAAAACACCATAGTTCCTTCTCATAGTCATAGTGTTTTAAGCCATATCTCAGATCACCACATTTGCTATCTTTGATGATAATGGCATAAAAATCCAAACGAAATTTACTTCGCTTCAGTAGATTTCCTTTGCTCAAATCCAACAAACTAACGAGTGGATGCAAAGTAGGATGATTGAAGGTTTCGTTGTAGGTTTTTATACTATCGTAAATGATCATTGGCTCTAAATTTTAGGTAAATCTAAATGAATGAAATCAAATTACCATTCCCAAAAGTGAAATAGGTAAGTCGAACCGTAAAATGTATAAGAGATAAAGATTGAAATCTAGATAGTTTTGTGAAATAAAATTATTCCTATTTAAAAATGAAGTTATCATTACTTTTTGTTCTATTGTTTTTTTATTCAACTACCAGTTTTGCTCAGTCGACTGACAGCACACAAGCCCCTATGGTTTTTTCAGGTAGCGTTGGTTTTACCAATAACGGTTTTTCTATTATTCCAACTTTCTCTCTTGATAATTCTGCATTTGTGGCCAATTTATCCTTTAGAAAAAAGAAATTAAGTTTTGAACCTGATATCCGTTTAGTACCGAACGCCGAAAAAGGAGGTTTGATTTGGTGGGTGCGATATCGTTTGGTGGAAAATAAAAAGTTTGGTTTCCGTGTGGGTGCACACCCTGCATTTACGCTTATTCGTCGGACGGATGTAGAAGACGAAAAAACCAAAGAAATTACCGAAATGCTTCGTTTTCTAGCTTTTGAGGCAGTGCCGAGTTATCAATTCAACAAGAATTTCGGTGTTAGTGCCATGTATTTACAAGGAAATGGACTTCAAAATCATGGTCCGCTGCTGACTCGTGTTTTGTTTCTGAATACAAATATCACAAATATTGGTTTGGGTGAGAATCTGTATTTTAATCTATTTCCCTCTATCTATTTTTTATATACCGACGGCTATCGAGGCGATTATTTAACCGCGACAGGTATTTTAGCTCATAAAAAGTTGCCGTTTAGCTTGCAAGGTACTATTAATCAGACTTTTAAGTCAGATATTCCTGACAACCAAAATTTCATGTGGAATGTGACGCTAAATTATAATTTCAATAAGATTTTCAAGAAACTCAACTAAATGTTTATAAAAGTGAAACGATTTTTCTTGCTCTCTTCTATTCAGCTATTCATTGGTTTGAGCATTTCATGCAAAGCCGAAAATCAAATATTATCAGAAACTATGATTGAAAATACCAAATTGGTAAGCGGAAATAAAATACAAATCAAAATTGGTGAAAAAACTTTCACAGCTACGGTTATAGATAGCCCTACAGCAAAAGCTTTTAAAGCTCTTTTGCCTTTGACGCTAAACATGAATGAGCTAAATAGTAATGAAAAGTATGCCGATTTGACCATGAGTTTGCCTGTTAATACTTCCGTTCCTGCAAGCATTCAAGTAGGAGATTTGATGATATATGGCTCGAGAACATTAGTGTTATTCTACAAAGGTTTCTCTACTTCATACAGTTATACCAAAATTGGAAAAATCGATGATGTAACGG
>CAMCYZ010000308.1 GCA_945885545.1 Spirosoma fluviale
AACGCTTCATATGAAAATGGAAATGCAATCATAGAATTTGACAACTCAAAAACAAATATTTCTGAAATCGAAAAAGCAATAAACTCAACAGGATATTCTGTAACCGACAAAAAAGAAAATTAAAATGGAAATCAAATTACAATCAACAATAACTTGCCCCAACTGCGGACATAAGAAAGAAGAAACAATGCCGACAGACGCTTGCCAATATTTTTACGAATGTGAAAAATGCAAACAAGTTCTAAAACCAAAACAAGGCGACTGCTGTGTTTATTGTAGCTACGGAAGTGTTGCTTGTCCACCAATTCAGCAGGACAAAAAATGTTGCTGACAGACGGAAAACAAAGAAGCCCAGCCACTAACAGCGGTTTGGCAAAAGTGGCGGTTCAGTGCTTCGTATGACAGTTTTTCGTAAATTTGAAGTGTGTGCTTCGTATGAACATTTGTGGTTAAATCGCCACCTTCGCCAAGCCGCAAAACGTCAGGCTGTGAAAAAACTACGTTTTTCAATAAGTTAGGCCAGAGAATGTTCTTTTTGGATGGATTTCGACGCTTTTAGAACGTTCATTTTTAGTTGGAATTTTACAAGATTGAAGATTATAATTAGATTTTAATTGTACTAAATCGAGCAGAATAAAGCAAAAAAGTAATATACCGAACAATCGCTCGGTAATTTGGAGTCCAGTTATTGATTTTTTCCAAAATATCAGGCACCGAGATGATGTTTATTGCTCGAACAAGATTGTAAACAAGACATATAAAGCTGTGCTCTCCGTTTATCTTTTCGAGGCCTCGAAGATCTGTGTAATAATAAGACCACTTTCGTTTTATCGTTCCAAAAATGTGCTCGTTGATTTCTTGCCTCTTGCGATAAAGTTCCTTATTGTTTTTGTAGCGCTCTGCATTTTCTTCAACCGCTTGTGCATATTCACTTCGGTCGATTTCCCGCCCTCCATCGGCTCTTCCAGTGCACAGCGACTTTACAGGACAAGTTTTACAATCGGGAGTTCTATACTTTTTAAAGTGATGGGAGTCCCTTTCTCTGGTCTTTTTATGCCACGTTCCCGTTGTTTTAAGTATGCTGCCTTGTGGACACATGTACGTATCAGTCTTTGGGTCGTAAACAAACTTGGTTACTAAATAATCCGGTGTTGTTCCGTGACTGTTGCTATTGACTATTTCAGCATGAGCGCATATCGTTTCAATATTATTCTCCTTACATCTGTTCAACTCTCTTCCGTTGTGATATCCTTTGTCTACTAGTACAGTAAATTTATCGACGCTCAAATTTTTCTTCGCCTCTAGTGCTATGGCAGAAAGTGCATTCCGATCGTTTCTGTTTATGGTATGCGTGGCAACAATGAGGTTGTGTTTGTCATCCACAGCGGCCTGCATGTTGTATGAAATTTCAACAACTTGACCTTGTACCAGCAGTGCTCTACTGTCCTTATCAGTAGTACTGACCTGAGGTTCGCCACTTTCTTCTAACTGTTTTTGAAGAATTTGATAATCAATCTTCTTTTCTTTGAGACGTTGGAGTTTCTGTTGTACCTCAGATATTTTTAACTGATCCTCTTCTGCATCGCTAGCTTCTAGCATCGCGAGATACTCATTCGACTTCTGTTCTATAAAGACAAGATGCCGTTCTATTTTCTTGGGGTTGTAATTATTCTTTTTACTATTATTCGATCTGACCTTTGTTCCATCAATCGCGATGGTTTTCCCGCCGATCAGGTCAATGTCTTTTAGAAAAGTGATAAAGAGTTTAAAAAGATTACGCAGCGCTGTAGGATTATTCTTTCTGAAATCAGCAATGGAATGATAATTTGGCGTTAGCTTTCCAGTGAGCCATTGCAGTTCGATGTTTCTTGAACACTCACGCTCCAATTTTCTACTGCTACGAATACCGTTAACATAACCATATAGATAGATTTTCAAAAAGGTCTCATTCTCAAATCCAGGTCTTCCCTCAGATTTTAACTCCCTTTGAACGAATCCCAATTGATTTAAATCCAATTTGTCCACAAAAGTATCCAATACTCTGACCGGATTATCGGCTGAAATGTAATCTTCGAGGCTTCCGAAAGTAACCTGATGCCGCGATAGTCCTTTTATTTGATTCATGCTGTAAAATATGATGTGCCAGTACACGAAGTCAAGAAAATTCGATTATTTTTATGACATGAATAATCAACAGAGGACTGGAGGTTTTTTCACAGTCTGACGTTACCAGCAAGCGTAAAAGGACAACTACACAGCAGATAGAGACAAACTTAAACGAGAAAAAAGTAAACCATTTTGACAGGTAACCAACGACATAGAAACGATACGACATTTGGACAGCGAGTAAGCCAAAACTCCTTGCCAACCCTTCTGTGTTTTAATTTTTTTCCCACCGCACAAAATATTTTGAAATTCTTTGTCAACCCACAAATGGCACATTTGGTTTTGCCCGACACGCAAGCCGGCCCTTCGCAAAACCAAAAGAGCCATTTATTGCCTTCGCACAGACTAAATTTCTAATAATAAATTGTACATTTGACCAAAATAGACAAGTCCATGGCAGACAAGATAAAATCATTTGGTGAAACAGTTCGTGATCTTAGAGAAAGTAAAGGTTTACTACTGCGACAAGTTGCTGCTGAACTTGAAGTAGACACAGCATTCCTGAGTAAAATGGAACGTAATGAGAAGAAAGCAAGCAGGCAACAAGTATTGAAATTAGCAAAGGCACTTGAAACCAAAGAGAAAGAGTTGATGACGTTGTGGCTATCTGACAAAATAGTGGAGACTTTGAACGAAGAAAGTGAAGCCTACGGTGCTCTTAAACTGACTGAAAAAAGATTAAAGGAGAAAAAATGAAAAATATATTTGATTTACATAAGGATATTCTTGGCGATTACAAGCTATACATTGATAGCTTTATCAATATTGCTGATGAAAAAATACTTGCTACTGTTAGACAGGATTTTGATTCCGGCAATTTATATCCAGAGCCATTAGTCCAATTCAACCCTTCCTTTGAATCTGGTGGTAGTGTTGAAGATTTAGTTAATGATGGAGTATTGGTAAAAGAGTTTAATAATAT
>CAMCYZ010000309.1 GCA_945885545.1 Spirosoma fluviale
AAAAGACAAACTCTCTAACGGCACTTACAGGCTTACTATGGGCAAGATTTACTATGATAAAATATATAAAAAAATAGTTTACAAGCTCATTTTTCCTAAAAAAGAAACTATGGTGGTGCAGGATTCTAGTATGTTTTCAATTGATGATAAAAACTTGGTGGTGGGTACCACCCGTACGTTCTTAATTCCCGAGTTTACGGCATTTCACTTGGCCCTCACCGGTCAATTGTCAGACTATGGCCTCAAGCCCAAAAACAATGAAAAGTCTATCTATAAAATCGGTAAAGTAGAAAAAACGTCCAATGGTGTTATTACTACCTGGGTACCTTCAGAAGATCAATATAAGAAAGTGTTCGGAAATATTAGAATGCAGACCATCAACAAACGCCTAGATGCTATGGTTTTTTATAACCCCAAAGGCACAGTGGTAAGTCAACAATATTTTAAAAAATACGTTAACGTTAAAGGCGTGGAGTTTCCAACAGAGGTGACTATGGTCAGTATTAGTGAAAAAGGTGAAAAGAATATTCAGCTCACCACCTATAAAAACGTAGTGATAGACCAAAACAATGAAGATGAAATATATCGTTATAAAATTCCTCTTACTAAGTCTGCTGCTGTTAAGAAATGAGGCAGAGGCTCAGGTCAGTTTGTACAGAAATGTTTTGCCCAACGGCAACATTAAGAAGGAATATGTAGAAGCTAAGAATAACCAAAACGAAGTCCAAGTGGTGTTTTCGGGTTTGTTTTTGTTCTACAAAACGTTTTTTTCCTCGCAAGACTTAACAGTTTGCACATTTACGCCTTCGTGTTCGGAGTATGGGATTTTGGCAGTTAAAAAGTTTGGGATGCTAAAAGGCGGCGTTATGACGATGGACAGACTCACACGTTGCAACGGCCTTTCGCCACACAATTATGAGTTTGATAAAACGGCGATGCTGCTAAAAGACGACCCAAGAATAACGCCTACCGTACCAGTGGTTTCAACTATCAAATAGAATACATGAGAACATTATTATTGTTTTTAATAAGTTTCGCTTCCTTTGGCCAAGATATTTTCAATTATGAAAATTCAAGAAAATACGGCGATTATTTGCTAAAATCGGGACAGTTTGAGTTGGCGAGTAAAGAATTTGAACGTTTGGTTTATTTTGCACCCAACAACGATACACTCAAAACCAATTTATTGCGTTCCTATAGGCTTTCAAAGCAGACTACTTTAGGAATTGAAAAACTTCCAGTTTTATACAGTAATCCATCCAAGGTGCCTTATGCTTCGGCTTTGGAATACGCCAAGCTACAAATGCAAAACCAAACCTGGGCAGCGGCAAGGGATTTTTGGAACCAAAACGAGAGTTTTTCGGCAGACGATAAGTTACTGTTGAATGTTACTTCTGATATTTTTAATAATAACTTCAAAAATGCCCGAAGTACTTTGGCACAAATAAAAAGCCCTGAAAATGAGCTTGCGGTAGGGTATAAGTCTATTTTGGAAAAAGAAACCCACAAAAAAAGCCCAGCATTGGCGGCCTTGATGTCGGCCGTGGTGCCTGGCACAGGCAAGGCTTACTCCAAAAACTGGAAAGACGGTATAGTTTCTTTGTTTTTTACGGCAGGCATGGCTTTTCAGTCTTACAGGAATTTTAATAAATTTGGCACCAATAACCACCGCGGATGGATTTACGGCGGTATTGGACTTGGGTTTTATTTGGGCAATATTTATGGAAGCGTTAAGTCCACAAAAGATTATAATAGAAAAAAAATAAATGTTTTACAGCATGAAGCGAGTGCTCTTTTTAATACTTATTACTAATTCGTTAGGGAGTTTTGGACAGAGCCTTGAGCAAACCTTTGGTTTTGCCAATGAGCTTTACCAGCAAAAAAGCTACAAAAATGCGGTGGAGGCCTATAAGCGTGTGCTTTATTTTGATTCGTCCGCTGTTTTTTCTAAACAAGTTTTTCCGAGAATAGCCGACTGTTTGTTTAACCTAAAAAACTATCAAGAATCAGCCGATTATTACGATTTGGCGTATTTCAATACCCAAGATACGGTTTTAAAAGATAGCTATGTTCTCAAGAAAATAGCCTGTTTTTTGATCCTCCAGCAGTATGACTACGCCGAGGTCGAGCTATTTAATCTTTCAGAAAATCTTTCAGAAAATTTAAAAAAAGACCAAGCTTTCAATGAGGCTGTTTTGAGGTTTGCCAAAGCAGAATTCGATACCTCAGAGAAAATTTTCAAAACCATTGTTTCAGATACAGCCGTCGTAGATTTACTTTTTGAAAAAAACAAAAAAGTAAGTAAAATAAGCCCCAAAAAAGCGAAAGTTATGAGTATGATTGTGCCTGGTTTGGGTCAACTGTATGTAGGTGACATCAAAAATGGTCTGAATTCTTTTGTACTTACTGCTGGGTTATTTACGTTGGGTATTCGGTCAGCGTTGATTAATAACCCACTAGATGCGGCAATTGCTACTTTGCCTTGGTTTCAGCGGTATTACCAAGGTGGTTATAAAAAAGCAGAGCTTATAGCCATAGCTAAAATCCAAGAAAAGAGATATAAGATTTATAATCAACTGCTGGATGAGGTTGAAAAAGGTGGTGAGTAGGTTAAATGATGTTTTCTTGAATGATTTTTTGAGCTTTATGTCAAAATTATTGGAACCTTAGAGTAGCGTTAAATTACTATTTTTCGAAAATGCACAAACTTGTTAACAAGTTTGGCCTAAAATACTTCAAAAACGAAATCTTTAATTCCAACACCATAGAATATGGTATTTTGGAATAGACCGAAACTGTAGATGCGGATTTGATTGTGATGTATACCCATGGCCTTGCTGGAATTGTTCACTTTTTAAGGGAATCCTAGCCAAATCGGTAGTAAATCTTTCTAAAACCTCAGTTTTACCTATGTAGAAAATTTGTTATTGAAAATTAGCATTCGGTTTTATCGTGAATCTTCGTAGGGGGTTCATATTTTTTTCTATCAAAAAAATAGAATTGTCTAATTGTATGATGGAATAATGTAATTTTGTAAGATTGTTGAATCTTATACCTTCAAAC
>CAMCYZ010000310.1 GCA_945885545.1 Spirosoma fluviale
CACTTCTATTGAAATCTTTTTTGGAAGATAGTTCGGTTTCTTCTAAACTAGGATTTGAATTAGAATATAATATTTTTTGAATTGTGGCCAAAGAATCTATGTCTTCTACCATGTTTTGTTTTTCGGTCTTTTTATTGTTTGGTTTTATAAAAACAGTATATGCTAAGGTTGTAATAATGATGAACAGCGGAATAAGGTAAAGTAATGATCTTAAGTAGTTTTTTGGCTTTGAACCGGAATATTCTGAATCATAATCAACATTATCGTCTTGATTGTCTATTTCAGTTATTTCATTTATTATGAAAGATGAAGCAGCTGTATTTCGATTCTCTTGATGAATCGAGTCTTTTTCAATTTTCCTTTCAGAATAAAAGAGAATTTCCTGATTTTCATTTCTGTAGAAAGTTCCAAGGTTTTCCCACTCGAACTTATTATTGAGAACCAAAGTAGACCTAAAATGATTAAGAAAGTCGTAATAACTTGCTTTCACGAGTTCAACTGGTCGGCTAATTTTTTTGGACAAAAGTTCGAATAACTTATTGTCTTCATCTCTATCTATTAGCTGATTGAACTCAAGGTATTTTTTTGGCATGACAATATCACCATTATCATCAAAGTAAGGTTTTGAATATCCTGCTAAAAATGAACCAATACCTGGCAGGACTAAGAAATCCTGTTCTTGGATTAAATGTTGTATATCATACTGTATGCTATGCATTTATTAGGGAATTTATAAAGCTACGTTAATGCCAGCGACAAAGTTAAGCCCCAATTGCGGATAATCGTAATATCTCTGATAATTTTGACCTACAATATTGTTTAATTTTACAAATGCCGAAAATTGTTTGCTAAATAAATAGGTGAATTCTGTATTTACATCAATTATATCTTTCAGTTTAACTGCCTGATTCAACTCCAAATCTTTGGCGTAAATACCAGAAATGTAGTAAATGTCAACAGAAGACACCAGTTTATTGGTCAATGTAAATGTATTTCCCCAACGACCCGTAAAAGCAGGACGATGATAAGCTTTGGTAAACTTCACGGTTTCGTAATAATTGTAGTCTAATTTAAGGTTTGATTTCCAATTTTCGAAATTTGAATATCCTATCTCGGCCGAAATATTTACAAAGTCAGTAATGGCGTCTTCGTATTCAGCCTGAAACTTGGTTACATTAACTGGCTGCTTCGCTGGAGAGAATGTAGTTCCAGGATATTTATTGAAAAAATATAGGTTTTCATACTTCCCATAAGATATTTTGGTATTAAAACTTATGCCATTATCTAATTCACCTCTACTTCCAATATAAAAATCTTGATTTTTATACGTATTTTTCAAAACCGCTTGCTCCACTAAGAAAGGATTTTCATTCAAAAACGAGTGCAATGTATTTCTGATAATATCCCCATCAAAACCTATAAAAAAGTAAGTCAATGATGATGTTTTATATGAAATTGTGGCGGTTGGATACCCTTTAGTAACGTTTATCTTTTCTATCTGCTCATATTCATTTACGGCTTTGAATCCAATTTTAGCAGAGATTCTACCAAAATCAAATCTAAATGCAGGTTCTATACGATATAGGTTTCTTTTTCTTACAGGATTGATGTCATAACTATCTTCTCGTTGCGTTAAATAAGCTTCTGCATCCAATAAAGCAGTGATTTTATCTTCTTTAAGTGGAAAGTAAGCTTTAAATTGTGTTCCCCAATCAATTTCTGAGGCTTGGTAAAAATCAGAAAGCGACTTTATGCCTGTTGTCAACGAGTAGTCCACTTTTGGTTTAGGGTTTGTATTTTCAAACGTAGCCGAAAAATTATAAAGATTAATTGCTTGCTTTAAATCTGTCTTGGTGTAGTCTTGATGTACTTGGGTGTCGTATCCATAGAAATAGTAACCACGATTTTCATAACCCATATCCAATTTTAGTTCGTAATTTTTTTGGTGATATTTGCCATCAACAGAAATTTTACTGTTTGATGTGGCAGAATTCTCAGCCGCTACAGGGCCTCTTTTAGTAGAATTGTGAAATCCTGAAATGCCGTAGACAAATTTCTTATTTTGCTCAGAATTGATGTAAGTCTCGGCATAAATCCTTCCGAAATTGCCAAGGCCAACTTTAAAATAGTTATTGTAGCCTATTGCAATGTCATTGTTTGATTTTTTCGAATCTGGACTTACTACATTCGGAACAAACTTAGTTTCTTCTACAGCGGTAGGTTTCCTATCAAAAAAAGCGTAAGTCATCTTTTTTTCTTTTTTATCTGTAACTACAGGCGATATCTTATCGATGATTCTATTGGCTTTGGGCAAGACCACTTCTCTATCTTTGGTTATATTTATTTCCTCATTTACCACTGTTTTTTGCGAAAAAGCATAAGTGGAAATGAAGGTCAGAACAATTATGGCTTTAAAATGCTGAATATTCATTTATTTGATAGCTTTTAATTTTTGTTTAGCTGTTTCTATTGTCTCTTTATTTTCCGAATTCTCAATAATAGAATTCAAAGTAGCTTTTGCCATAAAACTGTCGTCTTTGGCTTGATAGTTATCTGCGATGAGCAAAAAGGCCTTTTCGTACCAATACACAAAGTCTGAGAAGTCATTTGCCAGCTCTTGAAGTGATTTTATGGAAGCATCGTATTGTTTTTGTTTGTAGAGCATATCACCTAGATAGTACTTGGCCTCGGCCCCTGAGAGGTCTTTAGCAAGTTCAATGACAGCATCAAAGCTAGTTTTGGCTTCGGTATATTCTCTTTTCTGCATGTGGGCCTTTGCTTTGAATAGTATGGCCCGGTTTTTAGCTCCCAAAACCGTATTGCCACCCTCCTGAATTAGTTTAGAGCTGTATTCGATTACTTTATCGTAGTTTCCTTTAAAATAATATGATTTTATTAATCCCTCTTGGGCTAAGATAACTTCTCTTTGGTTTGAGGTGGAAGCAGCCACTTGTAAATAGTTTTCAATAGACTCTTCATAGTTTTGGTTTTCGTAATTGATAGAAGCAGCTCTCATGGCAGATTTGGTCAAATATTCTACTTG
>CAMCYZ010000311.1 GCA_945885545.1 Spirosoma fluviale
GGTACAGAAAATCCATTTCCATTTGCACCAATTTGTTCAAACTTCGTATATTGTTTGTTTCCACCAACAAAAGCATTGACCGAAAACTTTCCAAACTCTTCGTCATAGCCCAACATAAAATCCATATTGGTTTCTTGACGATTTTGGAAATTTTCTCCTATACTACCCCCTTGTTGAAAACCCGTTCCTTGAGGCGTAAGGCCTTCTGACTTCATGTAATAGAAATCTGAACTTAATCTACCCGTTACATATAAAAAGTCTGTAATATCATATTTTAACTGCCCAGAAGCAGTTACTCTATCTCTTTTGGTAGTATTATTATACTGATAAGCAGACCAGTATGCATTTGAACCCCAGAAGTCACTATAATTTGAAAGCATTTCAGTGCCTGGTCTTCGATTTCCTGCAGTGTATACACTTGGGTCCAAACCGGCTGGCAAAGCACCTAGCTTGTTCGGGTCGCCTTTGGTATCCTCAATGTTGACATTGGGAGGGAGACGCCAAACCGCCTGCCCAGGGTTTCCTGGAGAGTCAGATACTCTAGGTCTATTTTTGGCTGTTTCTTTAGAGTATAGGATATTACCATTCACCGTGAGTTTTTTACCAAACTTCGAATTTGTTGAGAACGCAATATTGGTTCTGTCAAAATTAGAATTAGGAACTATGCTGTTAGAGCGTAGGTCTGCAAACGATAAACGAAAGTTTTGGTCGCCATTTCCTCCAGCAAGAGATACGCTATTGGTTAATGCATTTCCAGTTCTGTAAAAACGGTCAAAATTATTGCCTGCATACTCATACTTGCTTGTTCCACCAAAAACATTCGGAATAGACCTACCGTCCATTTTTGGTCCCCATGCCGCAAGACCCCAGTCACTAGCTTGTTGGATAGTTCCTGGTGCGGTGGCCACATTACTTACATAAGCACCTTGACCAAATTTGTTTTGAAGTTCAGATTGATCATTGATAGTTTCTGCAACGTAGTTAAGTCCGTATTCTACACCAACTCCCTTTCTTTTTGTGCCTTTTTTGGTTGTAATGTTAATTACTCCATTTCCTCCTCTTGATCCATAAAGTGCAGCGGCATTAGCTCCTTTTAAGACGGTAATTGACTCAATGTCATCTGGGTTTAAACTCGAAAGACCGTCTCCTTGGTCTGATCCTCCCCATAAACCTGCAGTTCCATTTTGACTGTTATCAATTGGCACACCGTCAATAACGTATAGTGGCTGATTAGCACCGCCTAGCGTTTTGTTACCTCTAATAATTACTCTTGACGAGCCGCCCGGACCTGTGGCAGGTGCTGTAACATTTACGCCAGCTACTCTACCTGCTAATGCATTTCCAAGGTTATTTTCGCGAGCTTTAGTAAAGTTGTCACCATTCACTTCGGTAACAGAATACTGTAAGGCTCTCGTTTGACGGGCTACACCAAGTGCAGTAACCACCACTTCACCAAGGGCATTGGCATCTTGAGCGAGGCTAATATTAATTACATTTGAATTTCCGACCACAACATCCTGAGATTTGTAGCCGATGTAGCTGAATGTCAAAGTTTGCCCTTTTGCCACAGCAATAGCGTACTTTCCTTTGTCATCCGATGTAGATCCGATAGTGGTACCTTTCACGGTTACATTGACACCGTAAAGTAACTCACCACTTTGCTCTTTCACTGTTCCAGTTACGTTCATGGTTTGGGCATTGACGTAAAACGAAACCAATGTTAGTACAAAGCTTTTGAGGAAAAATAGTTTTTTTCTCATAGTTTGAAATTTGGTTAAAAATATAAAAATAGTTTATTTATGCAATTTAAGATAAATGAGATATTTTCTATAATAAATTTCACTAAAAAAAGAGAAAATGAAGGAATTGTATTTAGAATGGATAAATCAGGACAATTATAGCGTTGAAATCAGGTTTATTTTGGAAATTATTGCACTTTAGGCTTTTCTAAATATCGATTCAAAGAAGTTTTTTTGAAATGGTAGGAGATTGTTTTTTTAAGTTTTGCAGGGATATTTTGAAATGTCACAGAATGCCTCTGATTCAGCCTTTTCGAAGTTTCGGCACAGATTTTCTTTAATAAGTGATTAAACTGATGATTTTCTTGCTTTCATATTTGCTCATAGGCGATCAAGGATTTCTTGACAGGCTCTGTAATTATGATAAGGGCATTTCCAAAATCCAATTTTATCTTCTTTCATTTTGGAATATTCATCCAAAACTCCCCAATGCCACTCGCCGTTTTCGGTATCTTTGATATGTTTTTTAATAAAATCCCAAAGGCTAAAAACCGCATTCAAATATTTCTTGTCATTGGTGATTTTATAAGTATTTAAAAAACCGACCATAGCCTCAGCACTTACCCACCATTCCCGGTGTTTATCTATGTGCCTATTTTCTACATCAATTTCATGATAAAGGCTACCGTCAGGGTTTATATTTTTCTGGATAATTTCTGAAATCAGAATGGCTTTATTTTTCCATATTTCTATCATTTCATTTTTTTGAATTGCCAAAGCCGCATCCAGCAAAAGCCAAGAGGCTTCTATATCGTGGCCGAAACTATATCGTTTGCTTAAAGAATTCCAATCATCGTCAAAAAATAGGTTTAACTGCCCTAAAGTTGAATCTATGATTTTTTCATTAAAAATCGTTAAAAGATTCTCGATTTTGTCAGCTAGTTGCTTATCTGGAAATATGGCGTATAAATTGGTATAGGCTTCTAAAATATGCAGGTGCGTGTTCATGGTTTTTGTGGCATTTAAATCCTTGTCACTTAGTCGCATATCAGATAATGCACTCCAGTCTTCCGCAAAAGCTTCAAAGTAGCCATTGGATTTATGGTCAAAGCTGTGCTTTTCTATTTCAAGATATAGGTTTTTTGCTATTATTAATGCTTCCTGGTTCTTCGATATTTTGTAATATTCTGAAAATCCATAAATGGCAAATGCCAACCCGTAGATCTGTTTTCGGCCATCTAGTTTATTGCCTGATGCGTCTACTGACCAGTATGTACCTCCATTTATAGGGTCAATTAGGTG
>CAMCYZ010000312.1 GCA_945885545.1 Spirosoma fluviale
GAGTTTGAACTGAAATACAGTTTGAAAATTACAATCACACGAGGTCCACAACCTGGCTGACCTGTGCCAAATATTTCAAATCACAGCAGCTTGTGCAGCTGTGCATACCGGAATCGAGGCTGGGGTGTTGCGGCTGCCCACATTTCCAAGGAAAGAAGGCAGCGGCATGAACAATGAGGAACAATGACTTCAATATGAAATCAATTAAATCAATGAATCATGTTCAAGTACTTCTGGTGCTTTCGTTTCTCGCCGGGGTCTCCGCCACGTCACGGGGACAGTGGGCTACCTCCACTTTAAGCGACGCTAGATATTTGCTGGCCGCTACATCCGTCAACGACCAAGTCCTGTTTGCCGGAGGCGGATCAGGATCTTCACATAATTGCCGAGTTGATCGCTATTCGGCTTCGAGCGACGAGTGGACGCAAGAATGCCTGTCGCTTGCCCGCTCCTGGCTGTCTGCCGCAACAGTTAAACTTCCCTCTCCTGCGAACGCAGCGTTCGCGCTCTTTGCCGGAGGTTACACAACAATCTCAAGCAACCGAATCGATGTCTTTAATGCAGCAACGCTCTCCTGGTCATTGTCGCCTGTCAGCCTGTCCATACCACGCTTTGCAATGGCAGCCACATCTCTTGATGCCCTGTCACTCGTGTTCTTTGCGGGCGGACGTGACGTGGGATCATCGACCAAAACGTTCCCCACTGTAGATTGTCTCAAAATAGCATCTACCGGCACTATAACCGCCTCTGTTTTAAACATGAGTGTGCCCCGCCATGCGCTCGCGGCGACGTCGCTGCCCCTGCAATCGATCGCCATATTCGCAGGTGCACCCCCGAGCACAACGCCGCCTCGAATGAAACTGATTGCGTATTGTTTAACGCAAGAATGTGCGTTGTTTTCACCAGTTTTTGTTGGCAGGAGGCTTCACCTCCGCCGGCTCCGCGTCCAGCGTAGTCGACGTTTACAATGCGGAGAGCCAAGAGTGGAACGTTGCGTCTCTGTCTGTGCCACGGGCCTACCTTGCTGCTGCAACGCTGCCATCGCAGTCTTTAGCATTCTTCGCCGGTGGTTGGTCAGGTAACTCAAAACTTTCAAAAAATCGCCCTTGAGCCACTGACGTGTGCACCAGGCAGTTCCACAGCGGGCAACTGCAGCAGAGTCGTCGACATCTACAACGGCGCAACAAAGACTTGGTCACAAGCGTCACTCTCGGTCGCCAGGCATTTCCTCGCCGCAGCAGCCCTTGACCTCCAAGGTCTTGTCGTATTCGCAGGAGGACTGAAAGCGGCAACACAGAGTTTCACAGGCCAATACTCCAACGATGTTGATATATTTTCTGCATCAACTGGCGACTGGAGCACACGCACCCTTACAGCGGCTCGCTCCATGCTGGTATCTGCAGTGCTGCCCCTGCGCGGCTTGATGTTCCTGGCTGGTGGCTTCACCGGTTCAACCTCTAATCAAATCGACATGTGGGACGTCAGAACAAATTCATTGGGAGCTTTGTCACCCATTATTTCTCTGTCAAATCCTGCTAGGGGCGGCAGAGGCATCTCAATGACAATTACGATGAGCCCAGACAGTCCTATCCCCGTCAACGGCAAGATTGTTGTTACGCTCACAGGTTCATTCAATTGCAGCTCCGGCACGCCTGTGCAATTCTCGCCAATCGGCAATCCAGTCAGGACGGGTGCTGTAAGTGTAGAGGGTTCGTCGATGGTAATAACCATCATGTCGGGCATTTTTATGGGCCAAGAAGCGTTTTCCATGACGTTTACCGGGGTTGCTAATCCCTCGACGCCGCAAGTAACTTCGCTCGCAGTGAACGCAGCCGTTTTCAACGAACATGGACTTGTGATCGGTTCAAGCACCGTCGGTAATCTTGTGGCAGTCGTTCCAAATCTCGGCTTGAATTCGCCTTCAATCACTCTATCGAGTGTCCTTTCATCGCAAAAACAGGTAACTATGACGATTTCTTTGCAACCTGAAGTCGCAGTTCCCTCCACCGGCAGATTGTTGATCACGCTTCCTGGACGCGGCTGGGATTTGCCATCACAAACAGCTGTCGAGTTTTTGTCACCCAATCAAGGCGCTGCCGCCACGGCGTCTATGTTGGCAAACACCAGCGTTCTCGCTGTGCAATTCGCATCCGGCCTGTTTCCAGCCCAATCTGCAGTATCTTTTCAAATACCGAGAATATCCAAGCCGCCCGTTTCAGAAGCCACCATAAAACCAACCACTCCCCTGCATGCGAGGCAGCTGCTGGGCATCACAAGTGCGCTGACCGATGTCTCGAGTGTCATCATAGGTGCCAGTGTAGATGGCACGTTGCCGAGTCTGGTGGACGACTTTGGGTGTGATGCAAAAACTTTTTTTGAAGAACGAACTCTGTCGTGTGTGCAGTGCGGCGCAGGAATGCTGTCGCCGCAAGGTTCTGTAGGGTCGTCTGCTTGCCGCATGCAGGTGCATTGCGCTGCTTGAATGCTACTTTGCCTTTTTCATCTAGTCTAACAATAGTTTTTGAAGATTGACGTGGCGTTGGTGGCTGGGCTGTGCGTTCTCGCCGCCCTAATCTTCATTGCAACTGGTGCTTATCGATTCTACTGCAAGTGGGTGCAAAGGCATGCGGTTTTCAATGTTCTGGACTTGGATTCGGACATTTCAACCATGACGGATCATGAACAATTGCAAGCGCTGCCATGTTACAGCAAAAGCGATTTGCTGCGGACAACTTCATTGTTCCCCAGGCCGAAAGAAGTTCGTGATGGATCTGTTCACAAGGCCAAGGCGAAAATGTACCAACTTGACAAAGAGCGGCACAGGAGTTTGTGGCATTTTGTCACAAGCAAGTTCAGAAGCAAGGATTTTGATCTTGAAGGTATCATCAACCGTATTGAATTTGTGAGAAGTCCAGAAAGCAAAGAGTTGGATTTCAGAAACAGGCTCTTCGAGTCATCAAGAGCGGAGGCTATGCTTTTGCCCGAAGTGAAGTTTGAAAATTGCCATCGCGATCTAGTTGCCACTCCTCTGTTTCAAGACGGCTTGAGAGTTTACAGACAAAGGTACTGCAGCAAATTAGAGCCAGGACTTGACGACATAAACCTGATGTTTGCTTGGCACGGCTGCAGGGCCACACTCGTTGACAACATTTGTGACTTGGGCATGAAAAAGGTGGCTAGGTCAACTGATCCAGGTTTCTTCGGCGAGGCGTGTTATCTCAGCCCCGAATGTGTGTATGCGTTGCGGTACTCAAGCTGGTATCCTCGCAAAAATGAAGTGACCAAGGAAAAAGAAATTGGAGTTATTCTTTTCGCCTGCGAATGCCCAAAGACTCCATACGTCGTCACCAGCGCAGACTACCCCATCGCGGTTCCCCCACTGCGAGATCCGGGCATCCCCTACGGCTTCAGCAAATTTTTCGGGCGCCAAATGCAGCTTGCGTGCGCTGCACACTGGGTTGCAGTCAAAAAGTACCCCCCTTCGCACAATCACCTCCATACTTACTTTGGAGACGAGTCGCAATGGGACATCAGACAAGAAAGTCACGGGCGCACATATTGTTATCATAAGCTTTCCGGAAAGTCGGCTTATGGAAGTAATTTGCCACATATACCCTCAAATATTGCCGATGTACAGAAGCAAACAAGCTACAAGGTGATTGATCCGTACACTACGCTGGACAGCGGTCACCAGGTAAGAGAGAATGTATATCAGTACCAGACAGCTGCCGACTCCTCCTACACCCTTCCACCCGGCTGGACCACCTGCCACTCCACCGATGGAACGATATACTACTCGCATGCGCCTTCGGGTACAACAAGTTGGCTTCCGCCGCCCTGTCTGCCCCCCGACCCTCTCCTTGTATCTTCTGCTGTTTCAGGCGCTTTGGAGAAAAATCCCGACAATCACGAACATCCGAGTTTGTATCATTATCCAAACATGCTGCTGCCGTCTCTACTTGACTACCAGTACCACCCCGAGGAAGACTGCGACGGGCACGAGTTGGTCATTCCTG
>CAMCYZ010000313.1 GCA_945885545.1 Spirosoma fluviale
GTCACATCGAGCGTAGTCGAGATGCGAGCCCTGATGCCATTGCGACGTGTTCTCGACTACGCTCGAACTGACAGGAGGGACGCTCGAACTGACAAGGACTTGCGGTCACTGAGCACAATGAAATTCAGATGATAATCTGAATGAAATTGCGACCGCTAGGTCTCTGTATTTGTCACATCGAGCGTAGTCGAGATGCGAGCCCTGATGCCATTGCGACGTGTTCTCGACTACGCTCGAACTGACAGGGAGACCGCTCGAATTGACAAGGACTTCTTGTCACTTCGAGAGTAGCGGGCGGCGTTCCGCTCGGTCCTTGTCACTTCGAGCGGAGTCGAGAAGCGAGCCCTGATGTCATTGCGACGTGTACATACGCACGTGTTCTCGACTACGCTCGAACTGACAGCGAGACCTCTCGAACTGACAGGGATTGCCGTCACTGAGCACAATGAAATTCAGATGATAATCTGAATGAAATTGCGACCGCTAGGTCTCGAAGTGCCGTCACTGAGCGTAGCCGAAACGTTTTGAACTTGGTGGTTTAGCATTTAAAAACGTTACAGAAACAATAATTAATCGAACTTAATGATCATTTTATAAATAATTACTCATTGCGGAAGGCCGTTTGCCGTCTATAAAAAACCATTCAGAATGCATATTTTAAAATACACCTTATACATTTCAGGCATCGTGCTGCTGCAGGCTTGCTCCTACTCAAAACCGCTCGAAATAAAGGGCTTTGACACCGAAGCCTTTAAAGGCGACCGTGGCGGCTGCGAAGGAAAACGAATAAAGCAGCTACAAATACTAAAGGACAACAAAGATCAAATACTAGGTATTTCGGAAAACGAAATCGTGAAAACCATTGGCCGATACGACTATCAGCTTTTAGACAAAAAGTCAGAAAAATATGTGGTCTATTTCTTCGAACGTGGCCCACAGTGCCAAAACATCCGAAACACTACCACATCAGAAGCCATGATTCTACACTTCAACTCCATCGGACTCGTAAAAGAAGTGGTCTTCCAGAAAGGCGGGGCGGATAGTATGTGAGTTTATTTTAACACATAGATAGCATAGGTGTTATTCTATGTGGCTATGTGTTTATTTTTTTTACCACAGAGTACGCAGAGTTTTGCACAGAGCCACACAGAGCTCGCCCGATTAACAAATTACTCTCATTGCCTTTGTGCCTCGTTGCCTCCGTGCCTTTTTTCACCACAGAGTACTCAGAGTTTTGCACAGAGTTGCACAAAGCTAGCTTAATTGACTCAATGCCTTCTTGCCTCAATGCCTAACTAACCACCCCATTTCACAAATACGCTTCCACACTGTTAAATAGCGTCTGTGCGTAGTCTGTTAAACTGGAATTTTTAAAATTTAAAGTCCCATTTTCAAATACGAGCTGTGGCTCCATGCTGTTAAAACCGAACTCCTTGGTGTTATCCCAGATGGTTGCCTTTTTGAATGTTGGAAGATAAGTAATAAAATTCTTAAAAGACTGTTTAAAAGATTTGTCTATCGACTTGACTTCTGATGAATGTCCTCCGAGCAATTCTCTTTTGTTTGCTCGCTCTTTAAGGATTTCTACTTCACTCACAGCAATAAAGTGAGCATTAAAATCAAATTTATTTTTGTATTCATGCAGATAGCTATTTATTTGACTTAGCTGCTCTGTTGTAAAGTGAATTTGCATCATAAAATCCTTGTGGTTGAGTATGCTATCATGAATAGCGTTTTTTAACGCAATACCTAGATTTATGTCGTTGAATTTACTTTTATCGTTGGCATATAATTGAATCATTAGTTTTGCCTTGTAATGGTCAAAAAAATTACACTCCTTTTTATTCAGGTTGTATAATTTATTTTCCATAAAAGTTGTTTTTCCAGCGGCCACTGGGCCAACAATAAAAGTGAATGTATTCATACCATTTCTGTTACTTTAAATTATGCAAATATACAAATTAAGGCATTGGGTGGCTGTTTTTTTTAACACATAGAGATCATAGGTGTTATTCTATGTGTCCTATGTGGCTATGTGTTTATATTTTACCACAGCGTACACAGAGTTTTGCACAGAGCTCGCCCGATTGCCTCGTTGTTTTTTTTAACACATAGACACATAGAGATCATAGGGGTTATTCTATGTGTACTATGTGGCTATGTGTTTATATTTTACCACAGAGCACGCGGAGTTTTGCACAGAGCTCGCCCGATTGCCTCGTTGTTTTTTTTAACACATAGACACATAGAGATCATAGGTGTTATTCTATGTGTCCTATGTGGCTATGTGTTTATATTTCACCACAGCGTACACGGAGTTTTGCACAGAGTTGCACGGAGCAAGCCTAATTTCCTCGTTATTTTTTTTAACACATAGAGATCATAGGTGTTATTCTATGTATCCTATGTGCATAAGTGTTTATATTTTACCACAGCGTACACGGAGTTTTGCACAGAGTGCACAGAGCTCGCCCAATTAACGAAGTAGCACATTAACTAATTAGCAAATTGCCTAATTGCCTAATTAACAAACTCCCCCCTACTTCACCACCTCCTAATAAAAAAACCACCCAAGCCTACAAATCTTTCAATAATTAAATTAAATTTACGTTTAATACGTGCCTTGAAAATTAATTTTTTTAGATGAAATACCTTGTTTCTCTAGCTTTTCTCTTTATTACAACCTTCTCTGTCTTTGCTCAGAGAGGCAGATTTATTACCAATTCGACCATTAGTGGTGCTGTTGGCACTACCACTTACTATGGAGACCTGTCGCCATACAGATATCCATTTAAAGGACTTTTTAGATCTACTTCATTTAATTCTTCTTTCTATTATACCAGAGAAGTAAACGAACGCCGAGCCCATCATGTCGGAATACACTTTACTGAATTAAGAGGAAGCGACTTTAAGTACAATCAAAATACAAAAATATTCTTCGCCTCCAACTACATCAGAGGGCTTCATTTTCGGAATAGATCTTTACAAATAGATTTTTCAGAAAAAATATATTTTATTGAAAACCTATCGACTATTGACAGACGAAGGAATAAATTCTTGCCCTATCTTACCTTCGGCTTGGGTTTACTGCACAATAATCCTTCGGCAAGAGAAACGTTTTCAGACACAAAAGGGGATTGGGTAAGGCTAAGGCCCCTCAATACACAAGGGACTGACAAAAAATATGCTGCCATTCTGCCCTATGTTCCCTTGGGCTTGGGTTTTAACATAAAAATAAACCGTAGGATGGACTTTATGGCACAAGGAAGAGTCAATGTCTGCTTTTCTGATATGCTTGACGACGTCACCCAAACGCCCTATCTGTCATCAGAAAGCTTCAGCAACCCAAAGGCCTATGCATTTCACAAACGTATATACGAACCCATAGACGCCCTTACCGGAGCAGAAAGGACAAATGAAGTAGTGTCAAACAGAAACTTGGAAGAACCACCTTTTAGAGGAGCCAATTCAAGCTTTTTTACAAAATACGACCTCTTTATTACTACCGAATTTGGAGTCACCTATTGGTTAGACTGGAAAATCAGATAAACATATACAGGCCAAAGATATTTCTACTACTCCAAAATAATTTCATCCGTGGCTTACTTCAAAGACAAAACTTGCGGAAACTGAAAGGAAAACTATCGTTTTGGGCAATAAATTGAAACAAAGACCTGAATGAACGCAAGCTATCATAAGTGAGTCTATACTTTTTTGAGCTTAAGTGGAAGCCGTTAAATAAGTTTCTCGTTCCAAATCCACTTAATTTTATTAAATTCACATCAAATTTCTCTATTATCGTTGTGACCTTCACCAAACAAGTTGCTTGGATTCTTTTTGGGCTAGTCATTTTTTGGCTTAGTCAAAATCAGGCTGTGGCCCAAATACTATGCGACAAAATCAATCGGCCTGCCGATGCCCTAGAAGGGGATTTCAAGACACTTGGTGACATTGCCCTTGGTTGTTCTCCGCTTATCATCAAACTTCAAAATTTATCGGGAGGAACCGATGTAAGGTATGATTTTTATTACAACG
>CAMCYZ010000314.1 GCA_945885545.1 Spirosoma fluviale
TTGCAAAATTGGTTGCAAGGTTATTACGGGTTGTTTAAAAAGTTATGTTTTAGATGATACGGGTAAAGAACATATCATGCAGTTCGCGCCTGAAGGTTGGATTATTACTGATATGAATAGTTTATTTAATAATGTTCCTTCAGATATAACAATTGAGGCGATTGAAGACAGTGAAGTCTATTGGATAGAAAGCGAAATGTTAGATATTTGGGGAAATGCAAGTAAAGAAGTTCTTCTTGAACAAATAAAAATGTTGAGAAGAAACATCATAACCGCAAACAAGCGGACAAGAATGCTTCTTAGTTCTACAAGTGAAGAACGATATATCGATTTCATTCAAACTTATCCTAGCCTAACACAGCGACTGCCACTAAAACTTATTGCTGCCTATATAGGCATAACACCTGAATACCTGAGTGAGATTCGCAGAAAAGTTGTAAGTAAATAAATTTCTTAATTTACCTTAAGGAGTCTGTTTTTTTTCAATATCTATTTTTGTTGCCGAAACAAAAAATAAATTGAAATTCATACACAGACCCAATCAAGCCCGTTGGCATAAGCATGACGCTTGGAAAAAAAGTGCTTATGCTTTTACTCCTAATCAAACTCATTTTGGCGAATTAACTGGTTTTGCAGATGATATTGTAAATGCTGGTGAAGGCTTCGGTATGCACCCCCACCAAAACATGGAAATTAGCACCATTGTGGTTGCGGGTTCACAGGCTCACAAAGACAATACGGGCAGCGAAGGCATTATTCATCAAAATAGTGTACAGACTATGAGTGCTGGTACAGGGATTATGCACAGTGAGTTCAATACTTCGAAAACAGAATTGTTTCACAGTTATCAGATTTGGGTTTATCCAAAGGAAATGAATGTTAAACCTCGCCACGAAGCCTTTGCGTATCAGCCAGAAGATAAGTTGAATAAAATTTTATTGACGCTATCACCCGATAGACGCAAGAATACTGCCTTGATAAACCAAGATGCTTTTTTAAGTGTAAGCCAAATTGAAAAAAATGTAACACTTGATTACGTGATGAATCTCAGCGGCAATGGCGTTTACATTCATTGTGTAACTGGAAACATAATTATCGATAACTACATACTTAATGAAGGTGATGCCTTGGGTATATATGAAACAGAAACAATAAAGATTAAAGCATCAGAAGAAGCGGAACTCATTTTTGTCGAAGTGCCTATGACAAGAGGGGTTAAAATTTGAAAGTTATGTTAGTATCAGAAAGTGTATCTAAAAACAAGAATGCGCCAGTTATAGTTCTATTCGGAGGAAATCCATATCGCCGAGACGAAGTCATTAAACTTGTTCAATCTATAGGAGATATAACTATATACGGCACTCTTAGTGAAGAAGAAGGCTTTACGAAAATAAAATCTCTGGCCCATGTAAGTCTCGTTTTAATAGGTGGAAGATATTTTGAAGAGCAAAGGATACGAATAAGAAAGTTAGTTAAAGAAGAATTACCTCGTACAAAGATAACAGAGCCAGGCGTAGAGTACCCTTATGAAAACGAGGCTATAGTAAAAGATATTAAATCAAAAATAAATTTATAACAAGAAGAAATCATCATTATCTTGAATAAAATAGGTGAAAGAGAGATTTGACATTGATACACATCAAAGTTCCGGTCGATCTGAATGCGTTACGCAAAAAGTTACGGTCAGAATAATTTCTTAAACTACCTTAAGAGCTATTATTTTCATCAGCTATATTTTTGTCCAATAATTTTAAACATAAAAAATATGACAAGTAAAACAAAAAACATTTTTACGTGGGTTCTTGTAGGCTTGCTTGCCTTCGCATTTTTAGGTTCAGGCATTACAAAACTTCTTGGCGTTGAAATGCAAATCAAAAATTTAGAAAGTTGGGGATATCCTCTTTGGATGCGTTTCCCAATTGGGTTGAGTGAAGTGGCATTTGCAGTAGGGCTTCTTATGCCTGCATATCGTAAATGGGTTGTTTATTCAATTTTTGGTTGGGGAATAGTTGCAATTTACACGCACATTCAAGCAACACCGCCCCAATTCCAAATGCTTGGAGGTCCTATTGTGTTTTTGATACTCAATACTGTTTTATTCTTTCTTTCTAAAGCAACTTCAAAGTCAGCTTAAAGAAAATATTTGTCTTTCGCAGATACCATTAGCTTAGGAGGGTCAACAACTCTCGGAAGCTAATGGTTTTTTTTGTTTTTGGTGAGCCCAAAAATGAATAAGTAGCTAGGGATTCAAAAAAGTTACTCTAAACTCTGTTATAATTGGAGGCGAAGTTTAATTTCATTTAGCATTTGATTAGTAAGGGCAACCGCTAACACGGGTTTGGCACAAGTGGCGGTTCAGTTCTTCGTATGATGGTTTTTTATAAATTTGCAGTGTATGCTTCGTGTAAACATTTGTGGTAAAAATCGCCAACTTTTTGTAGCTGCAAAACGTTGTGTGCTATTTTAAAAAAAAACGTACCAAGATTAAACCTTTCCAGGAAAACAATATCTAACCAAGTATAACTATCCAAATAAATAAAATATGATTAGAACATTTTTATTATTTGTCGTGATTTTTGCCCTTGGTTGTAACAAGTATGACGACAATCCAAATCCTTCAAATCCTAATGCTATTCCATACCAAGAAGGCTTGACAACGAATTACATAACGGTAAACAATGTAACACGGAAATATCTAGTTTATAGACCAACAGGAATGACAACTGTAAATGCTGTTGTAACAGTTTTGCACGGAGGTGGTGGCACAGGGTTAGGAGTTTCAAACCTTGGCGAGCATCCGCTTTCTGTTTTCAGAACACTTGCAGACATTGATAAATTCTTAGTAGTATATCCTGAAGGTTCGCCTGATAACCTTGGAAATCCTGGTTGGAATGATTGTAGAAGTGATGATATTTCAGGCAGTCAAGGTGACGATATTACGTTTTTGAAGCAATTAAATGCAAAACTAATGGCTGATTTGAATATCAACTCAACAAAAATGTATTTGACAGGTGGAAGTAATGGAGCTTTAATGACTTTTTCTTACGCTTTTCAATTTCCAGAAACAATTAAGGCCATAGCAGTGGGTAGTGGCAATTTACCTGAGTTTCCGGAAAGTGGAATTTGCACAAATGGCTCCATACTTCCCATCCCAATTTTGCTAACACACGGAACAAATGACCCAGCAATGCCAGCAAATGGAGGATGCGTTGCTAATGTAGGTGGAAATTGTAATCGTGGAAAAGTAATTTCGCAGCCAGCGACTTTAAGTTATTGGTTACAAAGAAACGGTTTGCAAAATGTCATACCAACAACTTCAACATTTGACCTTAATACTAGCGATGCAGGAAACGTAGAAAAAAGAATATATAATGGCGCAAAACCATTAGTTTATTACATATTAAATAATGCAGGACATCAAGCCCCAAGCAAAACAGTATTTTCCAATTCGTCTCCTGCACAAGGTGTACAAAACAGAGATATTGAATTTGCAGAAGAAGTTTGGAACTTTTTTAAGGGACTTTAATAAAAACAGCACACAACAGCAGTTTGGCAAAATGGCGGGTTCAGTGTTAAATTGAACATTAGGTTTTCAAATGACGTTTAGTACTAAATTGAAAGTAAGTGCTTCTAAATCCGCCATTTCGCTAAGCTGCGGCACTTTAGCGGTCATTTTAGGACGTCACACCAAAGAGATATGAAATTATGACAAACGACTATTTATCCAGTGTAAAAAAACAATTTGAGTACTACAAAATGATTGGCGACAAAACGTTTTCGCAATTACAGGATGACAAATTGTTTTGGCAATACAATGACGACAGCAACAGT